>JAAWEA010000065.1 GCA_022794055.1 Clostridia bacterium
GCTTTTAATAGTAGTACTTGACAATTAAAAATAAATATGAAAAAATAATAAAAATATAGTAGTTAATAAAATGGAAAAAATTAGAGGATTTGAAGTAGCAAAAGGATTTGAAGATAAAGAAATAAATCTACCAGTAAGAAAAACAAAATATTCAGCTGGATATGATATAGAAGCAGCAGAAGATGTAGTAATTCCAAGTTTTAAGAAAGGAATAGCACCAACTATAGTAAAGACAGGATTAAAAGCATATATGCAAGATGATGAAGTTTTAATGCTATATAATAGAAGTTCTAATCCAAAAAAGAAAGGGTTAATAATGGCAAATAGTGTAGGAGTTATAGACAAAGATTATTATGAAAATCCAGATAATGATGGACATTTTATGTTTGCATTTTATAATATAAAAGATGAAGACATTACGATAAAAAAAGGAGAAGCAATAGGACAAGCAGTTTTTCAAAAATATTTTGTAGTTGATGGAGATGTAGCAGAAGGAGAAAGAAAAGGAGGATTTGGTTCTACAAATAAATAGATAATAGAATATGAAGTCAATAAAAAATATAAAAGAATTTTTAATTGAAATGTAGGGCTTTTTAGCCTATAAAACATAAAAAGTCAAAATAAAAGCTTTGACTTTTTATGTTTTTTGATGTATAATAAATATGGTTAAAAAATCCAATAAAGTTATGTTTTCTTGACTTAACTTTATAATATTTTTTTGCTGAAAAAACAGAAAGGAGTGACTTACATGTTTAATGTAGGAGACAAAATTGTATACCCAATGCATGGAGCAGGTACAATAGATTCAATAGAAGAAAAAGATATTTTAGGAGAGAAACAATCTTATTACATTTTAAAAATGCCAAGCAATGTAAAGGTTATGATACCAATTGCTAAAGCAGAAGAAGTTGGAGTAAGAAATATTATAGATAAACAATCAGCAGAAAAAGTTTTTAGTGTACTTAGTGAAGATGAAACACAAATGGAAAAAAATTGGAATAAAAGATATAGAGATAATATGGATAAAATGAAAAGTGGAGATATATATGAAGTTGCAGATGTAGTTAGAAATTTAAGCTTTAAACAAAAAGAAAAAGGCCTATCTACAGGAGAAAAGAAAATGCTTAATAATGCAAAACAAATTTTAATAAGTGAATTAGTTCTAGCAGAACATGCAAACCAAGATGAAATAGAAGAACAAATTGACAACAAAATAAATACATCATTTATGACTTTTAAAACAGAAGGAGTAGAACAACAAAGTATAGTTAATAAATTTATTCCATTTGATGGAAATAATACATCAGCAAATACATAATAATAAAAAAAGAATAGTAACATCTATTCTTTTTTTAGATTTTGTGATATAAATAATAAAAGGTGAAAGAAAATGGTAAAAGAAATAAAAGAATTTTATAAAAATAATAAAAAATCAAGTTTAGTATGGTATTTAGGATTAAGAGCACTTGTTATATTAATTATGATATTACGTTTTGTAAGAAGAGATTTTTCAAGTGTATTTTTATGTTTTTTAACATTATGCCTATTTACAATACCATATTTTATTAATAAAAAGTTAAAAATCGAAATACCAGATGTACTAGAAATAATAATTTTATTATTTATATTTTCAGCAGAAATACTAGGAGAAATACAGAATTTTTATGGTACTTTTAAATATTGGGATACATTATTACATACTATTAATGGGTTCTTATGTGCTGCAATAGGATTTTCATTAATAGATATATTAAATAGTTCAAAGAAATTTCATATTAATTTATCACCAATTTTTGTAGCACTAGTAGCTTTTTGTTTTTCTATGACAATTGGTATATTATGGGAATTTTTCGAATTTGGAGCAGATCAATTATTTCAATATGATATGCAAAAAGATAGAGTAATTCAAACAATATCCACAGTAACACTAGAACCAGAAGGAAAAAATAAGCCTATTGTTGTAGATAATATTAATAAAACTGTAATATATAGCCACAAAGATGGAGAAATTATAGAAACAACAATAGATGGTGGATATTTGGATATAGGAATTATAGACACAATGAAAGATTTACTAGTAAATTTTATTGGAGCAGTAATATTTTCTATAATAGGTTTTTTCTATATTCAAAATAGAGATAAATATAAATTTGCAGAGAATTTTATTCCTGTTAAAAAGTAAATAATTGGGAGGAAAAAATGAAGATATCATCAAAAGGAAGATATGCTCTAAGAATTATGATAGATTTAGCAACGCATAATAGTGGGGATTTTATATCTTTAAAAGATATTGCAATAAGGCAAGAAAGTTCAATTAAATATTTAGAACAAATTGTTGCTATGTTAAATAAAGCAGGATATTTAGAAACTGCAAGAGGAAATAATGGAGGATATAAATTATCAAAGAAACCAGAAGAATATACTGTAGGAGACATTCTAAGAGCAACAGAAGGAGATTTAGCACCAATTGCTTGTATTAGTGGAGAAGAATGTACTAAAAAAGAAAATTGTAAAACTTTTGGCTTTTGGCAAGGATTAGATAATGTAATAAATGAATATATTGATAGTAAAACATTAGCAGATTTATCACAATAATCAAAAAAGCATTTTAAAATATATGTTTAAGTTAGTAGATTCAGAAAGCTACATTTTATATGAAACATTGACTTAGTAGGAAATATATGATATAATTCCTACTAATTTAGTATGATTATAAAGGAGAAAATAAAATGGATAAACTATTAGAGATAAAAGACTTATATGTAAAAGCAGGAGAAAAAGAAATTTTAAAAGGACTAAATTTAACAATCAAACCTGGAGAAATTCATGTAATTATGGGACCAAATGGAGCAGGAAAATCAACAACAGCAAATGTTATTTTTAATAGTTCAGAATATACTAAAACACAAGGAACAATTGAATTTGAAGATGAAAATATAAATAATTTAAGTACAGATAAAATAGCAAAAAAAGGAATATTTATGTCCTTCCAAACACCAGAAGAAATACCAGGAATATCAACTATGAACTTTTTAAAATATGCTAAAAATAAAATAGAAAACAAGCCAGTTAAAATATTTGAATTTAAAGAGCAAGTAAAAAAATATATGGAAGAATTAAACATGAATCCAAAGTTAATAGATAGAGATTTAAATGTAGGATTTTCAGGAGGAGAAAAAAAGAAAAACGAAATTTTACAAATGCTAATATTAAATCCAAAACTTGTAATATTAGATGAAACAGATTCTGGTCTTGATGTGGACAGTATAAAAACAGTATCTAAAGGGATAGATATGTACAAAAATGAACAAAATGCAGTTTTAATTATTACACATAACACTAAAATTTTACATAATTTAAATGTTGATTATGTACATATTTTAGTTGATGGAAAAATTGTTAAGACAGGAACACAAGAACTTGCTGAAGAAATTGAGGAAATTGGATATAGTCAATATAAATAAAAAGTGAGGAAATTAAATGAGCAAAACAGATATAGATGATGTAAATAGAAATATATATGACTTCAAAAATGAAGACAATTATGATTTCAAAATGCAAAAAGGTCTTAATGAAGAGATTGTAAAAGAAATATCAAAACAAAAAAATGAACCAAAATGGATGTTAGAAATAAGACTAAAAGCATTAGAAACATATAATAAATTAGAATTACCAACTTGGGGACCAGATTTATCAGAATTAAAAATGGAGGAAATAGCAACTTATGTAAAACCAAAATCAAAATTAAATTCTACTTGGGAAGAAGTTCCAGAAGATATAAAAAACACATTTGATAAATTAGGAATACCAGAAGCAGAAAAAACATCTTTAGCAGGAGTTGGAGCACAATATGACTCAGAAGTTGTATATCATAGTATAAAAGAAGATTTAATAAAACAGGGAGTAATTTACACAGATATGGAAACAGCAGTAAGAGAATACCCAGAAATTGTAAAAGAACATTTTATGAAATGTGTACCTATAAATGACCATAAATTTGTTGCACTACATGCAGCAGTATGGTCAGGAGGGTCTTATGTATATATTCCAGAAGGCGTAAAATTAGAAATACCATTACAATCTTATTTTAGATTAAATTCACCAGAATCAGGACAATTTGAACATACTTTAATAATAGTAGAAAAGAATGCAAAACTTCACTTTATAGAAGGATGTTCTGCACCAAAATACAATAAAGTAAATCTTCATGCAGGATGTGTTGAATTATATGTAAAAGATAATAGCTATTTAAGATATTCAACAATTGAAAATTGGTCAAAAAATATGATGAACCTAAATACGAAAAAAGCAATTGTAGGAAAAAATGCACAAATAGACTGGGTAACAGGCTCATTTGGATCTAAAGTTTCAATGTTATATCCAATGAGCATATTAAATGGAGAAGGTGCAAAAACAGAATATACAGGAATTACATTTGCAGGAGAAGGACAAGATTTAGACACAGGATTTAAAGTAATACATAATGCAGAAAATACATCATCAGTAGTAAATTCAAAATCAATATCAAAAAATGGAGGAGCTTGTACATATAGGTCATTAGTTAGAATATCAGAAAATGCTAAAAATTCTAAATGTAGTGTTAGTTGCGAATCTTTAATGTTAGATGATATTTCTAAATCTGACACAATACCAGTAAATGATATTAGAACAGATGAAGTAGAATTTTCACATGAAGCAAAAATAGGAAAAATAAGTGATAAAGAAATATTTTATTTAATGAGTAGAGGACTATCAGAAGAAGATGCAAAAGCAATGATTGTAAGAGGTTTTGCAGCTCCTATTTCAAAAGAGTTACCTGTTGAATATGCAGTTGAGATGAACAATTTGATTAATTTAGAACTAGAAGGGAGTATTGGATAAAATATGACATTAAATGAAACACCAATTAGAACATCAAGAAATTTTCTAATAAATAACATAAAACTAGAAAACATAGAAATACCAGAACAAGTAGAAGAATTCAAAAATGTTCATATTGAAGGAATAGATAAAATTAGCAAAAATATTACAAACTCAAAATTAGTATATGGCAATGGTGATATTTTAGAGCAAAACATAAAAGAAATGGCAAATAATAAAATTGCAATTAATTTGCAAAGCAATAAAGATATTCTTATGACCTACAATTTTGATGATGATAATCTAAATTTAATCAATCAAATTGAGGTTGAAGCTAACTCAAATATTAACACAAATATCATAATAGAATATAAATCAACTACAACAAAAAAATGTTTTCATAATGGAATTATAAAAGTAGTTGCAAAAGAAAATTCAAATGTGAATATAGTTGTTGTAAATTTATTAAATGAGAAATCTACTAATTTTGAAGCTATGGAAAATATAATTTATGATAATGCTAATTTGCAATATAAAATAATTGATATTGGAGGAAAAGAAAGCATTTCAAACTACTACTCAAATTTAATTGGAGAAAATAGTAAAAATGATTTAAAAACAATTTACTTAGGAGGAAAAAATCAAATAAAAGATATTAACTATATTGTAGAACTAAGAGGAGAAAAATCTTTTGTTGATATTGATGTTCAAGGTGCTTTAAAAGCAAATGCAAAAAAGAATTTTAAAGGTACAATTAATTTTAAAAAAGGTTGCAAAAAAGCAAAAGGCAATGAAAATGAGTTTTGTATGCTTCTTTCAGATAAAGCAAAATCTATCGCTTTACCAATGCTTTTATGCACAGAAGATGATGTGGAAGGAAATCATGGAACAGCTTCTGGAAGAGTAGATAATAAGCAATTATTTTATATAATGTCAAGAGGTTTAAGCTATAATGAAGCAGTAAAACTAATTGTAAGGGCTAATTTTAATAAAATATTAGAGAAAATAAAAAATGAAAAATTGATGAATGAAATAATAAATGAAATAGATAATAAATTAAATTAAAGTAGGAAGTAAGGAGATAAAAAATGGTAATAGGAATTGATATTGATGATACAACAGTAATAACAGTTAACTCAATGATAAAATATGCAGATATTTTTGATACACAAATTTTAGGCAGAAAAGGAACAAATGGAAATTTAGGTTTAATAAAAAATAGATATTATTTAAAAGTATTATATGGATGGGATGATAAAACTAAATTTGATTTTTTTGATACATATTATAAAAGTGTTTTGGAAGAGTGTACTCCAATGCCTAATGCAGGAACAACAATCAAAAAATTAAAAGATGAAGGTAATAAAATAATGTTTATAACAGCAAGACTTTTAAATATAAAAGATTGTGATACAGAAAGTATTACAAAAAAGACCTTGGAAGATAATAATATTCCTTATGATAAGTTGATAATCAATGCTAAAGATAAATTAGAATATTGCTTAGAAAATAATATACAAATATTTATTGAAGATAGTTATGAAACCTGTAAGGAATTAGAAGAAAATGGAATAAAAACATATTTAATGACAACAAAAATGAATCAAAATATAGATGCTGGAAGTATTGAAAGAGTAGAAAGCTGGAATGAAATATATGACAAAATAGAAAAATATATAAAAACACAGAAAGGATAATAATAGATGGATATAAAGCAAATAAAAAAAGATTTTCCACTTTTAGAAAACAACAAAATAACTTATTTAGACAGTGGAGCAACAACCCAAAAACCACAACAAGTAATAAAAGCAATTGAAAAATTTTATAAAAAAACAAATGCAAATCCACATAGAGGAGCTTATAGTTTAAGTATAGAAGCAACAGAAGCTTATGAAAACACAAGAACAAAAATAGCAAAATTCATAAATGCAAAACATAAAGAAGAAATAATATTTTGTAAAAATGCAAGTGAAGCATTAAATTTAATAGCTTATTCTTATGGGCTAGACAACCTAAAAGAAGGTGAAGAAGTAGTATTATCTATTATGGAACATCATTCAAATTTAGTACCTTGGCAATATGTAACAAAAAAAACACAAAGCAATTTAAAATATATGTATATTGATGAAAATTATGAAATTACTGAAGAAGAGATAAAAACTAAAATAACAGAAAAAACAAAAATTGTTGGTATTAGTCATATATCAAATGTATTAGGAACAATAAATAATGTCAAAGAAATAATTAAATATGCACATAAAAAAGGTGCTATTGTTGTATTAGATGTTTCTCAAAGTATTCCTCATTTAAAGATTGATGTACAAGAATTAGATGCAGATTTTGTAGTGTTTTCAGGACATAAAATGCTTGCTCCACTTGGAATAGGGGTGTTATATGGAAAAAGAGAAATTTTAAACAACATGAAACCATTTTTAATGGGTGGAGATATGATAGAATATGTTTATGAACAAGATACTACTTATGCACCACTTCCAAATAAATTTGAAGCAGGAACACAAAATGTAGAAGGCGTAATTGGATTAGGAGCAGCTATTGATTACATAAATAATATTGGATATGATACAATAGAAGAAATTGAAAAAGAGTTAGTAAAATATGCAAGGCAAGAATTATCAAAATTGGACTTTTTAGAAATGTATATGACTCCAAATGAAGAAAATCATTCAGCTGTTATATCATTTAATATAAATGGTGTACATCCTCATGATGTTTCAAGTGTTTTGGATTCACAAGGTATTTGTATTAGGTCTGGAAATCATTGTGCACAACCACTTCTTAGATTTTTAGGATTTGATTCTACTTGTCGTGCAAGCTTTTATTTTTATAATACAAAAGATGATGTTGATACACTAATTATTGGACTCCAAAAAGTATATGATATGTTTAAAAAATATATTAAGAAATAAAATTATTAGGTTGATGAAAACTTATATAAAAAGAAAGGTTAATTTAATGGAAGATTTAACAGATATATATAACGATTTAATAATGGAACACAGCATGAATTCATATAATAAGAAAAAATTAGACACAAGAGATTTTAAGAAAAAAGGTCATAATCCAAACTGTGGTGATGAAATAGAAATAGAAATTAAATTAGGTGGAGAAAATAAAGACATAATTGAAGATATGGCATTTTCAGGGCATGGATGTGCAATTTCCCAAAGTTCAACATCTATAATGATTGATGTACTAAAAGGAAAAACAATTAAAGAAGCAAAAGATATTGTAAAAACGTTTATTGAAATGATTAAAAGAGAGATAAAAGATGAAGAAGAATTGAAAAAGTTAGAAGAAGCAATTGCTTTTAAAAATATTTCTAACATGCCAGCAAGAGTAAAATGTGCATTGCTTGCTTGGCATACAATAGAAGATATTTTAAAGCGGTCAGTAAATCTGTCAAAAGAAACATGCCTATTGACTGATTTACTGACTAAGGGGGAATTATATGGAAAATAAAAAAGTATTATTAGGAATGAGTGGAGGAGTTGATAGTTCTGTATCTGCATATCTTTTAAAAGAAAAAGGATATGATGTAATGGGAATTACACTAGAACTATTTGCTGGAAGTAGTTGCTGTAATACAGAAACTTATATAGATGCCAAAAATGTATGTAATTCAATTGGAATACCACATATTACATATAACCAAAAAGAAAATTTTAAATTTAAAGTAATAGATAACTTTATTAATGAATATTCTAAACAAAGGACACCTAATCCATGTATTGAATGTAATAAATACATGAAATTTGGAGCAATGTATGAAAAAGCAAAAGAAATGGAATGTGAATATATTGCAACTGGTCATTATGCTAAAACACAATATTCTGAAAAATATCAAAGATATGTTCTGAAAAAGTCAAATAATAAGGCAAAAGACCAAAGTTATGTATTATATAGTGTTCCAAAGGAATTACTAGGAAAAATTTTATTTCCATTAGGTGATTTTGAAACTAAAGAACAAGTAAGGGAAGTTGCTAAAACAAATAATTTAAAAACGGCAAATAAGCCAGATAGTGAAGATATTTGCTTTATACCAGATGGAAATTATAAGAAATTTTTAGAAAATAATTCAAATTTAAAACCTAAAAAGGGAAATATTGTAAACCTAAAAGGAGAAATATTAGGAGAACATAATGGATTATATAATTATACAATAGGTCAGAGAAAAGGACTTGGAATTTCTTATAAAGAACCACTTTTTGTTATAGGATTTAATTCTAGCAAGAACGAACTTATAGTAGGTACACAAATTGAAATTTTAAAAAAAGAAATGTATGTTAATGAAATCAATTTGTTGTTAATTGATGAACTAAAAGAGCCAATGAGAGTTGCAGTTAAGACAAGATATTCAAGTAAAGAAGATATAGCAACAATTGAAATGATAGATAAGGATTTGATAAAGGTTATATTTGATAATCCAGCTCAAAGAATTACACCAGGACAATCTGCCGTATTTTATATTGATGATATTGTTTTAGGAGGAGGCAAAATATTAAAATAAATAACAATATATATTTTTTTATTGCATAATTTAATATTTTATGATAAAGTTATTTTAAAATTATTGGATAAGGGGGGACAAAAAATTAAAAAAGATGAGCAGATAAAAAGCAATTTATTAACAGTTTTTCTTATAATATCAATTATAACAATTATATTAATGAGTTTTTTTATTTATCATATTTTAAAAGAAAATGACACAATAATAAATAAAAATATTGAAAACATACCTACAGAAGACTTATTTGCAATAGACTATAATAGTATTAAAATAAATAACGAAAATCCATGTTTGGCAAAGATTTCAAATGGAGATTTATATTATTTAGACACAAAACAAATAGACACAATAAAGTATTTTTTACCATCTGAAGAAGATTATGTTAAAATAGACACAAATGTAAAAAGAATAAAATCATTGACTTTAGGAACAGATACATCTATACACTATCTAGTAATAAAAATAGATGGAACAGTAAAATTATTAAGAATAAATACAGCTGATGTCCAATATGAAATATATGAAGAATTAAAAGATTATAAAATAGATGACATAACAGGTTTTGATGGAGAGACATTTACATTAAAATTATTAGATGGAACAACTAAAAATGTAAAACATTTTGCAGGTGGTGCAGAATAGAAATAAAAGGGAGTTGAAAAGATTGGAAGAAGAAGTAAAAGAAAAACAAAATAATGTACAAGAAGGAAATTACACATCAGGAATAATAGGAGCAATATTAGGAGGTATCTTAACAACAATTCCATGGGTATTAGTATATGTTTATGGAAATATGATGTTATCTATACTAGCTGTTTTAATTGCTGCAGGAGAATTTTATGGTTATAAGTTATTTAAAGGAAAGATGAGCAAAGGGGTACCAGCAATTTTAATGATATTAGCAATTATCATTGTTACAATTGCAACATTAGTAATTATACCAGCCTTAATCATTCAACAAAAGGGACTACCTGTAAGTATTAATCATATTATGGAGCTATATAAAGATTCTAAATTCTCATCAGCAATGGTTCATGATTATATGATTTCAATTGTATTTACTATTTTAGGAGCAAGTGTAATTACATCTAACTTAAAAAAACAAATAGCAAATAGTGATGGAAAAGAAGTTAAATTGGATCTTAATAATACAGAACAAACAAATGAAAGAAAAAAATTAGCAATAGAATTGATAAAACCAATATTTACAAAATATGAGGCAGTAAACAAAGAAAAAGCAATGTTAAAAGAAGAAGTTTTAGCAGATACAGAAGATGTAATGGCAAAACAACAATTTACATTTTTAAAACAATTAGGAATTATAAAAAAATATAAAGGAAAATATTACTATTCTGAAGAAAATGAAACAAAACAAATGAAACCTAAAAAATTTTCAACTTTAGGAATAATAGGAGTTATTGTACTAGTTGTGGCAATTATAGTTACAATTGTATTAACAACATCAAATATATTTATATCAAAACAAAAAATTACTGACAATGTAGTTGAATTCGAAATAGGAAAAAAATGGGAAAAAGAAGAATCACAATATGAAAAAGAATGGAACTTCTATCGTTATATAAATACATTCCCATCATCAGATGAAAATGCAATAGAAGAAGACTATTCATCTTATCCAGCAGTAATCAATATATTTTATGATAAAATAGATACAACAATGATTAGAAGTCCAGAAGATATAAAAAAGAGTTTAGAAGCTACTTTTGATGCTGCACAAGAAGATGCAAGACCAGATGAGTTTAATATAGACATTGGAAAAACAGACAAAAATTATGATATGGTAAAAGTTAGAATGAAATATTCTAAGGAACCTGAAGGAATATTATATTATTATTACATTTTAAAAGAAGATACTTTAGTATGTATAACATCATCTAGTTACTGTTTAGACGATGAAAAAGAAATTGAAAAACAATCAGAAAGTTTAATTAATTCTTTTGATTGGGTATAACATTATAAAAAAATAGTTCTAAAATAAAATATGAAGCATATAATATTAAAAATAAATGCAAGGAGATAAAAAATGCAGTTTATAAAATATTGTATGCTTTTTTTTGTATTTCTATCTTCAACCTTAATAGGAAAATACATATCTCAAAAATATAGCTTAAGACTAGAAGAACTAGAAGAAATGAAAAATGCTTTAAATATGTTTAAAAGCAAAATAAAATTTACTTATGAACCAATACCAGAAATATTTAATGAAATATCTCAAAATACATGTAAAACAATTTCTATGTTATTTGAAAAGGCAAAAGAAAAAATGAAAAAAGAAACAGCATCAATAGCATGGGAACAATCTGTAAATGAGATAGAAGGAAACTTAAATCAAGAAGATAAGCAAACAGTAAAGACATTATCAAAATTATTACGGAACAACAGATGTAGAAGGGCAAATTAGTCAAATTGAAGTAACAGAAGAATTGCTTAATAAACAAATAAAAGAAGCTAGAAGTGAAAAGGAAAAGAATGAAAAACTATATAAAAAACTAGGATCTACTATAGGGTTAGCAATTGTAATTATATTAATATAAAGAGGGGATTTTATGAGTATTGATTTATTATTTAAAATAGCAGCAATTGGAATTTTAGTTGCAGTATTATATCAAGTTCTAGTAAGAGCAGGTAGGGAAGATCAAGCAATGATGACAACACTAGCAGGACTAGTTATTGTTTTAACAATGGTAATAAAAGAAATAAGTGGGTTATTTGATGTAGTAAGAACATTATTTAATTTATAAAGGAGTTGATAGAAGTAATGGAAATTATCAAAATAATTGGAATTGCTTTAATTGCTCTTATAATAATAATAATGCTTAAACAATATAGACCAGAATATGCGATTTTTATAAGTATATTAACTGGAATATTGATTCTTTTCTTGGTTATGGACAGGCTAGCAGGAATTATTCAATTGATACAAAATGTAGAGGACAAGTTTTCTATTAATACACAATTTATTGCTTTATTAATTAAAATTACAGGAATTGCATTTTTATCAGAATTTGCAGTAAGTATTTGTAAAGATTCTGGTGAAGCTGCAATTGCTAGTAAAATAGAATTAGGAAGCAAGATAATTATTATATCAATGTCAATTCCAATAATTTCTAGTTTGTTAGAAGTAATTTTAAGAATTTTACCATAATTATGTATAACTAAGACAAAGGAGGATATAAAAATGTGAAAAAACAAATGAAAAAAATAATACTAATAATATTAATTATCATTTTAAAATGTAGCATTAGCTATTCAGCAAATTTAGATGAACAAACAATTAAAGATCAGCAAGAAACATTTGGTATACAATCTTTTATTGAAAATTCAAAAGAATATTCAGGAGAATTTTTTAAAGATATAAATATTGAAGATATTTTAAATTCAGCAATAAAAGGAAAAATTGATAATTCAACTATTTATAAAAGAATTTTAAAATTATTAGGAGAAGAAGTACAAGTTGGTCTTAAAAGTTTAGTAAGTATATTAGTAATAATTATTATACATAGTATTTTGAAATCTATTAGTGAAAGCCTAGAAAATGATGGAATATCAAAGCTAATTTATTATGTGCAATATATTGCTATTGTAACAGTAGTAATGACAAACTTTTCAGATGTAATACAGATGGTAAAAATAACAACAGATAATTTAGTAGGATTTATAAATACATTAATACCTCTTTTAATATCATTAATGTTATACACAGGAAGTATAGCTACAAGTAGTATATTAGAGCCAATAGTTTTATTTTTAATAAATTTTATTGGAAATATGATTCAAAATATATTAATACCAGTTATTTTACTAGTTACATCAATTAGTATAATTTCCAAAATATCAGATAGAGTTCAAGTAGAAAAAATAGCTAAATTTTTAAAATCAAGTACAATATTTTTTTTAGGATTAGCACTTACAATTTTTGTAGGCGTTGTATCACTAGAAGGAACTCTTTCAAGTTCAATTGATGGAATTACTGCAAAAACTGCAAAGACAATTGTTAGTACAGCAGTACCAGTTGTTGGAAAAATTTTAGGTGATGTAGTAGATAGTGTTTTAGGATGTGGAGTAATTTTAAAAAATGCAGTTGGATTTCTGGGAGTTATAATTATTATAGGTATTTGTATTGTACCAATAATAAAGTTATCAATTCTTACAATTTCTTATAAATTAATAGCAAGTATTAGTGAAGTAGTGGCAGACTCTAAAATTGTTAGTCTATTAGATCAAGTAGCAGATATTTTTAAAATATTACTTGGAATTTTAGTAGCTGTTTCATTTATGGTTATGATAGGAGCAACATTGCTTGTTAAAATGTCTAATTCGGGGATGATGTTTAGATGATAAATTTTATGAGTACATTTGTTAAAAATTTA
Organism: Clostridia bacterium; assembly: GCA_022794055.1. Taxonomy (GTDB): domain Bacteria; phylum Bacillota; class Clostridia; order TANB77; family CAG-508; genus CAG-269. The sequence continues at coordinate 13,780 of JAAWEA010000065.1, forward strand.
AGTTTGGCACTTGTTATTATTTCTATATTAGAAATGTTATTACCCAATAATAAAACTAAAAAATATGTAAAAATGATAATGGGACTATATGTATTATTTAGTATTATAGCACCATTTATAGATAATCAAGATAAAATAAATTTAAGTGAATTTAATACTTATGTAGAAACTTCAGAAGAGATAGTACAAACAGATGTTAAGGTTGATCAATCTTCAATGGATAAAAGATTAAATGAAATTTATGAACAAGAACTTCAAAAAGATATAAAACGTAAAATAGAAAATAAAGGATATGAAATAGAAAGTTGCAAAATAGAAGCACATATATCTCAAGAAGATACAGGCATTGAAAAAATTACAATTAAAATTGCAAGAAAGATTGGTGAAGAAAATAAAGAAGAAACTATAGAAGATAAAATGGTATCAGAAATTCAGAAAATTCAAAAAGTGGAAGTAAAAGTGTCTGAAGGTGAAGAAGAGAAGGAAGAAGAGAGTAAAATAACAAAAACAGATGTTAAAATAATAAAAGATTTCTTAAAACAAGAATATGGGGTGAGTGAGCAATGTTTAAAGATAAGTTAAAATCAATATTTAGTAAAAATGAGAATGGAGGAAATAACAAAAAAAAGATAGAAAATTTGGTATTTTTAGTAATTATTTTCATTATTACAGTTGTAATTATTAATTATATATGGAATGGAAATTCAAAATCAAAAAAAACAGTTACAAATTCTGCTGGAAAGCAATTAGCAACAACTCAAAATAAAAGTACTACAAGTTCTACAAATGATAGTAGTATAAGTGATTCGGGAAATGAATTAGAACAAAGATTAGAAGCTATTCTGAGTAATATTAATGGAGTAGGGAATGTAAAAGTTTTTATTAATTATTCAGAGTCAAGTGAAACTGTTGCAATGTATAACGAAAACTCTAAAACTAGTGTAACAGAGGAAACAGATACATCTGGTGGAGTTAGGAAAGTAGAAGAAACTGATTCACAAAAAGAAATCGTTTATCAAGAAGAAGGTAGTAGCAAAACACCTATTGTGCAAAAAACAGTAGAGCCAAAGATAGAAGGTGCTATTGTAACAGCAAAAGGAGCCTCTAATTCTAATATAAAGACAAGCATTATTCAAGCAGTAGAAGCAGCAACAGGTCTTGCGACACACAAAATTCAAGTGTTTGAAATGCAATAAAAGAAAGGGGAAAATATATTATGAAAATGTTAAAGAAAAATCAAATTATAATTTATGTAATAGCTTTAATGCTAGTAGTTGCCGGATATTTAAACTTTACTACTAGTGATGATTTAAAAAGTGCTGTACAAACAAGTAGTACAGAAGAAGAATTGGCTAAAATGGCTAATATTGGCGATGCACAATTAGTTAGTAGTAATGTTGTGCCTGAAGAAGAGGTTATAGAGGGGAAAGTAGAAAATACTTTAACTAATAATATTGCCAATAATACAACTAATAATGTAAAGGAAGAAGAAACAGTTTATACAAATAATGAAGCTATAAAAGATAATAAAGATAATGATGAGTATTTTTCAAAATCTAAGTTAGAGAGAGATAAGATGTATTCACAAATGCTTGAAACTTATGAAAAGGTTTTGAGTAGTAATAATTCTTTAGAAACTCAAAAGCAATCAGCTTCTGAGGAGATTAAAAAAATTAATAATACTAAAAATAGTATTATGATTTGTGAAAATTTAATTTTAATTAAAGGATTTGAGAATTGTATAATATTTGTAAATGGTAATAGCATTAGTGTAATTGTAGAAGATAATGAATTGAATGTAGAAGAAGTTGCTCAAATTCAAAATATTATTTCTAGAGAAATGAATGCTCAAATTGAAAATATACATATTCAAAGTAAATAAAATATACTAATTAATATTATCTATTAAAGTTTTAACATATATACCAATCTCTTCATTGCTTAAATCTAATTCTTTAATAAGCTTTTTCAAGATGTCTCTTCTTGGAAAGGCTTTTTCATTGTCTATTCTAACATATTGTCTTAGGCTAAGATCTAGTTTTTCAGCCATCTGTTCTTGAGTAAAATTTTTTGATTTTCTTTTTTCTTTTATCATAAAAATCACCTATATATCTGAATTTATATATAAACTTTTATCATAAAAAGTATTTTCAATATATTGACATTTAATGTCATTAAATATACAATATGACATATAAAGCACTGTGGCTGAATATAGAGGGAGATATAAATTTATGAATAGAATGGAAAAAAACACAAAAACGTTAAAATTAGTTATAATAACAATATTAATAGCATTAATTTTAGTTGTAATAACAATATCAATACAAGAGATAAAGCAATTAAGAAATCTAAACCTAAAAGCTGAAATAGAAGATAATACTGATATAGAAATCTCTTATAATTTGAGTTCTTATAATAATAATATATTCAAAATAAATATGATAATAACAAGCAAAAATAGCATGATAAGTGAAATAAAACTTCCAGAAAATGATATATTAAAAAGTGGTAATAGGAATGAAATATCAATTGATTATGAATTTAAAGAAGATGTAGACTATACTTTTTTAATTAGAACAATGGAAGGCACTGAAAAAATAGAAGTTGCAAATTTTAAAATGCCAGTTCAGCCTGTTATTATTGGTGATGAACCTGAATATTTTATATTAACACTAACAGGAGTTGAAAAACAAAAAATATCAATAGAATTTGATAAAAGAGAGATTTTATAAATTACTATAGTTTAGATGGTGGAATAAGTTGGAATATATACACAGAAGCAATAGAAGCACTACCAAAGGAGATAATTGCAAAAAGTGTACATAAAAAATGTAACGATATAAAAAAAGAAACACTAAATATGAACGATAAAAAAGGTTCAATAGGAGTTAATGCTTTTGATGAAAATGAAAATACTGCTTTTGTCATGGATACATATCCTTATGAATATGAGGCATCAGTATTAATAGATAAAGAACTATGGGAGAAAAAAATAGAAGTGAATATTTTATATTGGTATGCAAGCAGGGGAGGTAATGGAGTAAATTTAGTATTTTTAAACAACATAGATCAGATTATAGGAGAAGGTATATATATTAGAAATCCATCATATCCTGGGGAACCAACGCATTTAATTAAACAGATTTTAGTTCCAGAGGGTACACAGAAGATGAAGGTATATTATGGAGAGTATCAGGGTAAAGTAAATATTAATGAAATAAGAGTAGTAAATGAACCTTTTATAAATAATAAACCTAAATATTCAAAAATTACTAATCAAAGAATAGAAAAAGGATATTCAAGTGTTTCTATAGATTATTTTGTTACATCTATACAAAGACTTTATAAAATAGATGATGGAGAATGGGAAGAATATACAGGAACTATAAATATTGAAGAAGGAAAAAATATATATATGCAAAAGGTATAGATAAAAATGGAGTAGAAACTAAAATTTCACAAGAAGAAATAGTATTAAAATCAGATACAATTTCATATTTTGGATTTGATGGAAATGATACAACATATTGTGAACTAAACACATATCCAAATGCGGGAACATTTTATATAGAAATTGATGAGACAGCAATTGGGAAAAAATTAAAATTTAATGTATCTAATCAATATTATAGTAGTGGAGGTAATGGAGCAAGTATAAGCTTTATAGATGAAGAATTCAATAATATAAGATTTATAACAAACTTAAGGAATAGTGGTACAACATTTGTAGAAACAGGTATAGAAATACCTAATAAATCGAAATATATTGAGATTTCAATTAGTAACTATGGTGGACCTGTAAAGGTATATGAAATAATGTTAGAAGATAATGGAATATAGAAATAAAAAACAAAAGAACAAGTTTTTTAAAAAGTATTGTACTTTTGTTTTTTTATATATATAATAAGGATATTAAAAAAGAGGAGGACAGAAATGAGCTTTATAGAAAGTATAAAAGAAAGAGCAAGAGAACAAATGAAAACCATTGTACTTCCTGAAGCAGAAGATATAAGAACTCTAAAAGCAACAGAAATAGCACTAAAGGAAAAATATGCAAATATCATATTGATAGGAAACAAGGGGCAAATATCACAAAAAGCAAAATTAGAGAACATTGACATTTCAGGAGCAGAAATAGTAGAACCTAATAATTCAGAAAATTATGAAAAATATGCTAATCTATTATATGAACTAAGAAAAAATAAAGGAATGACAATACAAAAAGCAAAGGAACTTACATTAAATCCTGTATATTTTGGGATGTTAATGGTAAAAGATGAAGAAACTAAAGCAGATGGATTAGTTTCAGGAGCAATTCATTCAACAGCTGATACACTAAGACCAGCATTACAAATATTAAAAACAGCACCTAATACGAAGTTAGTTTCAGCATTTTTTATTATGGTAGTACCTAATTGTGAATATGGTGAAAATGGAACTTTTATATTTGGAGATTCAGGATTAAATGCAAATCCAAATTCAGAGGAATTATCAGAAATTGCAGTATCATCAAGTAAAAGTTTTAAGCAATTAGTAGGAAAAGAACCTAAAGTTGCAATGCTTTCCTATTCTACATTAGGAAGTGCAAAATCTGAATTAACACAAAAAGTTATTGAAGCAACAAATATATTAAAAGAAAAACAACCAAATTTAAAAGTAGATGGAGAATTACAACTAGATGCAGCAATTATTCCAGAAGTAGCAAAATCAAAAGCACCTAAAAGTAAAGTGGCAGGAGAAGCAAATATATTGATATTTCCTAATTTAGATGCTGGTAATATTGGATATAAACTAGTACAAAGATTAGCTAAAGCAGAAGCTTATGGTCCATTGTGTCAAGGAATAGCTAAACCTGTAAATGACTTATCAAGAGGGTGTAGTTATCAAGATATTGCAGGAGTTATTGCAATAACTGCAGTGCAAGCTCAAACAGATAACACAATTAAATAAAGAGATATTAAGGAGGAAGACACAATGAAAATCTTAGTATTAAATTCAGGAAGTTCATCATTAAAATATCAAGTAATTGATATGGATAAAGAAGAAATGTTGGCAAAAGGGTATTTTGAAAGAATAGGGCAACAAAATTCTTTTTTAACACATAAAGTAAATGGTGAAAAACATAAATTCGAGAAACATGTAGAAAATCATGAGCAAGCATTAAAATTTGTTTTTTCTAGATTAGTAAATACTAATTATGGAATAATTAAGAATTTAGAAGAACTAAGTGGAATTGGGCATAGAGTGGTTCAAGGAGGAGAGAAATACTCAGAACCAGTGTTAATTACAGATGAAGTTATTGAGGAAGTAAAAAAATGCAATAACTTAGCACCGCTTCACAATCCAGCTGCAGTCTTAGGAATTGAAGCTTGTAAAAAGATAGCACCTAATATTCCAATGGTAGCTGTATTTGACACAGCATTTCATCAAACAATTCCAAAGGAAAGATATATATACCCAATACCTTATGAATATTATAAAAAATATGGAATAAGGAAATATGGAGCACATGGAACATCACATCAATATGTGGCTTATAGAGTAGCAGAAATTATGAACAAAGATATTAAAGAACTAAAAATTGTAAATTGCCATTTAGGCCAAGGAGCAAGCGTATGTGGAATTCAAAATGGTAAATCTGTAGAAACAAGTATGGGACTAACTCCTTTAGGAGGAATTCCAATGGGAACAAGAAGCGGAGATATAGATCCATCAGTTGTTACTTATATCATGAAAAAAGAAAATCTAACACCACAAGAAATGGAAGATTGCTTAAATAAAAAGTCAGGAGTATTTGGAATATCAGAGGTATCAGTAGATTTTAGAGATATAGAAAACGAAGCTTTAGCAGGAGGAAAAAGTGCTTTACTTGCATTAGATATATATCATTATTTAACAGCAGCTTATGTAGCAAAATGTGCTGTTGCTATGGGTGGGATTGATGTGCTTACATTTACAGCAGGTGTTGGAGAAAAAGGACCAATTTCAAGAAAGGCAATATGTGAGTATCTTAGCTTTTTTGGAGTAAAGATTGATGAAGAGAAAAACAAAATCAGAGGAGAAGAAGTAGAAATATCAGCACAAGATTCAAAAGTTAAAGTATTTGTTGTCCCAACAAATGAGGAATTAATGATAGCTAGGGAAACATTAAAAAATATTTTATAACAAATTAGAGGAAGTGAAGAAAATATGGACATATCATCAATGAGTAAAAGGGAAAGACAACAATGGATAAATGAATTGAATAAATGTATGAAAGCTTATGATGAAGATATTGAATATCGTATGAAAAAAGCAGATGAAGCAGAATGGGAGGCTATAAGAAAAAAGATACAAGGCACAGATCAAAAACTTATTCATATAAGAAAACAGAACAGAGAAAATGAAGAAAGAGAGGAAAGATAAATGAAAATATTAGTATTAAATTGTGGAAGTTCATCATTAAAATATCAATTATTTGATATGCAAACAGAGGAAGTTTTAGCATCTGGAAAATATGAAAGGATAGGAGAACCAGAGGCATTTATTACACATAAAGTAAATGGGCAAAAAATAGAAATTCAAAATGCAGTATATAATCATTCTGAAGCAATTGAATTTGCTTTAAAACAATTTACAAACCCAGAATATAAGGTAATAGAAAGTTTAGAGGAAATTGAAGCTATTGGACATAGATTAGTTCATGGTGGAGAGAAAATTTCAGAGTCAGTTATTATTGATGATAAAGTAGTAGATGTATTAAATCAATATACAGATTTAGCACCACTTCATAATCCAGCATGTATTTTAGGAATTGAAGCTTGTAAAGAAGTTATGCCTGGAAAACCAATGGTAGGAGTGTTTGATACAGCATTTCATCAAACTATGCCAAAAGATAAATTTATATATCCAATACCTTATGAATATTATAAAAAATATGGAATAAGAAAATATGGATTCCATGGAACATCACATAATTTTGTTTCTAATAGATTGGCAGAAATAGAAAACAAATCTATTGAAAATATGAAAATAGTTACATGCCATTTAGGTCAAGGTGCAAGTGTATGTGCAATTGATGGAGGAAAATCAATAGATACAAGTATGGGACTTACACCACTTGGTGGACTTTCAATGGTTACTAGAAGTGGAGACTTAGATCCATCAGTTATTACTTATGTTATGAAAAAAGAAAATTTAACACCTAATGAAATGGAAAATATTTTAAATAAAAAATCAGGACTTTCTGGGATGTCAGGACTAGTTCCAGATTTTAGACAAATTGAAATTGCAGCAAATGAAGGAAATGAAGATGCAAAACTTGCAATAGATAATTTTAATTATACAATAGCAAGTTATATAGCAAAATATGCAGTTGCAATGAATGGAATTGATTACATTGTATTTACAGGAGGAATTGGAGAAAATCAAATTAATATTCGTAAAGGTATTTGTGAGAAAATAACTTTTATGGGGGTTGATTTAGATATTGAAGCTAATAATGTGAGAAGTGAAGAAAAAGTTATTTCTAAACCTAATTCTAAAATAAAAGTTTATGTTATTCCTACAAATGAAGAATTGATGATTGCTAAGGAAACCTTAAGATTAGTGAATAATGGATAGTGGATAGTGTAAAAGATTAAATAAGTATTGCAAGTTTATATAAAATGTGGTATAATAAATTGATTGTTAATTGTTGAAAAAGACTAAAATTTTAAATTTAGGAGGAAGAGAAAAATGACAGAAACAACAATACTAAACAAATTAAACTCTGCTGCTACTGAAATATTAGACAAAACAATTAATGAATGCAATGTAACTTATAGTTTACATATGCGAAAAATTGCATGTGAATTAAAAAACTGCAAAGACATAACGAGAAGTGGCATGCATTGGAAATCTGAAAATCCAATAGAGTTGCAATTGAAACCAAAGCAAATTAATGTAGAGACAGAGGAAATAGAAAAAAAGGTGAGAACAGCATTTGAGTATATTAATAAGTTAGTGGAAATACTGAATAAAGTGTCTTCCTCAATGCAATTTAAACTTTGTAGTCACTTTTTTATTGGGAGGTTTGTTAGAAATGAGGGCAGTTTTGTTTTCAAAATTAGCTGGAAATTAAAAAAATAATTTGATATTTATATACCAATAAACCAAATAACCTAACACTGCTTGTGTTAGGTTATTTGGTTTTAAAAAGTTAAAAAACTGGAAAAAATATCAATTGCAAAGTAGAAATAAACACATTATACTAAATTTAGGAGGTTTGATATATGAAAGAAAAAGAAATAAAAAACCTACTAAACAAAATGACACTAGAAGAAAAAATAGGACAGATGGTACAAGTAGCAGGAGATATTTTTTTAACTGATGATATAAATGTAGAAACAGGACCACTAAAGAACTTAGAATTATCAAATGAACAGCTCTATCAAGTAGGTTCAATTTTAAATGTAATGGGAGCAGAAAGAGTAAAAAAGGTTCAAGATGAATATTTATCAAAAAGTAGATTAAAAATACCATTATTATTTATGGATGATGTAATAAATGGATATAAAATTGCATTCCCAATACCAATAGCACAAGGATGTTCTTGGAGTATAGATGTAATAAAGAAAATAGCAGAAATTTCAGCAATGGAATCAAATATAGCAGGAGCAAATGTTAACTTCTCACCAATGGTAGATTTATCAAGAGATGCAAGATGGGGAAGAGTTATGGAATCTATTGGAGGAGAAGATCCATATTTAGGACAAGTATATGGAAAAGCAATTGTTGAAACATATCAAGGGAAAGATTTAAAGAAATTAGGCAATGTTGCGTCAACTGTTAAACATATAGCAGCTTATGGCGCAGCAGAAGCAGGTAGAGACTATAATACAGTAGATATGTCAGAAAGAGAATTTAGACAATATTATTTGCCAGCATATAAAGCAGCAATTGAAGCTAATGCAGAAATGGTAATGACATCATTTAATATTTTAAATGGAATTCCTGCAACAATAAATAGGTGGTTAATACAAGATTTACTAAGAAAAGAGTTAGGATTTAAAGGAATTGTAATTTCGGATTATGGAGCAATAGAAGAAACAATAATACATGGAATTTCAGAAGATGAAAAACACGCAGCACTCAATGCAATAAATGCAGGTGTTGATATTGACATGATGTCAAGAATATATGCTAATTATCTAAAAGATTTATGCTTAGAAAGCAAAGAAATAGAAGAAAAAGTAAACGAAAGCGTTTTAAGAATTCTGAACTTAAAAAATAAATTAGGCCTATTCGAAAATCCTTATGGCAATTCTAATATAGAAAAAGAAAAAACTTATATTATGAGCAAAGAAAATTTGGAAGAAACAAAAAAATTAGTAGAAGAAACATTTGTACTTTTGAAAAATAAAGATAATATTTTACCATTAAATGCAAATAAAAAAATAGCACTAATTGGACCTTATGCAGATAATACAGCTATTACAGGCTCTTGGAGTATGTTTTCAGATAGAAAAAAGAATACAACTATTTTAGAAGCATTAAAAAGAAAAGTAAAAGATGAAAATTTATTATATTCAAAAGGTACAGAAATTTTAAGAATAGAAGAAATAAACAGAATTTTAAAAGCAGATGGATTGCAAACTTTAGAAAATAAAAATGAAAAAGAAGAAGAAAAACAAATGCTGCAACAAGCAAAAAATATAGCAAAAGAATCAGATATTATTTTGTTAGCATTAGGAGAACATTATAGACAAAGTGGAGAAGCTTGTTCACGTTCAAATATTGGATTACCTAAAAATCAAATTAAACTAATAGAAGAATTACATAAATTAGGAAAACCAATAATAATGATATTATTTAATGGAAGACCACTAGAGCTAAGTTCTGTAGAAAGAAAATTAGATGGAATTTTAGAGGTATGGTTTCCAGGAACTATGGGAGCAGAAGCTATTATAGATGTACTATTAGGAAATACAAATCCTTCTGGAAAATTAACAATGAGCTTTCCACAAAATGTTGGTCAATGTCCAATTTATTATAATCATTATAATACAGGTAGACCACACAATTATGAAGGAAGATATTTGTCTAGGTATCAAGATATTCCAACTAAAAGTTTTTATCCATTTGGTTATGGATTATCTTATAGTAAATTTGAATATAGAAATTTAAAATTAGATAAAACAAAAATAAAAGAAGATGAGAAAATAAAAGTTTCTTTTGAGGTTGAAAATAAAAGTGATTATGAGGGATATGAAATTGTACAAATGTATATTAAAGATTTATTTGGAAGTGTTGTAAGACCAGTAAAAGAATTAAAAGACTTTAAAAAGATATATTTTAAAAAGCATGAAATTAAAAAGATAGATTTTGAAATAACATTAGATATGCTAAAATTTTGGAATGAAAAGTTGAATTTTCAAGCTGAGAAAGGAGAGTTTAAAGTATATGTAGGAGGAAACTCTACAGAAGTACTAGAAGAAAAGTTTGTGCTTGAATAATAGATAGATAACATTAAATGGGCTTTAGAACATATATTAGAAAAAAGAGATAAGCAAAAATAAAATATTTTGTTTATCTCTTTTTCTTATTATAACAAGATACTTATATTAAATAAATATTTTAAAAAGAAATACATAAAAAAAGAGCTTAAATATGTTTTAGATAAAAAATATTTATATATAAAAAATCATTGACAAACACATTTATAAAATATACAATAAAAAAGTAAAAATATGCAAGGATATAGAGGAGAATAAAATGATAAATTTCAATGAGCCACCTTATGTAGGAAAAGAAAAAGAATATATAAATAAAGCAATAGATAATAAAAAAATATGTGGAGATGGAGAATTCACAAAAAAATGTCATAAATGGCTTAATGAAAGAACAAATTCAAATGTACTATTAACAACATCATGTAGTCATGCATTAGATATGTCAGCAATTTTATCAAACATTCATGAAGGTGATGAAGTAATTATGCCATCTTTTACATTTGTGTCAACAGCGGATGCTTTTGTATTAAGAGGAGCAAAAGTAGTATTTGTAGACATTAGACCAGATACTATGAATATTGATGAAAAACTAATAGAAGAAGCAATAACAGAAAAAACAAAAGCAATTGTACCTGTACACTATGCAGGAGTGGCTTGTGAAATGGACACAATAATGGACATAGCCAAAAGACATAATTTAATGGTTATAGAAGATGCAGCACAAGGAGTAATGAGCGAGTACAAAGGACAAGCATTAGGAACAATAGGAGACTATGGATGTTATAGTTTTCATGAAACTAAAAATTACAGTATGGGTGAAGGCGGAGCAATTTTAGTAAAAGACCCTAGAAAATTTGAAGAAGCTGAAATTGTAAGAGAAAAGGGAACAGACCGTAGCAGATTCTATAGAGGACAAGTTGATAAATATACTTGGGTAACAGCAGGCTCATCATTTTTACCAAGTGATATAAATGCTGCATATTTGTATGCTCAATTAGAAAAGGCTGAAGAAATAAACAATGCAAGACTACATTCATGGAATTTATATTATGAAAACTTAAAAAATATTTTAGAAATAGAATTACCTTATGTTCCAAAAGAATGTAAACACAATGCTCACATGTTTTATATAAAAACAAAAGATATTAAACAAAGAACAGAGCTAATACAATTTTTAAAAGAAAATAATATATTATCAGTATTTCACTATATACCATTACATACATCACCAGCAGGAATTAAATATGGAAGATTTAATGGTAAAGATAATTATACAACAAAAGAAAGTGAAAGATTACTAAGACTTCCAATGTACTATGGATTAAAAGATGAAGATGTTTTAAGCATAAGTAATAAAATTAAAGAATTTTATAAATAAAGAAGGAGAAAGAATGAAAGAAAAATTAGTTATAATAGGAGCAAATGATTTCCAAAATCAATTAATATTAAAAGCTAAATCTATTCGGATATGAAACTCATGTATTTGCTTGGAAAGATGGATCTATAGGTGAAAAAACTGCAGATTATTTTTATCCAATTAGTATAATAGAAAAAGAACAAATATTAGAAAAATGTAAGGAAATAAAACCTGCTGGAATATGTTCAATTGCTTCGGATTTAGCAACAATTACAGTGAATTATGTAGCAGAAAATTTAGGATTACCTTGTAACCCAGACTCAATAACACTACAATGCACTAATAAATTTGAAATGCGTAAAAAAATGAAAGAACATAATGTAAAAACACCACTATTTATAAAAGTAACTAATGATAGTTCAACTTGGAAAACAGAAAATATGAAGTTTCCAGTTATAGTTAAACCAACAGATAGATCAGGAAGTAGAGGAATAACAAAAGTAGAAAACGCACAAGAACTTGAAAAAGCAGTACAATATGCAACAAAAGACTCTTTTGAAAAAATGGCTATAATAGAAGAATATATTGAGGGAAACGAATATAGTTGTGAATGTATTTCTTATAATGGAGAACACCACTTTTTAGCATTTACTAAAAAATTCACAACAGAAGCACCACATTTTATAGAAACAGGACATTGTGAACCTGCTGCTGATATAAAAGAAGAGTATAAAGAAGAAATAAAACAAAATATATTTAAAGCATTAACAGCATTAGGGATACAAAATGGAGCAAGTCATACAGAATTTAAAGTAAATGAAAAAGGAAAATTTGGAATTATTGAAATAGGAGCTAGAATGGGAGGAGATTGCATAGGTTCTGACTTAGTTCAAATATCAACAGGATATGATTATGTAAAAATGGTTATAGATGTCGCAGTAGGAAAAGCACCAGATTTTACAAAAGTTACAAATCCTACAAAAGCTACTATAAAATTCATTTTTACAGAAAAAGATTTAGAAGAAATGGAAAATTTTAAAAAAGAAAATCCAAAGAAAATTTATAGAATAAGTGAATTAGATAGAGAAAATATAGGAAAGACCGTAGATAGTTCTACAAGGGTAGGATATTATATTACAACAGAGTAAATGCTAAAGAAAAATAGATTATGACTTAAAGAAAGAGAAAGATTAAAAATGGAAAAACAAAAAATAATAATATTTGGAAATCATGAATTTGCTAAAATGATGGCAGAATATATACAAAAATTCACAAATGATGAAGTATGCTATTTTACAGTTAACAGAGAATATATTAAAGATAGTGAGATTTTAGGATTACCAGTTATAGAATTTGAGAATATTGAAAATAAATTCAACAAATCAGAATATAAATTTTTAATTACTTTAGGATACAACAAAATGAACTCATTAAGAGAAAGTATATTTGGACAAGTACAAGAAAAAGGATATAAAATTGCAAGTTTTATCCATCCAACAGCATCAATAAATACAAAAGAAATTGGAATAGGAAATATATTTTTAGAAAATGTATTTATAGGACCATATTCTAAAATAGGAAATGGAAATATATTTTGGAATGGAGTAAATATTTCGCACAATGCAAGTATAAAAAATTATAATTATTTTAGTCCAAGTACAACTTTTGCTGGAAATGTTAAAGTTTCTAATAATTGTTTTTTTGGAACAAATTGCACTGTGAAAAATGGAATAAATATTTCTAATAAAACATTAATTGGAGCAGGATGCTATTTAAATAAAGACACTTTAAATAATGAGGTATATGTTCCAGCTAAAGCTGTTAAATTAGATAAAAATAGTAGTCAAATAGAATTAGTCTAAAATAAAAAAAGGATGTAAGTAGATTTGTGCCTAAGAAAGGAAAGAAATAAAAATGAAAATATCTTATGTAATACCATGTTATAGGTCTGCAGATACCATAAGTAATGTGCTTGAAGAAATAAAAGAAGTAATGACAAAAGAAGTTAAATGTGATTATGAAGTAATTCTTGTTAATGATGCTTCACCTGATAATACTTATGAAGTACTTAAAGAAATTGCACAAAAAGATAACCATGTAACTGCAGTAAATTTAGCAAAAAATTCAGGACAAGCAAGTGCAACAATGTGTGGTTTTAAATTTGCAACAGGAGATTATATAGTTTGTGGAGATGATGATGGACAAACACCTTTTATTGAAATAAATAAGTTAAAAAATAAATTAGAAAATGAAAATTTTGATGTTGTTTGTGGAAAATATATAAATAGAGACCAAAAAAATATTATAAGAAATATAGGTTCAAAAGTTAATATAAAGATGAGTGAAATTATTTTAAATCAGCCAAAAGATTTATATATGTCTGTTTTCTTTATAGCAAAGAAATTTGTTATAGATGAAATTCTAAAATATAAAAATCCATATCCATATATAACAGGTTTATTGTTAAGAACAACAAGTAATATTGGAAATGTTGAAGTTGAACAAAGAGATAGAACAGTTGGAAAATCTGGATATACTATAAAGAAATTATTATCATTATGGATGAATGGATTTACGGCATTTTCAATAAAACCATTAAGAATATCTACAGTAATTGGATTTATTATAGCAACAATTGGATTTTTATTTGGAGTATTTATAGTTTTAAGAAAATTATTTGGACTTACAGTAATTGCACAAGGATATAGTTCTACAATGGCGGTATTACTATTTATTGGTGGAATTATTATGCTAATGATTGGAATGATAGGAGAATATATAGGAAGAATTTATATAAGTATAAACAATTCACCACAATATGTAATAAAAGAAACTATGCACAAAGAGAAATAATATAAAATAAAAAGGGGGGATTATAATTTTGGAAAAAGTATTAATATTAAAACAAAAGATTATACAAAATTTTAAGTCAGCTAATAAAGAAAATACACAAAATAATAATGAAAGCTTTTTTTCAAATAAATATACTAATATAATAAAAGGTATTGCAATACTACTAATGTTAATACATCATATAGGATTAGATCCAATAATGAGTGAATTACCAAGTATACCATTTTTCAATAAATTATTTAATCAAGGAAAAGTATGTGTATCTATATTTTTAATATTAAGTGGATATGGATTATATATAAGTTCAGAGAGAAAAAAGGCTAATAATATTAAAGAATTATCTATATTTTCAATAAAGCACTTAGTAAAATTAATGACTAATTTCTGGTTAATATTTATAATCGTTGTTTCTTATGGTACAATTTCTGGGAAAAGACCTTTAACAATTTATGGAAATAATATTGGAAAAAATATGTTAATAGATTTTTTAGGACTGGCAAATCTTTTTGTAACTCCAACATATAACGCCACTTGGTGGTTTATGAGTCTTATAATAGTACTATATATAATTTTTCCAATCATGAAATTAGTATTAAAAAAATCTCCTATTTTATTTACTATTACAATCTTTTATGTAACAATATTAAGACTTATACCATTAAAATATCATATTTTACTAATAAATGATTATCTAATAGCATTTGGTTTAGGTATGGTATTTGCAGAATTCAAGTTATTTGATAAAATACGAAAACTAAATAAATCAAAAGCAGAAGAAATTATTTTAACAATTGTATTTTTTGTATTTGGAATATACTTAAGATGGAAAGTTGGAATAAATTCTATTTTATATGATACATTATGTGCATTTTCTATTATATTTTTCTGTAATAATATTTTAGTA
>JAAWEA010000066.1 GCA_022794055.1 Clostridia bacterium
ATATTTATAAACCAATTAAGAGAAAAAATAGGAGTTATGTTTGGAAATCCTGAAACAACAACAGGAGGAAGAGCATTAAAATTCTATGCATCTGTTAGATTAGACATCAGAAAAATAGAAAACATCAAACAAGATGGAGAAGTAAAAGGAAGTAGAGCAAGAGTAAAAGTCATAAAAAATAAAGTAGCACCACCATTTAGAGAAGCAGAATTTGACATTGTTTATGGAGAAGGAATATCAAAAGCAGGAAACATATTAGATATGGCTGTTAATATGGACATTATTGAAAAAAGTGGATCATGGTTTAGTTATAGTGGAAATAGAATTGGACAAGGTAGAGAAAATGTAAAGAAATACTTACAAGAAAATAATGCTATATTAGAAGAAGTAGAGAAAAAAGTAAGAGAAAATTTTGCTAAAGCTTTTGAAGATAGTTTAGGAGAAGAATTACCAGAAGTTAAAGATGAAGAAGAAGCTTAAAATTTAAAAATAAAACTTGAAAGAGCATGGGGAATTGTGTTAAAATATAAACATAGTTAACCATGCTCTTATATATGAAAGGAATAAAATATGTATACAACAGAAGAATTTGATAAACAAAAAACAAAAGTTTTAAAATATATATTGTATAAAAAAAGAACAGAAAATGAAATACGAACTAAATTTTCTATAACAATTGAAGAAAACTTATTAGATGACATAATAGAATATTTAAAAGAAGCTAAATATATTAATGATAATGAATATATTAGAAAAGCAGTTAACAATTTTGAAGTATTAAAAAATTTATCAATAAAAGAATTAAAATATAAATTACTATCAAAAGGTTTAAATAAAAATGAAATTGAAGATTATATTTATGAAAATAAAGAAAAACTAGAAGAATATGAGGTAAAATCAGCATTTAACATTATTTCTAAAAAATCAAATTCTTTAGAAGAACAAGAAATAAAACAATTTTTAATAAAAAAGGGCTATAAACTAGAAAATATAGATAAGGCAATGAGAGAAATTTAAGGAGATAAAAATGTCAATATTAACATTAGAAACAAAAAAATATTCGATAAAAATAGATAATTTTGAAGGACCATTAGACTTATTATGTTATTTAATAGATAAAAATAAAATGAATATCTATGATGTTAAACTTGCAGAAATAACAAATCAGTATATAGAACATTTGAATGCTATGGAGAAAATGAATTTGGAAATTGCGAGTGAGTTTTTAGTTATGGCATCTACACTTTTATATTTAAAATCAAAAAATTTATTACCAAAACAAGATGAAAATGAAGAAGAAATAACAGAAGAGGAACTAATTAGAAGAATTATAGAATATAAAAAATTTAAAGAAATTAGTCAAATTCTAAGAGAAAATTATTTAATTTATTCAAATCGTTTTTACAAAAATCAAGAAATAATAAAATTACCAAAACAAAAGTTAGAAAAAGATTATAATATTAATAAAATACCAGATATTTATAAAGCACTAATAGAGAGAAGCCGTGTTAAAATTAACCAGAATGCAAAAAATATAGAAAAGATTGCTATTGTTGAAAAATATACAGTTGCTGAAAAAGTTAAAGAAATGTATAATATATTATCAAAACAAAAGAGGTTTGTTTTTAATAAAATATTTACAATCAAAAAAAAGGATAAACAAGAAGTAGTAACAGCATTTACAGGATTATTAGATTTGTCTAGAAGAAATAAAGTTACTACAACTCAAGAAGAAAATTTTGGAGATATTTTGGTAGAGAATAAAATACACAATAATTAATTATTATAGCTGGAAAAACAAGATTAAGTTTTATATATTAATAATTTTCTAATACTATCAAGAGTAAATTTTTAAAAAATAATTTAGTGATACCAGTACTTTCAAGAATTGGTACTATCGCATTGTTACCCTTTTGTTACCCACCACATAGGTCGTAGTAGGTTTAAAGCTAAAAGTTATGTAGAAAATAAATTTGTATTAAAGTGTATTGAATTTAGTTTAAATATAAATTTTTTTCATTTTTTGTCATAATTTATAGAAAAATTTAACATTATATGATATAAATTATACTAGTGTATATACTAATTAAGCTTTAAGAAGGTGAAAAAAATGACAAATAATATATATAAAATATATGAAATAAAAGAAAACAAAAACAATGATTTTAAATTTATAGATTTATTTGCAGGAATTGGAGGAATAAGAATTCCATTTCAAAATTTAGGAGGTAAATGTGTATTTTCATCTGAAATAGATAAATATGCAGCACAAACATATGAAGCTAATTATGGAGAAAAACCTAGTGGTGATATTACGAAGATATCAGCAAATGAAATCCCAGATTTTGATATTTTATTAGCTGGATTTCCTTGTCAAGCTTTTTCTATTGCTGGAAAAAGAAAAGGTTTTGATGATACTAGAGGTACAATGTTTTTTGAGGTAGAAAGAATTTTAGAAGAAAAAAAACCAAAAAGTTTTTTATTAGAAAATGTAAAAGGATTGACAAATCATGATAAAGGTAGAACATTTAAAATAATGTTAGACATATTAGAAAATAAATTAGGATATAAAGTATTTTCAAAGGTTTTAAATGCTAAAAATTTTGGATTACCACAAAACAGAGAAAGAATTATGATTGTAGGATTTAAAAATCATGATATAAAATTTAATTTCCCAGATGATATTAATATTGAAACAAAATTGGGTAATATATTAACAAATAATCCAGATACTAAATATACTATATCAGATAGACTTTGGATGAGCCATCAGATGAGAAAAGAAAGAAATAGAATTAAGGGAAATGGATTTGGGTATTGTTTATTTAATGAAAACTCAACTTATACAAGTACAATTTCAGCTAGATATTATAAAGATGGTTCAGAAATATTAATAGAACAAAAGGGAAAGAATCCAAGGAAGCTTACTCCAAGAGAAGCAGCAAGATTACAAGGATATCCAGACAAATTTAAAATTGTTGTAAGTGATACGCAAGCATATAAACAATTTGGTAATTCTGTTCCAGTAAATATGATAAATGCTGTTGCACAAGAAATGTATAAAGCACTAAAAAATGAAGGAGAAATATAATGGATATAAAAAATGAAGAATATACTAATAATTTATTATTTTATACTATTTTAAAGAATTTAATTAAATGTCATATGTCGGAAAGTAAAATAATAATACTTGAAAATTTAATTAACGAAAACAAGAGTTTAGGGTATTCAAAACTAATAGAATTTTTAGAGAATAATGTAATAAATGCAAATGTTAAGGCATATGAAGATTATACTACATTATTAAATTTATGTGATGAAAAAAACTATTTGATGTGGATTGATTTAACAATCTTATCTATAGAATTATTATTATCTAAAAACCTAATTTTAGAAGAAGCAAAAGCATATGCAAAAAATCAATATGATGATGGTTTAGCAACACATAAAGATAAATTAAGCTTTGGGTATGATATGGTTAATTTAGAATATCCATATGGTCAAAGGGTTATAAGTGCATTATTAGTTTATACCATAACAAATATAGAAAGAAATACTGAATTTATTTTAGAAAGTAGTGGAAAAAAAGTAAAAAAATTAAATGAATTAATTAAAATAGCTACCAATAAATACAAAATAAATGCGAACAATATCTTTATGATAATTATGGATGAATCAATTAATCAAAGTATAATATCTACAGCAGGTTCATCTTATGAATCTAGAGTTAATAGTGTTTTATTAAATATTTCTGATTCTGTAAATGTACATGCTCATGATAAATTTATAAATTCAGTAGAATATGATTATACATTTGAATTAGATGGTAAACTATATGGAGTAAATGCAAAAAGAACTTTAAGAGAACGATATAAACAGAATTTTGAAGATGTGAATCAGCTGTCTGTAGATGCGATGTTTTTAGTAACTCTGGGGATAGATTTGAATGAAGAAAAATTAAATAATATCATGCAAAGACATGGCTATTATGTTGTTGTTGCTCAAGAAGTTTATGATTCTAAACAATATTTTAAAAAGAATGGAAGAGTAATATCATCAAAAAATTTTAACATAGAATCTTTAAGAAAACTTTTTAAAAAATTTATATAAGAAATGATTACTATTTGTTACCCACCACATAGTTTTGTATTGGTTTTATTGAGTTTCAAGTTAAGTATAGAAAAATGACAAAAGACAATAAAATTAAGAAGAATAGCCATATACAAGGACTTTGACATATTGTTTACAGTTTACAAAATTTAAATAGTTACTCTAGCAGGAATAACAATATCAACATTAAATGGAAATGGGCTATTAAAAAGCAGAGGACGCAAAACAAAAAACAGAAAATGTACAAGAATTAGAAAATCAAATATTGATAGAGTATGAAAAAGTTTTAGAATTAAGTAAAAAGGAAACAGCCGAGACAGTAGAAGGAAATTTAAATATAATTAGTAGACAATATTATGAAGCAGATGGATTTAGTCAAGGAAATAATCCTATTAATATAATTGATGATAGTATGTACTACAAGTTATTGGGGAACAGCTTTTGGGGAAGCAACAATATATTATTCAGAAGACGATTCCCTAACTTTAAATAGTGATTTAAGCCAGTTTAAATCTATTAAAGTAAAAACACAATCAATGCAAACTTTACCACAAGAAATAAAAGCAAAAAGAGTTATGCTTATAAAAGAAAGTGGAAACGCAGTTTATGAATTTCAATGTTTTGGAAAATCAATAAAATAATTATTGAGCAAATAATATAAAAATTTTAAAATCTAAAAATACAAGTTTAAATATTTAAAAATTGGAAAAACTAATATTATCAAAGAAGGTGATAGTTTGGTTTTTCTTTTAATTTTTCTAATAATATTTTTAGCAGTTGTAACAATAAGAATACAAGTAAAATTAAAGAATCTTGAGTTTGATTCAAATAAGCAAGAACATTTTAATAAAAACTATGTAGTTGAAATAAAATTATATATTTTCAATTTCATACCAATACTAAAATCAAAAATAACAAATAAAAAGATATTAAAAATAATTAATAATGAAAAGATAAAAAAAGAATTAAAAAAACAAGAAGTTAAATTAGTAGAAAACAGGAAAGACATTGACATAAAAAACACTATTAAGTCACTTAAAAATATAAGAGTACAAATAGATGAAATGAAATTGAACATAACAATAGGAACAGAAAATGCCTCCATTACAGCATTTATGATACCAATTATAAGTACAGTTATAGCAATATTTTTGAGCAGACAAATTCATGAATATAATGATAAACAAATATTTTCAATTAAGCCAATTTATATCAATCAAAATTTGATAAATATAGAGTTTTCGGGTATATTCCAAATAAAAATGATACATATTATAAGTACAATATGTATTTTAAATAAGAAAAGGAAAGGTGATAAAAATGAGCGAACATCCAATAGAGGGACTTATGACTACGGCTATGAATAGTATCCAAGATATGATAGATGTTAATACTATAATTGGAGAGCCAATTGAAGCCTCAAATAATATTGTTATTATACCCATTTCAAAAGTTTCATTTGGATTTGCAGCAGGAGGTAGTGAATTTAAAGGAGAAACAATAGATGAATATAAAAAAGTAGAAAAAGAAGAACAAATACAATATAGATTACCATTTGGAGGCGGTTCTGGTGCCGGAGTTACAATCAATCCAGTATCATTTTTAGTAATACAATCAAATAATGTTAAATTAATACCAATAAACCATTCATCTAGTATAGATAAATTACTAGATTATGTACCTGATTTAATAGAAAAGACAAATTGTATTATGAATAAAATGATGAACAATAAAAAACAAGAAACAGAAAAAACATTAAAACAATTGCAGAATAAGAACAAAAAAGAAGTAATTAGAAATAAACCTAAAAAAATAGAAGAAGAAATTGACTTTGAATATGAATATGACGAAACTCAAGACGATTAGGAAAACATTCCAATAAAAAAGAAACGATATAATATATTTTATGTATTATATCGTTTTTTTTTAACCCTTTGAGTTTAGTTAAAAAATAATGTCCTAACTGATTACTTTTGTCGAAAACTTTTTTTGATTCGACAAAACTTCTTTTGTTTTGCTATTGGAAAATTCTGGAAAATGTTTTATAATACATATCGAAAAGGAGAGGACAAGTATGGAATCTAAATTTTATGAGGAAAATAAGCTATTAGTATTTAAAATTAAAGATGAAATTGATGATTGTAGTGTACAAAAGATAAGGAGGAAGGCTGATTATGAGATTGAAAGATATATGCCTAAAAAAGTAGTATTTGACTTTGATAGTGTTACATTCATGGATAGTGCAGGAATAGGTTTAATTATAGGTAGATATAAATTTGCAAATATGTTAGGCGGAAAATTAGAAGTAGCAAATTTAACACAAAGTGTTAGAAAAATCTTTGAAATGAGTGGAATCTTAAAATTGATACCAGTTACAGAGATTTAAGAAGGAGGAAGTTATGAAAGAAACAATTGAAAATGAGATGGAGTTACAATTTATTAGTAAATCAACAAATGAATCATTTGCAAGAATTACAGTTGCAGCTTTTGCATCTCAATTAGATCCTACAATTGAGGAATTAGCAGATATAAAAACAGCAGTTTCAGAAGCTGTAACAAATTGTATTATTCATGCCTATGATAATAAGCAAGGAATAATAAAAATAAATGCCAAACTACAAGAAAATGAAATTATAATCAAAATTTCTGATAATGGAAAAGGAATCGAAAATATAGATGTAGCAAAAGAACCACTTTACACAACAAAACCGAATTTAGAAAGATCAGGGATGGGATTTACTATTATGGAAAGTTTTATGGATAGTATGAAAGTAGAATCTATAGTTGGCTTAGGAACAAAGATTACTTTAACTAAAACTATTAAAAAAGAAGAAGACACAGAAGAAAGTAAATTAATAGGATTAACAAAAGAATAAAGTAAAGGGAAGTTTATGTATGTATGAAAATAGTATTAATTCAATAAAAAAAGCCCAAAATCGGTGATAAATTTGAATTAGAAAGACTAATAAGAGATAATAATGGATTAATATGGAGTATTGTAAAAAGATTTATGAATAGAGGCTATGAAGTAGAGGACTTGTATCAAATAGGTTGTATGGGATTCATAAAATCTATAAAAAGGTTTGATACCAATTTTGAAGTTAAATTATCAACATATTCTGTACCATATATTCTAGGAGAAATAAAAAGATTTATCAGAGATGATGGGCCTATAAAAGTAAGTAGAAGTATAAAAGAGTTAAACACAAAAATAAATGAATTAAAAAAGCATTATCTAATTAAAACAGGAAAAGAAATTACAATAGAAGAAATATGTAAAGAACTTAATGTAGAAAAAGAAGATGTTGTTATAGCAATGGAATCTACAAATACAATAGAATCTATTGATGGAGCATTAACACCAGAAAATAAAGATGGGAAAAAATTAACAATATTTGAAAAGATATCAACAGGAAAAAATGAAGAAGAAATAATTACTAATAAATTAGTTGTCAATCAACTAATGAATGAATTAGAAGATAGAGAAAAACAAATTATATTACTAAGATTTTTTAAAGAAAAAACACAAACAGAAGTTGCAAAAATTCTAGGAATTAGCCAAGTGCAAGTTTCAAGAATAGAACGAAAAATTCTAAATAATATGAAAGAAAAATTAACTTCTGCTTAAAATGAGGTGATGATAATGAAACGATTTTTTCTATATCTTATTTTTTTTATACTAATTTGTTTTATAATACCAGCAATATTAACTAAAAAGACAGTTACTACTGGAGTAAATCAATCAGAAGAAAATATGGAACAAAATCAAGTGCAAGCAGATACACAAAATGAAGTAAAAGAAGAGGCAAATATAGAAAATTATCAATATAATAAATATGGAACAATAATGCTATTACATAAAAAAGAGGGAAATGTTGAAGAAGTAAATATAGATGAGTACTTATATCATGTAGTATCAGCAGAAATGCCAGCAACCTTCGAAATAGAAGCACTAAGAGCACAAGCAATTGTTGCAAGAACATATACAATATTTAAAATTTTAAATAAAAAACATGATAATGCAGATATATGTGATGATTCAACTTGTTGTCAAGCATGGGTTTCTAAAGAAACAAGATTAGCAAGATGGAATGAAAATGAAAGAGAATCAAATTGGCAAAAAATATGTAATGCTGTTAATAGCACAAAAGGAAAGATTGTAACTTATGAAAATAAACCTATAAATGCCTTCTTCCATTCAAACAGTGGAGGGGTAACAGAAGTGCCAATTAATGTATGGGGAGGAACAGGATATCCATATTTACAAAGTGTTGCAACTGCTGGAGAAGATGGATATACTCAATATGCTTCAGAAGTTATTTTAACACGAACTGAACTTTTGAATAAATTGAAAGCAAAATATTCTGATATTTCAATAAATTTTTCAAATCCAGAAGAAATAAAA
This sequence comes from Clostridia bacterium, assembly GCA_022794055.1. Classification (GTDB taxonomy): domain Bacteria; phylum Bacillota; class Clostridia; order TANB77; family CAG-508; genus CAG-269. The sequence continues at coordinate 8,516 of JAAWEA010000066.1, forward strand.
ATATTAGAATATACAGGTTCAAATAGAGTAAAAACACTAAAAATAGGAAATCATAATTTATCAGGAGTTGAGGCAAGAACAATTTTTGGACTTAAATCTGCTAATTTTGAAATAGCACAAGAAGGAGAAAATATTAAATTTACTGTAAAAGGATATGGTCATGGAGTAGGAATGAGTCAAACAGGAGCTGATGCAATGGCCAAACAAGGTAGTACAGCAGAAGAAATTATTACACACTTTTACACAGGAATTGCAATTCAAGATACAAATTCATTATAATATATGTATATTTTTATAAAATCCGGAAATAATTGTAATAGAAATATTTTTTAAGGAGGATTTTATGAGAAGAGATGTAAGAAGAAAAAACCAAGAAGATTTAAGTAGTAAAATAATAAAATATTCTGCAATAGGAGTTGCAATTTTAGCAGTAATTGTTTTTGCAATTTTAATTTATAGTAAAAATTTAAATGAGGATGTAAAAGAAGGAACATTAACAAGTGAACAAATATCTAGTATTTTTAATAGTACAAATTCATCTGATAATACAGAAAGTGCTAGCTTAGAAATAGGAAAAACTGTAGAAGAAGCTAAAAATGAAACTATAGAAAATACAATTACAGAAAATACTACAACGGAAAAATCTACAACTAATAAACAAAATAATGTATTAACAACAAATAAAATTACAAAACCTACTACAACAAGTACTTCTACTTCTGCAAATGAGACAAAAAAGGAAGAAGTAGTAGTGGAATTAAACTTTGCAAAACCTGTTGAAGGAGAGATTGTAAAAGAGTTTGCAGTAGATAGTTTATTATATTCAAATACTTTACAAGAATGGACAACTCATACAGGAATAGATATTAAAGCAGATAAAACTACTGTTGTTAAAGCAGCAGAGGCTGGTACAGTAAAAAGTATCAAGAATGACCCAAGATATGGATTAACAATAGTAATTGAACATGCTAATGGTTTCCAAACAATATATTCAAATTTATTAACATCAGAATTTGTTGTTGAAGGTGAGAAAGTAGAAAAAGGACAATCTTTAGGAACAGTAGGTAATACAGCTGCATTTGAAATAGCAGATGAATCACATCTTCATTTTGAAATTCTAAAGGATTCTGTTCAAGTAAATCCTAATATATATTTAAAATAGTGGTCAAAGGTGGTCAAAAAAGAATGTCGCCTCTGACCACTTTTAAAATGATGAGAATAAACATTAGATAGATTCATTAATAGATATAATACTTATACCACAACAAAGTAGTAAAAATTAGAATATAATGGTAGTAAAATACTTATTAAATATTAATATAGAAAGATTAAAGTTATGGTAACTAAATAAAAAATATTTAAAATCACTTGACAGTTTACAATAATAAAGATACAATATAAAGGGTAAGAAAAAAATATATTTATAAAAAAAGTAAACATATATATTTGATTCGAACATTGAAAATTTAATAAGAAAGAGGTGTAGATTCATGAATATAGGAATCATTATCG
>JAAWEA010000067.1 GCA_022794055.1 Clostridia bacterium
CATATTATTATTAAATTTTATAAAAAATGTTATGCATATAATTATTATTAATATTATTGTAATTAGTATAATTATTTTTCCTTTGTTTTTTTCTTTTTTATTTTGATATTTATGTTTATTTTTTTGCATAATTAAAGACCTCCTTTAAATAATTTCCTTTAATTATCTTTATTCAAAATGTCTCTTTATTATGCACTTTTATATCTTCAATATATTTAGTTAATAAAATAATCTTCAATTTTTTTAATTAACTCATTTTTGTTTTCTATTTTATTAATTTCGTTTCTAAATTCACTTGAATTTGGCATATTTTTAGTATACCAAGCAATATGTTTCCTCATTTCTCTAATAGCTGTAATTTCTTCTTTATTCTCTAATTCTAATTTTAAATGTCTTTTTATAACTCTTAATTTTTCTTTATTTGTTATTTGAGGTAATTTTTTTCCTGTTTTTAAATAATATATTATTTTTTGAAAAATCCATGGATTTCCAAAAGTTCCTCTTCCAATCATTATTCCATCAACACCTGTATATTCAAACATTTTCAGTGCCGATTCTTCATCAACAATATCACCATTTCCGAATTACAGGAATCTTTACTGATTCTTTTACTTTTTTTATAATATCTAAATCTACTCTTCCTGAATACATTTCACTTCTTGTTCTTCCATGAATTGCTATACTTGAAACTCCTACTTTTTCTGCCATCTGTACAAATTCAACTGCTACAATATTATTTAAATCCCAACCTTTTCTTAGCTTCAATGTAACTGGTTTAGATGATTTTTCTATAACTGATTTTATAATTTTTTCTGCCTTATTTATATCTAATAGTAGTTTACTTCCATCTCCATTTTTTACAACTTTTGGTGCTGGGCATCCCATATTTATATCAACTATATCAGCTATATTGCTTACATATTTTGCAGCATATCCCATAGTCTCTTCATCACTTCCAAAGATTTGCATACTGATAGGTTTCTCTTCTTCTTGTGTATTCATTAATAATTGTGTTTTTGAATCATTATAAAAGATTGCCTTACTACTTACCATTTCTGTACAAACAAGTCCTGGTTGAAATTCTTTGCAGATACTACGAAAAGGCAGGTCTGTTACACCTGCCATTGGAGCTAATATTAAGTTATTTTTTAATTCAATGTTACCTATTTTTAGTTTTTTTAAGTACATTTCTTCTCCTGGCTATACTCAAAAAGAACGTTTCTCTATTTGAGTCCTCTCTTTAATATTTTATTTTCATACCTAAGTAGAAACTTCAATTATGGGTTATTTTACAAATATTGTTTTTTGTCTCTTGCTACTTATATTAAGTAATATTCCTATAAATATATAGCTTGTTATTAAAGAACTACCACCATAACTAACAAACAATAATGGCACTCCTGTAATTGGTAATAACCCCATTACCATTCCTATATTTTCTGCCATGTGAAAAAAGAATATTCCAGCTATTCCTGACGCAATTAATGCTCCTTTGTTATCTTTAGCTGTTTTTGCTATATACAGAGCTTTGGTTATAAGCAGTACATATAATATTACAATTGTGGCCGCTATAATAAAACCCATTTCTTCCCCAATTACAGAATATATAAAATCTGTAGTCTTTGGATATAAATATCCTAATTGTGTCTGGTTACCTTTTAGAATTCCCATTCCTGTTAGTTGCCCAGCACCTATTGCTAATTTTGATTGAATTATATTATACCCACTACCACGTGGATCTGATTCTGGATTTAAATAAATATCTATTCTCTTCTTTGCATGATCTGGTAATATTAAATTATATACAATAGGTACTGATATAAGAATAACTAATAACGTTCCTAAAATATATTTTTTATCAATTCCTGCTGTGAATAACATCATTGCTAATGCTACACAAAACGCTATTGCAGTTCCAAAATCTGGTTGCTTTATAATTAATAATAATGGAAAAAATACTATTGCTAAAATTATTAGCAATCTTGTAGGTTTATTTATATCTTCCATATATTTTTCTTGAATTTTTGATATGATAAGTGTTAAAAATAAAATTACTACAATTTTTGCAAATTCTGATGGTTGAAGTGAAAAACCTCCAATGTCAAACCAACTAGTCGCTCCATTAATTGGCTTTGTGAATAATACTGCAATTAATAATATTGTAGATATACCATAAAAAATAGGCGATAGCCTTACTAATAGTTCATAATTTATTAGCATTACTATTACCATTATTATTATACTTGCAATAAACCATAAGATTTGTTTTTTAAACTCATCGAATTCTGTTTGTTGTGTTGCTGAAAATAGTGCAACTAATCCTATAACTGTTAGAATAATAGCTACTATTAGCAATCCCCATTCCATATTTTTAAATTCTCTTTTTCGCAATTTAAATCCACTCATTTTCTTTATTATTTTCTTCTATAATTGTAGTATCATTTTGAGTAATTTGTTCTGTTACACCTTCTTGATTTTCACTTATATTTTCTTCTTCATTTTCTTGATTGTCTTGTTCTTCTTTAATTATATGTTCTTCTACTGTTATTTCTTCTTTGTTCTCTTTTTTATTTATTGTATTTTCTTTAATTTCTTCTTGCTTTTCTTCTTTTATTTGTTCAGTCTCTTTTTTTTCTACTTTTCTAGACTCATTTTTTATATTAAGAATAGGAATGTTTGCATATAATGCTGGAGCCCCATTTGTTCCATCTTCATTTTCTTTATTTGTTAGTCTTACATCTATTTCTTTTTCATCTATTTCTATATATTTTTTTATAACATCTATTATTTCTTGTTTCATAAGTTCTAGAAAATCTGCTGATACATTTGCCCTATCTTGCATTAGAACTAGATGTAATCTTTCCTTTGCTGCATTTTTTGAACTTTCTTGTGCTTGTTTATTTTCTTCTTTTTTGCCAATCTTTTTAAAAAAATTAATTATATTTTCAAACATTATTTCCTATCCTCCACTTGCTACCTCTTATTTTTTAAACCATTTCATTAGTTTAGCAAAGAATCCTTCATCTTTTCCTGGTACTGTTATTTCTATTTTTTCTCCTAATACTCTTTTTGCTATTTCTATATAAGCTTTACCTGATGGTGCTTTTTTATTCTGTATAACTGGTTCTCCTTTATTTGTTTGGGTAATTATATATTCATCATCTGGTACAACTCCAATTAAGTCTATTGATAATAAATCTACAATATCATCAACATCCATCATTTCACCCTTTTTTACCATATTAGGTCTTATTCTATTGATTACTAATTCTGGATTTCTGATTTCTGATGATTCTAATAATCCAATAATTCTATCTGCATCTCTAATTGCTGATATTTCAGCTGTTGTTACTACAATTGCACGGTCTGCTCCTACAATAGCATTCTTAAATCCTTGTTCAATTCCTGCTGGACAATCAATAAGAATAAAGTCAAATTCTTCTTTTAATTTTTTTGTTAATTCTATCATTTGTTCTTCATTTACAGCACTTTTATCTCTTGTTTGTGCAGCTGGTAATAGGTATAATTCTTTAAATCTTTTATCTTTTATTAATGCTTGTCTTAGTTTACATTTTTCTTCAACAACATCTACTATATCATATACAATTCTATTTTCTAGTCCCATTACAACATCTAGGTTTCTTAATCCTATATCAGTGTCTATTAAACATACTTTTTTTCCTTCTACTGCTAAACTTGATCCTAGATTTGCTGTTGTTGTTGTTTTTCCTACTCCACCTTTTCCAGACGTGATTACTATTACTTCTCCCATATCTTTCCTCCTTAGGATTTTAAAACACTTTTTTACAGTTAATATAATACAACGAAATGTAAAAAAAGTCAATTCTTTAGACTAACTTAAGAAAAAAGAAAATTTAACTTTTAAATTTTCTTTATATTTCTATTTTATATATAATGCAATTCTAAATCCTATTAATCCTGATTTTGTATTTACTTGATTATCTTGTCTAAAAGCAATTGTATTATTATCTCCACTTTTACTTCCTCTTGCTACTTTATAGTCTATTCCATACGTTTCCATTGTCCATTCTTCTACATTACCAGCTAAATCATATATATTTTTAATTTTATATTCTTCATAATTTCCAGTTTTTATTAAGTTTTTAGTTTCACTATAATTCCCAAATTTTGTGCTATCCTCTAAGACACTTTTTACATTATAGTCTTTGCTAATCCATCTCATTATTGCATCCCATTGTACTCCATAACATAAGGTACTGTTTTCATATAATTCTCTTGCTTTTTCTACTGCTCCTCCTGTCTCATCTTCTATACTATTAGCCCATTGTATATAATTATATATATACTTATTCTTTTTAACTACCGCTTTTTGTGCTATATCTGAGATAGATGTCCTTACTGTGTCTTCTTCTATTCCTGTTTCATATCTTCCTATATAAAACCCTTTATTTTCATAAATACTTTCATATATATTATCTGCTTCATTTTCTTTTGTTCTTCTATCTCCAGAAATCTCATAATATCTATTTTCTGTTGGCTCTGTAGTAATAAAATATTTTTCATCTGTTGGGTTTATTTCGAAATCTTCTCTTATGAATTCATCAAAATTATCTACAGGTATCCATACAAATTCATTTCCTATACTTTCATTAGTTTCTTCATTAATTTGGTCAGTAATAACTAATCCATTAATAATTTCGCTTGTCCCTTCTTCCAAGCTTACTCTAAAGCCTTTTGGAATACATGCTGTATCTCCATTTTTATCAGTATATATTTTATTTTCTGTGTATTCTTCAGACCAATTTTTTTCTTCTACTTTTTTATATACTACATCTATATTTTCAGTTTTATTTTTATTTTTAAAAAATCCTTTATAACAATTTACACTTTTTAAGAACTCTTCTTCTAATTCTTCTGGTAATTGTATTGAATTTGGTACTTTTTCTAAAATAGCTATATTTTTTTGCCATATATATTGGTTTTCACTTGTGTCATTTATTTTTTCTGTTTTATCTTTTGATATAATAATATTTTCGTCTTGCTTTCCTATATAATAATATCCATCTGGTATTAATATTCCGTCAATATATCTTAAATCAACTATTGTTTCATCTGGCTTTCTATAATTTGTATAATAAGTAATTATATTTCCATTTTCTTCTATGTTTACTCCTCTAACATAAAATATGTTATGACTATTTTCATTTATTATATAAACATCTTCATAATTATTTATATTTTCTATATCATTTTTAATATTTTTATAATCTTTTCCATAATTTAATGTAATTCCCTGCATTGCTTCTAAATCGATTATATAGAATTTCCCTGTATCATTATTTTTACTTATTATATTAGATAGTTTGTTAACATTAATATATTCTGTACTAGCAGGTATATTTCCATATCTTTCATAATATTCTGATACTTTACTATTTAATATTTCTATGTCATTATATAAATTTGCTAGTGCTTTTATATACATATTATCTCTGGCATTATATATCATTACATTTGTTAATATTAATAATATTATAATAGTAATAATTAGTGAAAGCATGGAAATTCCTTTTTCCTGTTTCATTCTTTCTCTCATCTTTTGCTTTCTCCCTTTTCATTAGTATTAGTTTACTATTAAATTGCTTTATTATCAAGTATTTTTTTATAAATGGTTTCTCTTTTTTTAAACTTTTTGTTTTCTTGTATTACAATACAAAGTAAAAATAAACTTATTAGAAATATGGAAATATTCTCAATATATAATATAAGAATGCTTGCAAGTGCTGTAAATATAATAACACTAATTAAAGATATGCAATTTATGTATTTTTCTGCTTTTCTTTTTCCAAAAATTATGTGAAATATTCCTTTTATAATTCTTCCACCATCTAGTGGATAAATTGGTAATAAATTAAAAATAAATAATAAAAAGTTACTATAAATTAATACTAATTTTTTTTCTATTTCTAAGTTTACATTATAAATAATTAAAATCATAATTAAATTTATTAATGGTCCTGCAATTGCAACTATTATTTTTTTTATTTCAAATATATTACCTTTTTTTATTTTTTTATTATATTCTTGAGCTTTAATTCTAAATGATACTGATAGTCCAAAAGGTATTATTTCTAATTTTTCTGGTTTCATTCCTAATAAAATTCCACATAATAGATGTCCTAATTCATGTATACAAGCAAAAAACATAATAAATCCATAAATTTGAATTTGTTTTGTAAAGTAAAATAATATTATAAAAATAAATATTTTTAGATCTATTCTAAATCTCATTTTCTTTCCTTTTTATAAACTTAATATTTTTTGAGGATTTATAGTTCTTCCTAAAATTCTTATTTCAAAATGTAAATGTGGTCCTGTTGAATTTCCAGTAGATCCTACCTCTGCAATTTCTTGTCCTTGTACAACTTTATCTCCTTGTTTCACATATAGTTTATTGCAATGAGCATATACAAGCACAACTTCTCCTATTTGTATTTTTAAGTGTTTTCCATAATCCCCTTCTTCTGAAGCTAATATTACTTCTCCATTTGTCGATGATAATATTTTTGTTCCTAAATTTGCTGCAATATCAACTCCTGTATGATTTTTTGGTATCGTACTATTTGTTGGTTCTCTCTCTCCAAAACCAGAGCTAATAACTCCTTCTACTGGTTTAATAAAATTTGCAGTTGCTATAATGTTTTCAATATCTTTTTCTTCTTGAGATAATTCTTTTACTGTATTTATTTCTTCTGCTTGTATAATTTCTGGTGTTTCTTCTATAACTTCTTCTGCTCCACCAATCGCATTTTCTTCTACTGTATTTGTTTCTTCTTGGTTTTCATCTTGATTTTCATTTTCTTTTTTTAATATAATTCCACTATTTTGTATTTTGTTTTTTATATCTTCATATAATTGTGGGAAATTGATATCATAAGACAATATTTCATTTGCTTTATTTAAAAAGTCTTCTGAGAATATATAATTATTATTTTGTATCATATAAAAGCATAAATATATTACTAAGCTAATAATAATTTGAATTATCATCTTTTTTAATAATTTTATATCTTTTTTTTCATTTTGATTCACTGGCACTTTCGCCGTTCTTCTTTGTGTTCCTTCTTGTCTTTTCGCATATATTTCCTCTGCTCTTCTTATTTTATCTTCCACTGACATAATTCTTTCCATTTCTACACCTCTTCTGTACTTTCTTTTTAAACTATATGTAGATTATTTTATTTTATGATATAAATAAAAAAAGGAAAGGGAAAAAAGGTCCAGGACAAAAAATCCCTCTTACTTTCATTAAATAATTTAATAAAAGTAAGAGGGATTTTTTGTCCTGGACCTTTTTTCCCTTTTCTTTTTTTCTTTTAAAATATTATTAAAATTGCTTCTAATACACTAAGTATTGTTATAGCTAAAGAATATCTTTTTAATTTTTTATGTTTTTCTTTTATTTTTTTTTGAAAAAACTCTTTTTCTTTTTTATTCTCTACTTTATTAATATAATTATTAACAATCATCTCAGCTTCTTTTATAATATATCCTTTTTCTTTTGTGATTTTATCTTTACTATTTGCATTTTTTACTTTTTCTATTTTTTGTAACTTTTTTACCTTTTTATTAGTTTTTAAAACAATTATGGCCTCATCAACAATATTAGATGGCAAATTTCTTAAAATTACCATATTTTTTAAATTACTAGATTCCATTTGAACCTCCTAAAAATTATGTTTTATATATTTTTTCCATAATTTTCTTGTTTATACAAAAAATGTTCTAATTATGCAAAATTTTTTATTTGCATAATTAGAACATTATATTTCTTTATTTTTTATTGATTTTATAATATTTCCTGTTACATTTCTTTTGTCCAATTTATTTATAATTAATATTATAATAAATGTAATTAAAAATGTAATTCCATAGGCAAATATTCCAGTCTTCCAATTTCTTTCAAATAATTGGTCTCCTAATATTGTAGATGATATAACTGATGGGAAACGTAATAATGTTGCTATTAATATAAATCTTGAAGATTTTATTGGCAATATTCCTCCTATATATACTAATAAATCTTTTGGGGTCCCTGGCAATAAAAATAATATTATCATTACCATTTCTATGCTCTTTTCATTTTTCCATAATTTACTGTTTTCTATTTTTATAACTTTTTCCTTTGGAAAAAACGCATATATAAAAGTTCTCCCATATTTATTTACAAAGAAGTATATTACACAGGTTATAATAAATATAGAAATCATTAAAAATATTGTTCCCCAAAAAGCTCCAAAACATATTCCTGCTAAAATTTCTATTGGCTCTCCTGGAAGTATTGCCAATATTACTTGTGCTATTTCGAGTCCAAATAACATCATTATTCCTGTAAATTTAGAAGAAGCAATTTTTTCTTTAAATTGCATTTGCCCTTCTGTAGTATTTATCTTTTTTATTATTGGTAACATATATGCTGTTGCAATTACTAATATTGATATTACTATTATTAATACTACTAATTTTATTATTTTTATTGTTCTTTTATTTTTCATATCTACACCATTTTATTATTTTAATCTATTTTCCACATATTGATTCGCATGTTTTTTTATTTTTTGCATTTTTTCTTTTGTATCTATTTTTTTATAATCTAATCTATTAATAATTTTATTAATATAATCATTTTCTTTTATATATTCTAAGCCATAAATATAATTGAAGTCAAATATAAATGCTATATATGAAACCCAGAAATCCATATATGTATTTCTGTCTTCTCTTACTATAATTTTATTATTCATAAAATCTTTAAATATTTTTTCTGAAATAATATCATTTTCTAAAATTTCTTTATTTGCATTATCAATTATATTTTCGAAATTCTCTGTTGCTTTTACTCTAAAATTATCTGTTTTATCTGCATCTCTAATTATTTTTACATGTAATAATTCTCTATCATTTAAATTATCTTCTATTGATAATCTATTATGATTTAATATTGCTTTAGAAATAATATTATAATATTTTTCATCTTTTATAAAATTTTCTATAAGATTATTTTTAAATAAAATTTCATTTCCTAATATAGCATGGTCTACTCCTTTATTGTCTAGAAAACAATCAATTTTTTTTATTTGTTCAAATCTTCCTATATCATGTAATAAACCTATTAATTTTGCTAATTCTATGTCCTCTTCTTTCAATACTAATTTTTTTGCAATAAATTCACTTGCTTTTACGACACCATAAGTATGTTTTATTTTTAATTCATTTTTTCCATATTCTAAATTATATTGTTGCAAATATTCTTTAAAAGATTTTTGTGCTTGTTTAAAATCAATCATTAGCTCCACCTTTTTATATATTATTAATTAATAATTATGATATTACAAAACTTTATCTATTTTTCATATAATCATCAACAATCTTTTTAGCTGCTGGCAATCCTAGACCAGTTTCATTCATTAATTCATTTATTATTCTTATTTTATTATTGTTATATAGTTGTATTTTTTGTTCGATTTTATATATATCATTATCTATAATTGTTTCTTCTTTACCAAAAGTTTCGTTTTTGTTGTCTAGAATCTTTTGTTTAATAGCTTCAAATTCTTTATTTGTTATTATTTCATCACTTTTAAGTTTAGATAATCTTTCTAATTGTTCAATAAAATCTTTAGAATTATCACTTTGTAAATCATTATTATTATTTCCATTCATAATTGAAGTTAGAGTAGCATATACATTATTTGCAAAATTTATTGCAGTTTTATATTCTGTTGAATATTTTTTTGTTTCTGCTTTTATTATATTTATAATATGTAAAGAGTTATTTATATCTTTTGTTATTATTTTTATATATAAATTATTTGTAACATCTTTGGTTTCTATAGTATTAGAAGCAATTATTGCTCCTACACTTCCTGCTATTGCACCTCCAATAATTGCTCTTCCAATTCCATCCTTTATTATTGTTTTAGAATCTTGCACAATCTCACATTCAATAATATCTGAGAAATTTAATATATTTATATTTTGTTGGGGAAATATATTACAAATTGCTATTTTTTTATGTTCTGAATCTACTCTTAATTGTTGTCTATTATCCAACATGTCAAGAACTCTTATTTGTGAAGTTTTAAATCCTACCTGCCCTAATTTTTCATCTATTTCATTTGAATTCTTTTTTGCTATTTTATCATATATTATATTGCCTACAATTCCTATAATTATAAATGTAATAATTAATATTAAAATTATATACATATTTATTTCCTTTCTATACTATTATACATAAAATAATTATTTCATAAATATTATTTTAAGTCAATAACATTTATTTCTATTATTTAGTTGCAAATAAAATTTTTTATCTTTTTATTTTAATAAAATCTTGATACTACTATATTCTTTTATCAACATAAAAATATTTAAAAAACGAGAAAATATTGATATTTCAAAATTTTCTCGTTTTTTCTTTGTATATGTAAACCAAATCTATGAACTTAAAATGTTAATAAAATAGCTGTATTCAAGATTTGCTATTCCTTAATATACAGCATACTTTTAAAAGTTACTTAATACAATTATTAACATTGCAATATGTATTTTATTATTGTATAAAAAATTAAAATAAAACTATTTAGAATAAATACTAGATGTAGAAACTCCACCATCTACTGCATAAATTCCTC
>JAAWEA010000068.1 GCA_022794055.1 Clostridia bacterium
AATAGTACTAGTCAAGAAATTGTAGATTATATTTTAAATACAAATTCTTATAAATCAGAAGTAGAAATTGAAGTAAAAAGTAATAAAAATAGCAATAAATACAAAATGAAGCAAGAGTACATAAGTAAAGAAAACAATATACAAGAAATAATTGAGCCAAGTAATATACAAGGAATTAAAATTATAAAAGAAGAAAATAATTTAAAAATAGAAAATACAAGATTAAGCCTAACAAAAATAATAGAAGATTATAAAGATATTACTCAAAATAATTTAGATTTAATAAATTTTATAGAAAATTATAAAAATAATTCAAATTCAAAATGGAAAGAAGAAAATAATCAAATAATTATGGAGACAACAGTAGAAACAGACAATAAATATCAAAAATACGAAACACTTTACATATCAAAAGAAAAAGCAGAACCTATAAGAATGGAGATAAAAGATACTAACCAAAACACAATAATCTACATAATATATAATGAGATAAAGATAAATAAAACTGCAAATCAAAAAATATTTGCATTTAGATTATTTGACACATTAGAACAAATATAAAATTTATCTTTACTAGAAAATATAAAAAAATACATGCTTGACATATACCAACATTAGGAGTGAAGAATATGGTAATAAAAAGAGGAGATATGTTTTATGCAGATTTAAGTCCAGTAGTAGGTTCGGAACAAGGAGGAATAAGACCAGTTTTAATTATACAAAATGATATGGGAAATAAATATAGTCCAACTGTAATAGCAGCAGCAATAACATCTCAGACTAATAAAACAAAATTGCCAACACATATAGAGATAGATTCAGAAAAATGTGGATTAAAAAATAATTCTGTTATATTAACTGAACAAATAAGAACAATTGATAAAAGCAGACTAAAAGAAAAAATAGGGCATATAGAAGATGAAAATACAATAAATCAAATAAATAATGCACTTGGAGTAAGTTTCGGATTAGAGGAATAATGAAATTGGTCAAGATGTCATATAGATATTGCTTTTTGACCATTTATTATTGAAGAAAAAACAATTATAACTCTAACTGTTATATAACAGTTAGAGTTAAATTTTTAGAATAAAATAAAATTCGTTAAATAAAGAAGCATCTATATTAACCAAAATTAACCAAATTTCTTATACCTTCAATTTTTTAATAATCTTAATTTCTTCAAATAATTTCTTAATATGAGCATTTTTAGTTTCAACTATATTACGATAAGAATTTAATACTTCAGAATAATTTTCAATAGTTTCATTACCAATTAATAAATATTTCATGCCATTCAAAAAATACTCTTGCTTTTGTAGACTTTTAGCAGAAAGCCTTTTTTTATCATATTTTTCAATTTCTTCTAATCTTTTAATATCCGTTTTTAAATCTTTCAAATAATCCATTATACATGAGATTTCATATTCTGTATCATCAATTACAACTTTTATAAGTGCTTTGACAACTATTGGATTATTTTTTCCTAATTTCTTATCCTTCACAGGAACCCTATAATTTTCTGGATTTTTAATAGGTTGACATTCTTCAATTAAAATCTTAAGAGTATCTACAATACCAACATGTGATTTATATTGTCTTTTACTAACAATAGCATCATATTCATCAGCAACACGAATAATTTGCCCTTCATAAGGAATATCTTTTTTTATTAAAGCATTAGGATAGCCAGTACCATTAAGTGCCTCATGATGATAAACAGCACCAGCAGAATAAGGTCTTAATTTTAAATCTTCCATACAAACTTTATGACCAAAAATAGTATGTTTTTTCATGATTTCATATTCTTCGTCAGTTAAAGCACCTTGTTTTTGTAATATACTAGGAGGAATAAATTGTTTACCAATATCATGCAGGTATGCACAAATTGTACAGTATTCTGTAAAACTTGCAGAACAATGAAGATATTGACAAATTCTACAAACAATACTAGCTACATTTTCACAATGTTTTCTAGTAAAAACATCTAAACTTCCTAATATATTTAATTGATATTGCATATTTTTATCTAGATTATAAGATTTTAAACTTGTTCTATCATAAAAATCAAAAATATCATTTGACATAACAAACTCCTATAAATATTTATATTTAGACAATAGATATAGTATCAAGAATTTTATTAAATAAATCTAAATATTGTTCTAAATCGCCATTTATTATAAAACTGAAAGTAAAAACAGTATCTTCTTTTTGAGTAATAAATTTCATTACGTTACTTTCATTAGATAACATCTGCATTTTGTACCCTGTTACTCCACTATCTGATGTAATATATCCATCTTCTTTTATATTGGTATTAAATAAAGTTCCATCTGCAGTAGTTAAAGTTTTTACATTATTTATAACTTCATCAATTGTAGTATTATTTACTGTGATTGTTATACTATTTCCATTATTGTCTTGAAGTGTTTCTACAGAATGTTCTATTAAAGAAGTATCATCTAATTTTATAAAATTAGATGGATAAGAAAAGTTAATTCCATAATCAGTATTATTATATTGAGAATCTAAATCAATTTCATCATTATCATTAATATTGTTATTAATTGTATTAGAAATTAAATCTATTTTTTCCTGAAGATTAGATGATTTATTTTCTAATTTATAAATTTCATCATTTAATTTATTGACGTTTTCTTCAACAGAATTTTTCTCATTAGATAATCTAAAAATAAAATAAGTCATTACAGCAATAATTATTATGGTAAATATTAAAAGTATTGTGGATAAATGTATTTCTATTGTATTTTTTTCTTTCATTGAAATTCTCCTTTTTTTATAATTTCTATAATTAGTATAGTATATATAAAAAAAAAAGTAAAGCAATTTTTTAAACAAAAAATTGTAAAATTAAAGAATGTGTGCTAAAATAGAAAAAGCAAAAAATTAGTTTTAAGAAAGGACAGAATTAAAATGTACAGAACAAAAACTTGTGGAGAATTAAATATAAGTAATGTAAATAATGAGGTAGAATTATCTGGTTGGATACAAAAAATAAGAAATTTAGGATCAATGATATTTATTGATTTAAGAGATCAATTCGGAATAACTCAAATTGTAATAAGTGAAGAATTACAAAAAGTAGCAAAAGAGTTAACAACAGAAAGCTGTATCCACATATCTGGAAAAGTTGTGGAAAGAAGTAATAAAAATACTAAAATTCCAACAGGAGAAATTGAAGTAATTGCTAATAAAATTGAGATTTTAGGAAAATGCAAAAATGTATTGCCATTTGAAATAAATACAAATCAAGAAGTAAGAGAAGATTTAAGGTTAGAATACAGATTTTTAGACTTAAGAAATGAAAAATTACACAATAGTATTTTACTTCGTTCAAAAATATTAAAATCTTTAAGGGATAAAATGGATGAATTAGGTTTTGCAGAAATTCAGACACCAATTTTAGCGAATTCATCACCTGAAGGAGCAAGAGATTATTTAGTACCAAGTAGATTAAATCCAGGAGAATTTTACGCATTGCCACAAGCACCACAACAATTTAAACAATTGCTAATGGTATCAGGATTTGATAAATATTTTCAAATAGCACCATGCTTTAGAGATGAAGACCCTAGAGCAGATAGAGCACCAGGAGAATTTTATCAATTAGATTTTGAAATGAGTTTTGCAACTCAAGAAGATGTATTTAAAGTAATAGAAGAAGTTGTACCTTATACTTTTGAAAAATTTACGAATTGGGAAGTAGATAAAGGACCATTTATTAGAATACCTTATAAAGAGGCAATGGAAAAATACGGAATTGATAAGCCTGATTTAAGAAATCCATTGATTATACAAGATGTTACAAAATGTTTTGAAAAATCAGACTTTAAAGCATTTGAAGGAAAAATAATAAAGGCTATAATAATCCCAAATGGAGCTGAACAAGGAAGAAAATTCTTTGACAAAATGACAGAATTTGCTACATCAGATGAAATAGGAGCAAAAGGACTTGCTTGGACAAAATATGAACAAACAGGAGAAATTACAGGTGGGATTGCCAAATTTATTACAGAGGAAATAAAAGAAAAACTAGAAAAAGAATATGGAATGACTAAAAACTCAAGTGTGTTCTTTATAGCAGATGAATTTGAAAAAGCACAAAAAATTGCTGGATTAGTAAGAATTGAATTAGGAAAAAGATTAGACTTATTAGAAAAAAATGTTTATAGATTCTGCTTTATAGTAGATTTCCCAATGTATGAATTATCTGATGAAGGAACAATAGATTTCAGCCATAACCCATTTTCAATGCCACAAGGAGGAATGGAAGACTTAACAAACAAAAATCCATTAGACATATTAGCATATCAATATGACTTAGTATGTAATGGATATGAAATGGCATCAGGAGCAGTAAGAAACCACAATCCAGAAATAATGGTAAAAGCATTTGAAATAGCAGGATACACAGAAGAAGATGTGAAAGAAAGGTTTGGAGCACTATATAACGCATTCCAATATGGAACACCACCACATGCAGGAGCAGCACCAGGAGTAGACAGAATGGTAATGTTAATAGAAGACTCACAAAACATAAGAGAAGTAATAGCATTCCCAAAAAACAAAAAAGCAAAAGATTTACTAATGAAAGCACCATCAGTGGTATCTGAGCAGCAGCTAAAAGATGTACATATTAAGTTAGCCGTTAACGAGGACGAATAGTCCGAGTGTTACGGATAACTTATGCAACTGAGCAAAGCGAAGTTGTAAACAATAAAAAAAGCTGT
>JAAWEA010000069.1 GCA_022794055.1 Clostridia bacterium
AGAAGATTGGATTTATTCAAAAGAAAAAATACCAGAATTTCAAATAATATCAGAAGAACAATTTGAAAAAGCACAAAAGATAAAAAAATCAAGAAAAGATAAAAACAATCAATGTGAGAAAGCAAATAAGGAACATTTTAAATATCAAACAAAAGGAGAAATGCTTTTTACAGGATACATAACTTGTGGTGGATGTGGAGCTAAATTAACAACGAGAAGTTCAAAAAGAGAAATAAAGTTAGAAGATGGAAGCAAAGGATATACGAAATATAGTTATTATGCTTGTAATAATAATTCTAGTGGTAGAAAATGTGATTGCAAAAAGAAAAGTCATAAAAATAACACGATAGAAGAACCAGTACTAAATGAAATATATAAATATTTTGATTTGCTAGAAAAAAGAGATTTATCAGAATATGTAAGAAAAATCCATAAAAATACAAATGATAACGAGGGAAAACAAATCAAAGAATTAGAGAAAAACATTAAAGAATATTCTAATAAAAATGAAGTATTGAAAGAAGAAATAATAAATGTAATAACTGGTAAAAGTACTTTTTCAAGAGAATTAATATCTAGCTTAATGGAAGAGAATGAACAAAAGATAAAAGAATACCAAAAACAAAAGATGCAACTGGAAAAAATAAAAGAAGAAAAAGAAATTAACTTTGAACAAATGTTGAAAGTAAAAAGTATGATTCCAGATTGGAAAGAAATATTAAAAAATTGCAGTATAGAAAAAAAGAAAATGATACTATCATCAATTATAAAAGAGATTGTTGTATATGATAATAAAATAGATATTTATTTAAGAATTAGCTTTAAAGAATTCCTAGAAACAGCAAAAAAACTCGATATAAGTAAAATTAAAAGAATGGACTCAAAAGTTTTTGAAAACATGAGTAACACGAGAACCTAAATCATTAACTCCTACATGGGTTCATTTTGACAAATAAAAATATCAATGATACAAGCATAGAATAAAAAATATAATCTATGCTTGTATTTTAGGAAATAATTTTAATTTAAAATCGTCTTTATTCATAGGGGTTATTTTAGTATATTCAACTTTTTCAAGTACACTTTTTAAAAGCTCATTTTTCATCTTTATATTATTAGTTTCATAATAACTATCTATAACTTTCTCAATTTTAGGAATTAATATTTCTTTATTATTTTTTGTAACAACAATTTGTTCTTTTTCTATTTCTAATTTAGTAATGTTATTGTTAATTTCTTCTATTTGTTGTTTTAATAAATTTGAACGTTCTATAAATATATCTTTAGTATAAACTTCTTGTTCTAATAAATCATAAGTCTTATTTAATTGTAATTTTAATTTTTCTAATTCATTTCTGGAATTTAAAATATTATCTTCATTTATTTTTAGCAACATTTTAATATCACTATTATCATTATTCAATAATTTTATTTTATAATTTTCTAATAACAGTTTTAGAGATTGTAATAGCTTATCTTCAACATAATCTATATTGCTTCCTACATTTTCTTTACATTTTCTACAACATATTCTTACATCATTTCTATCTGAATAGGTAATCCTTGATAATGACCTTCCACAAAGTCCGCATTTTAAAATAGAAGCCATTGGATTTTTTAATGTATAATCTACCTTAGTTCTATTAATTAAATTACCATTTCGTATATTTTGAACCTTATTCCATGTATTTAAATCTATTATTGGTTTGTGAAGTCCATCAACATATATTACATTTTTATTTTCATTTTTTACTCTTACTATATTTCCATTTATAACTTTTTTTATAGTAGCTTTGTCTGTATACTTGATTTTGCCGATATAAACAGGATTAGTAAGAATATGAGATATAGTTGATTTTGTAAATTCATTGCTTCTACGAGGTGTATAGCCCAATCTATTAAGCTCATTACATATAAATTCTAAACCATTGCCACTACAGTACAAATTGTAAATTAACTTTATCATATTTGATTCATATTCATTTATTTTTAATGAATATCCTTTTTGCTTAGGTAATTTATATTTATCATAACCATATGGAGCTGATGTACCAACATGCTTACCTTCATTTACACTTGATAGTATACCTTCATGAAGTCTTTGATTTATTTTTTTATATTCTCTCCTTGACATAAATAAGCCAAACTCGAAATATTCTTCATCAAATTCATTATCTGGGTCATATGTTTTAACAGGGGTAATAATTTTTGTATTTGAGTATTGAAAAGCATTAGATACTATACCTTGATCTAATGTGTTTCCTCTTGCTAAACGCTCAACCTCTACAACTAATACACCTGTCCACATACAATTTTCAACATCATTTAATAATTGTTGCATTACAGGTCTTGCTGATATAGTTTCACCAGATACAACTTCTTTATAAAATTTACTAATTTTAATTCCAACAGAATCAGCATAGTCTTTCAATCTTTTTTCATGTCTTGCTAATGTTTCGCCTTGGCCATGAGCTTCTGCATCCATATCTTTCCTTGACTTTCTTAAATAAGCACAATAATATTCCATATTATTATTTATTGAATTTTGCATAAAAAAATACCTCCATTTTCAATAAAATTATTAATAAGCTATTGAAAAAGAAAGCTTTTATAGTATATAATATAAAAGTAACCACTTTCAATAGTGTTTATATGTGAGAATTATGTACTGTGTCGCAAACTTAGAACATAATTCTCTTTTTAAAATTCCCTTTTTAACTGTTTAACTATTCCAATTATTGTAACTGGTATAGTTAATAATTCTTCTTTTGTAAAAATTAGTGGTTCATAATTAGTATTTAATGGTTGTAATAATATACTATTATCATTTTTTTTACCTTTTTTTATAGTAGCTTCGTCACCATTTATAATAGCTACTACTATATCTCCATTTTCAAAATCATCTTGTTTTTTTATAATAACTATATCATCTTCAATTAAGATAGGAGACATGCTATCACCATGAACTTTTAAAGCAAATAATTCTCCATTTTCAGATAGTTTTTTATCTACATCAACACTTCCTATCCAGTTTTCTTGTGCAAGATAATCATATCCAGCTTTTACTATACCTAGTATAGGAATAGACACAACAGGATTACCAAATATATCTGTTCGTCCACGCTCTTCTATTAAATCGGATTTATATATATTTAAAAAATTTGCTAACATTTCTATTTTGTCAATTCTTGGAAATTTTTTGGCATTACACCAATCTGAAACTGTTGATGGAGAAATATTAAACTTTTCAACTATATCAGTTTGAGTTTTATTTCTAATAGATAACCATTTTTTTAGATTATTAGAAAATATTTCTTTTTGATTTTTTATCATTTTAAAACCTCCTAATATATAGTATAAGCTAAAAACGAAAAAAAAGCAATATTTTTAAAAAAAAATTTCGCTTTTAGTATTGACATTTTTCTAAAAGCGTAATATACTTAAAGCGAAATAAGAGAGGAGGAACTATTTTGGAAGTAAAAATAACTTTAGAAGCAGCAAGGGTAAATGCAGGATATAATCAAAAAAATGCAGCAAAAAAATTAAAAGTTAATCCAGCAACATTAAGTAATTGGGAACACGGAATTACAATTCCTAGCTGGGATAAAGTGAGAGAAATGGAAAAATTATATAATATGAGTAGTGACTTTTTAAATTTATCCAACAATTCGCTTAAAACGAATAAATGATTGCGACACAGTACAAAAAAGAAAGAAGGACAAACACTTTGAATAAGCTAATTAAGAGGTGGTTACAAGATGATAGTAAAAGAATTTAAACTAGGAAATACAACAATAGAAGTAGATAACACATATTTTCCAAAAACAAAAGAAGAAAACGAAAGGATATATGAGGAATTTAATAAAATAGGATGTGAAATTTTAAGAAATTCGAACAAGTAAACGAAAGAAGGTGAAAAAATGAAAAAGAAAAAAAGAGAAATTTATTGTAATGGAAAATATTTAGAAACAGCAAGAAATCAAGAAGAAGCAGAAAAAATAGTAAACAGGTATGAAAGACAAGATAAATATGAAATAGAAACATTAAAATATAAAAACCAAATGCCAGTTTATGAAATTATAGAGGCAGTATAAGAAAGGAGTAGAACAAATGGCAAATAAGCTAGATGCAATGGAAGAAGATGAATATTTTGAAAAAATAGAAATGTGCGAAAAAAATAATACAGGCGAATTGAGAATGAATGGCAAAAAGATAAAAGGAATAACAGGTTACAATTTGAAAAGAGGCACAGATATGATAGAGTTGACAATTACTATATCTGTACCAATATCAAATTTTAGAACTGTTGAAAACTAATTTAATCCAAGAGAAGTTTTTATTGCAGTAGAAATTACATTTTCAGCAATAGATTTTATAGAAGATAAAGTTTCGCTACCAACTTCTTTGCTAATAGATTTTACTTTATTCCAGTTAGTGTCTTTCCTAATATTTGAAATAAATTCGTGACCAGCAGGAGACAAATCATTAACAAAAAACATACCATCAAGAGTTTTATGCTTACTAGGAGTAATAATATAACTACTCCAATCAAGTTGTTGGAGATGATATAAAATTTCATTATTTGAATAGTTTTTTAAAAACTTAGTCTCAGCTAATTTATTGGAAGTTATTAAAGAATTTGGCATAGATAAATCTTCAATAGCAAACAAAATATCTCTTATACAATCATAATTAAGTTTCATATAAACACCACCTTTCGACATAATTATAACACAGGTGGAAAGAAATATAAAAAGGAGGGGAGAAGATGACACAAGAGAAAAGAATAATGAATTTAGAAAATGAAATATCAAACCTAAAAGAAAAACAAAATAAAAGTAAAGTCTATCAAATAATAGGACAAGCAGTAGTATATAGCAGTTTATATATAGGAAGTATAGGATTTTGCTACTGGGGATTCTTACAAGGATTTACATATTAGGAGGAAGAAATGAAAGAATTTATAAAAAATAATTTGGGTTATATTATAGGATTTTTTACTATACCAATTATTAAATTATTTATCAAAATATTCAGTAGCACCATCAAATGCACCAAGCATAAAAAGATAACAAAAAAAAACAATAACTTGAACTAGCCAATTATTTAATAAAGTTCTCATAATAATAACCTCACTTTCGAGGATATTATATATTATTTTACAAAATTAAACAAGGAAGGAGATGAAAAGAAATGTTAATTATAGGATTAGTTACAGGTGTAGTATTAGGAGCTTTACTAATGAATTTAGTAGTAGAAGAAGATAAAAAAATAAACAATTTATTAAAGAAAACAATCAATAACTTAGAAAATGATTTGAAGTTAGCAAATAGTAAAATTGAAAACAAAGATAATTTAATAAAAGACCTTCAAGAAGAAAATATAATATTACTAGATAATTCAGCAGAATTAAGAAGTAAAGTAACAGATTTAGAAAACAACATAGAATTATTAAGCAATAATTCGAAAAATAACAAAATAAAAGAACTAATTTCTGACAGCGAATCACAAAATTAGTTCAAAACAAATACTTGTATAAATATTCTAAAAATATTATAGCAAAAATAAATGAAGAATACAAGAAAAAGCACATTGAAAATTGAATAGTTTATCAGACGAAATGTAGAAATATCAATGCTTTTAAAAAAATATAAAAATAATTTAAAAAAGTTTTTAAAAAGTGTTGACAATAGCGTACGCTTATGATAATATATAAACATCTTAAGAGAAAGGAGGTAAAAGTCCTATGATTAAGAACATAATAAAAAGGCTAGTCAGAGCCTACCAAGCAAAACGACTAGCCAAATGTAGAATAAAAAATAATCATAAAAATATTCAATTAATTCTACAAGGACTTGAAGAGAGGGGATACTAAAGCCCCTCAGAACTTCCCTTGATAATAGTATATATCAAAAGCGTACGAAAGTCAAGGGAGGGATTTTATAAATGGAGGAAAAAAAGTTGAAGATAGTTTTAAACAGAAATGGAAATGGAACTTTAAATCCAAGATGCCCAATACCTTTAGAATGGTTTAAAAAAATGGGATTATCAGAAAAACAACGTGAAATTGACTTGAAATTTAATGAGCAAACAGGAGAATTAATAATTAAGAAGGCAAAATAAAAAACTACTAACAAACTGCTGACGTCTGGTAAACTAAGACAGTTTGATAGTAGCACATTGAACTACTTGAAAAGCAATTCTATATATATATTATATAGGAGAATTACACTTTTTTCAAGTAGTCTGAAAAAGATATTTGAAAGAGGTGTATTTTTTATGAATGAAAAAGAATTATTATAGTTAAAAGAGCAAATAAAAAGAGAATTATTAGCAGAAATAAATACTAAAAAGGAAAATCAAAATAGTTGGCAAAAAATTAAAGAAGACTATAAAGAAGAATTTAATAAATTTGATTTTATAGACCATTGGGAATTTATAA
>JAAWEA010000070.1 GCA_022794055.1 Clostridia bacterium
AATGCTATACTCATTTTATCTTTAATTTTTAAATATAATTTACCAAATATCATATTTCCAAATATTCTAGCAATTCTTGATATAAATACAATTATTGTTATGTAATAAGTTACCTTATCTATAGATAAAACTTTTTGAAAATCATATTGCATAAACAATTTACTATTGTTTTGTCCCATTTTTATTATTGAGTAAAATATTGCATTAGATAATATTACAAAGAAAATAGTAGATGCTAATTTAATCTTCTTATTCTTGTTTGTCTTTATTTCTTCACTATTGTTTGTATCTTTTACTTGTACTTCATAAAATATAAAAGATATTATAAATAGTATAAAATACATTACAAGCGATATATATATCGGCAAATATTTATTAACATTAAATAAATATCCTGAAATTAATGCAGTTATCATTGTTGTAATTCCATACATTACTTTTGCTTTATTTCTTACAGCATAATATTCATTTTTCTTACCTAAATAAATTAAATCATTTCTTAATAAAACGCTTGTCATATTCCAAAACATAAATGCCAATTCATTTATAACACCATATATTATCAATAAAATAAATGATTTTCCAAATGTTAATATTACCGATGATAAAAATAACATTAGTGTTCCTAATCTTATTGAATTAGCATTTCCTATCCTTTTTGTTACTTTTACTATTATTTTTTGTGATAATATACATATTAACAAAGATATCATTGTCATTGCAGATATTTGACTTGCGTTTAGTCCTTTTACTACAGTTAAAAACAAGGTATCTATTGGCACAAAAAAAATTAAATCTGCTGAAAGTGCAAAGAATATAGGATATAATTTTATACTTCTTCTAATTTTAAATATGTTTTGTTCCATTTGTATTCTCCATTAAATTCATTATATTATTTTTCCTATCAAATCATAATCACTAACTTTTTCAATTTCACACTCAATAAAATTATTTAAAATATTTTCTATTTTATATTTTTCATCATTTTTAATATAAACTAATCCATCTTCTTCTGGCACATCTTGAAAAGTCCTTCCAATTAAGTATTTTTTATCAAAAGATACATCTTCAATAAGCACTTTATACTTTCTTCCAATTTTCTTTTTTAACTTTTCTAATGAAATTTGTTGTTGAGTTTTCATTATTTTATTATATCTTGCTTTTTTTGTATTTCCATGTATTTGCTCCTGTAATTTAGCAGCTGGCGTTCCTTCTTCTTTTGAATACATAAAAGTTCCTAATTTATCAAATTTAGTGTTCTTTACAAATTCTAATAATTGTTCGAAATCGTTTTCTGTTTCTCCTGGAAAACCTACTATCAAACTAGTTCTTAAAGTAACATCTGGAATCTTGTTTCTTATATTTTGAATTAGATTTTGAATATTTTCTTTTGTTGTTTTTCTATTCATTCTTTTTAAAATAGAATTTGATATGTGTTGAATTGGTATATCAAAGTATTTTGCAATTTTCGAATTGTTTGCAACAACTTCAACAAGTTCTTCTGTTATTCCTTCTGGATATGAATATAAAAATCTAATCCATTCTATTCCATCAATTTTACTTAAATTTTGTAATAATTCTGCCAGTTTGCTTTCTCCATAAATATCAATTCCATATTTAGTTGTATCTTGAGCAATTACAATTATTTCTTTAATTCCTTTTTTAGCTAACATTTTAGCTTCTTCTAAAATTTCCTCCATCTTTCTACTTACAAATGGACCTCTAATATAAGGAATTGCACAATATGTACATTTATTACTACATCCTTCTCCTATTTTTAAATAAGCATAATTATTTCCTGTTGTTAATACTCTTTCCATAAATTCGTTAAATTTTGGCATTGGTAATGGCTTAATCTCTGATATTTTTTTTATTTTTCTAGTTTTAGATTTCTCTACAATATCTCTTTTTATTAAATCTTCTATTTTATCCCATAATTTATCATATTCATCAATCTTTATAAATAAGTTCACTTCTGGTAATGCTTTTATTAAATCTTCATAATATCTTTGTACTAAACATCCCATTACAATCAAATATTTACATCTATTATTTTTATATTCTGCCATTTCTAATATTGTGTTTATAGCTTCTTCTTTTGCTGATTCTATAAAACCACAAGTATTTATTACCAATATATCAGCATCTTCTGGTTCATTTACTATTTTATAACAATTTTCTTTAAACATTCCAATAGTTACTTCTGTATCAATTAAATTTTTACTACATCCAAGTGATATAAATCCTACATTCATTTTTCAACTTTTTCTCCTTCTTGAATAATGAGACACTTCTTACAATAATAATTATATTATTTATGGCTACAAATATGTTTTCTTGTCATTTCCATTAAATCTAATTTTGTAAAACCCTCTACTTGCGTTTTAGTTCTATCCTTTTTTAATTTTTCTTCTAATAATTTTTGAATTTTTTTCTTGTTTTCTATATTTTTCATATCAATGTAATCTATTATTATAATTCCACCAATATCTCTTAATCGAATTTGTTTTGCAATTTCAATTGTTGCTTCTTCATTTACTTTATAAATTGTTTCTTCTATATTTTTATTTCCTGTGTACTTTCCTGTGTTAACATCAATTGCTGTTAATGCTTCTGTTTTATCTATACTTATAAATCCACCACATTTTAACCATACTTTTCTATTTTCTATTTTGTTAATTTGCTTTTGTATGTCGTATTTTTCAAATATATTTTCCATTTCTAATTCTAACTTTATATTTCCTAAATATCCTGTTTCTTCATTTTGTTTTTTTATATTATTATATTCTTCCTTGCTATTTACTATAATTTTATCAATTGCTTTTTCTGGGAAATCTAGAATCATTTTTTCTAAAATGTTTTCTGCTTTTGCAATAAGTTTTGGTTTATTTTCTTTATCTTTTTCAAAGTCTTCTTTTATTTTATTCCATTTTCTTTCTGCTGCTTTTATGTCTTTTATAATTTCTTTTTCTTTTCCTTCTGCTGAAGTTCTAATTACTGCACCATTTCCAGGTGTTATATTTTCTTTTACTAATTTGATTAGTCTTTCTTGTTCTTCTTTATTTTCTATTTTTTGAGAAACTGTTATAATACTAGTGTTAGGCATTAAAACAATATATCTTCTTGGTAGGTTGATATGTGTTGAAACTCTTGCTCCTTTTAGCATATTACTATCTTTTTTTATTTGTACTAATATTTTTTGGTTTGTTTTTGCTACTTCATTTATATTTACATTATCTCTTATTTGCTCTTTTGTTTCATCTATTTTAGGAAGTATATCTTTTAAATGTATAAATCCATTTTTTTCAGTTCCAATATCTATAAAAGCTGCTTGCATACCTTTTACTAAGTCTTTTACTATTCCTATATAAATATTTCCTTCTCTTCTATTTTGGTTTTCTTCCTCTATATAATATTCAACCAAATTACCATTTTCTATTAATGCAATTCTTTTTTCTTTTTCTTGTGTGTCTATCAAAATTTCTATCATGTCAGATTTCCTTTCTTTAATTATACTTATTCATTGCTATATCAATTCCATTTTTTAAAATTTCCTCTACTGCCATAGCTGCTTTTTTTGCTCCTTGGATTAATATCTCTTGTTCTTCTTGAGGAATTTTTCCAATAACATAGTTTATCATATCATTTTTAAATTCAGGTTTCCCAATTCCAACTCTTATTCTTGAAAAATCTATTGTTTTCATATTTTCTACAATTGACTTCATTCCATTATGAAATCCTGCTCCACCTTTTTTTCTAATTCTTATTCTACCTTTTTCTGTATCAATATCGTCATATATTACTATAATATTTTCTTTTATTTGATAAAAATCAACTACTTCTTTAATTGATTCTCCACTTAAATTCATATAAGTTTGTGGTTTTAATAATATAACTTTTTTTCCTTGTATTACTCCAGTCCCAAATAGACCTTTAAATTTGTTTTTATTAACTTCTATATTATTCATTTTTGCTATTTCATTTATTGTCCAAAAACCAATATTATGTCTAGTATTCGAATACTCATTTTCAGGGTTTCCTAAACCTACTATTAAATACATTATTTCTCCTTTATTTTTATTTTGTTTATTTTACAATGTTCTAGCATTTTTTTCAAGTATTTTATTAAATTTTCACTATCCACTACAATTTATTTATAGAAAAAAGATTACTAAAAAATAATATTAGTAATCTTATATATTTTTATTTAATAGATATTTCATGTACATATAATCCCGTATCTAATCCTAATACTAATTTCTTTGTATTTTCTGGTATTTTACTATATGCTATTTTAGGTTCAATACATGGCAATAAAGTTACTCCACCTAGATTAATTGATTCTATCAACTTATTTTCATTATCATAGCAACTTAAATATAAATATCTAGTCCCATTTCCTGTCCAATTATTTTTAAAAGCTATTTCAATTTCCTTGTTCCACATTGATTCATCTACATAAAATTCACAACTATCTCTATACAATGTATAAGTTGTTCTATCACCATCATAGCAATTAGGTGATAATACTGAAGGAATATCACTATATAAAAATTTAGATTCTTTTGAATTTATTGTGTTATTTTTACTATATACACTTTTAGCTTTTATCATAGTAGCTGTTGTATATATTGGCTCAGTATATTTATTCCATGTTTTTCCATCATCTTCACTATAATAATTATCTGCATTCTCTAAACTATCATATTTTATTTCTATAATGTTTTTAAAAACTCCATTTGATAATAAAGGAAAACCTTCAACTAATTGTATTATTGGCATTGCTAAAATAGGATGTATTTCATGTACATATAATCCCATATCTAATCCTAATACTAATTTCTTTGTATTTTCTGGTATTTTACTATATGCTATTTTAGGTTCAATACACGGCAATAAAGTTACTCCACCTAGATTAATTGATTCTATCAACTTATTTTCATCATCATAGCAACTTAAATATAAATATCTAGTCCCATTTCCTGTCCAATTATTTTTAAAAGCTATTTCAATTTCCTTATTCCACATTGATTCATCTACATAAAATTCACAGCTATTTTCATACAATGCATAAGTCGACTCATCTTCATCATAAGATTCTGGTAATAAAACATTATTTGTAACTTTTTGTAATTCTTTCTTTTCCTCTATATAAAATCCAATACATTTTGGATTAACTGTTCTTGCTAATACATATATTGATTTTATATAAATTGGTTGTTCATATAAATTCCATACTTTTCCTTCATCAAAACTATAATAGTTTACAAAGTCTTCTCTTAAATCATATTTTATCTGAAGTTTCTGTAATTTTTCCTCTTTTGTTCCTGTAAATGTAATTGTTGGCATTCCTATAATTATATCTTCAATTTCAGGTGTGTTTGGTATTTTCAGATTTATTAATTCATTTTTTTCTGTACCATCACTTGCTATTATTTTAAAATTATAGTCTATCCCATCTTCAAGTTCATAATCAATACATATTTCATTTCTATCATTTATGTATAAAATATCTTCATCTGAAAATTCAACCCTTTGAAGTCCTATATTTTTATTTTTTATTCTTATTAAAATCCTAATTTTATTATCTCTTATTTCTGAAAATTCATAAAAAAAATGTGTTTCTGAATCTGCTTCAATTAAATTTATTATTAACATTTTTTTATCTATTACTATATAAAAATTATCTAGTTCTATTTCCACTGAATTGTCTGTATTTGAAATAACTTGATCTATATTTTCACTTTCTTTTATTGAGTTTAAATATTCCACTAATTGAATATCATTATTATTTTTTATAATTTCTTTATAGTCTCCTATAAATCGTTCTACTTTTGATTGCACTTCTTCCTTGTTTTGAAGTTGTTTTATTTGATTATTTTTAAATATTTGTATTCTTTTTATAAACATGGATAAAATAATCAAGGTTATTAATATAATTATAATTAATATATAAGTAACAATTTTATTACAATATGACTTTTCATCCTTAGTTTTTATATTTTTACATCTTTTACTATTTTTCATAACCTATCTCCTTTATTCTTTTGTTTGTGCATTCAAACGAATTCAAAACTAATATATCATTCGTTTGAATGCCTGTCAATATTTTTTATTAATTTAATGGTATTATTTTTTATAATATATTTTGAAAGGTTGACTCTATATGTATTTAAGAAGATTGAGAGATTTAAGAGAAGATAAAGATGAAAAACAGACTACAATTGCTAAAATTTTAAATATAACTAGACAACAGTATAGTTTATATGAAACTGGAAAAAGAGATTTACCTATCAAATTTTTAGGAATTCTTGCAAAATTTTACAATACTTCTTCTGATTATATTTTAGAATTAACAGATGAAATTACTCCTTATACTACAAAAAAAAACTGAGACATATTGGTTCTATCCAATTGTCTCAGTTTTTTATATTTCCTTAAAAATCTGTTTTATTTCATCATTATAATAAATCGCTCCACAAGGCTTTGCCTCCCCTTCTATAACAACCTCTACATTTATATTATTTTTATCTCCTGAAAAATATTTAATAGCACTTCTTAATTTTGACTTCTGTTCTTCTGAAAAATCTGTTATATCAATACTTAAAATATTAGGTTTTTCTTCACCAAAATTTTTTATTTCATTTGCGACAATACTTACTTGATCTTCTCTAATGCTCAATCTACCATCAACAATAACAATGTTTTCTTCAATAAGACTCTCACCAGCATTTACTACTACGTTTTCAAATGCTACAATTTCTGCTACTCCATATAAATCTTCAATTGCTACAAATGCCATAATTTTATTATTTTTGGTATACTTCTTTTTTATAGATGTAATAATTCCTGCATATCTAACTTTCTGACCATCTTTAAATTTTGGCTTTTTATTTTGTATTTCTTCTATATTTTCAATGTTATTTTGTTCATTAATTTCTATTATATCTCTTGTGTTTATATTTGTAATGTGCATAATTTCGTGTCTGAGTTTTTCTAGCGGATGACCTGATATGTATATTCCTAGCATCTCTTTTTCCATAGATAATAATTCTTTTTCTTGTAGTTCTTCATATACTTCAAACTGATATTTCTGTTTTTCCATTTCTTCTTTTTCTTTTTCATTTCCTAAGTCAAACATTGAAACCTGCCCATCTAATCCTTTTTTCTTTCCACTTTGAATAACATCTATAATTGTTTCAAAAGAAGCTAAAAGGGTTGCTCTAGTTTCTTCAAATTCATCAAATACTCCTGCTTTTATTAAACTTTCTACACATTTTTTATTCACTTGATTATCTGCTATTCTTTCACAAAAATCTGCAAATCCTTTATATGGACCATTCTCCATTCTTTCTTTTACAATATTTTCAACTGGTGCCATACCTACATTTTTAATACTGCCTAAACCAAAACGGACTGAATTTGCTTTGATATTTGAATAAGTTTGTTGCTGGTTTATAGTAAAATTGTAGCTTGCTTCACTTTCAGTAGCTTTAGCAACTGTGAAATTTTCAAAGCTTTTATTAATGTCTGGCTTTAAAATTTCAATTCCTAATCTTTTACATTCATCAATATATTGTGGTACTTTGTCGAGATTTCCTAAATAACTATTTAAAGTTGCGGCCATAAATTCTGCTGGATAATATGTTTTTAAATATGCTGTTCTATATGCTACTACAGCATAACATGCTGCGTGTGATTTATTGAAAGCATATTTTGCAAATTCTGCCA
Source organism: Clostridia bacterium (assembly GCA_022794055.1). Classification (GTDB taxonomy): domain Bacteria; phylum Bacillota; class Clostridia; order TANB77; family CAG-508; genus CAG-269. Next base: position 7,732 of record JAAWEA010000070.1, read on the forward strand.
TTTCGTCAAAAATTGTATTTGCAGATTTAGCATCAATTCCATTTCTTACACAACCTGGCACTTCTATATTTCCATTTTCATCCACTTGACCATTAATAAAAATTTCTCTTTCCTTTTCCATTACATCAAGTTTTTTCTTACCCATAGCACGTCTTACTAAATCTGCTCTTCCGAAGTGAATATCCTGCTAAATCTCTAACAATTTGCATTACTTGTTCTTGATATACCATACATCCATAAGTTACATTTAAAATTGGTTCTAAACTTGGGTGTGTATATTCATTATGCCCTGGATTTTGTTTTCCTCTTATATATCTTGGTATCTGATCCATTGGACCTGGTCTGTATAAAGAAACTCCCGCTATCAAATCTTCTAAGCAGTCAGGTTTTAGTTCTTTCATGAAGTTTGTCATACCTTGCGATTCAAACTGAAATATTCCAGACGAATTTCCCTCTTGCCATAATTTGTATACTTTAGGATCTGACATTTCTTGGTCAAACTCTACTTCTATTCCATAATTTGCTTTTACCATGTCTATTGTATTTTGAATTACTGATAAATTCCTTAATCCTAAAAAGTCCATTTTTAATAATCCTAATTCTTCTAATGTTGTCATAATATATTGAGTATTAATCTGTCCATCTCTTACATATAATGGTACATAATTATTTACAGGTTCTTTTGTTATAACTACTCCACAAGCATGTGTAGATGCCTGTCTTGGCATTCCTTCTAGTGCCATAGCTATATCCAAAATTCTTCTTGTTTGCTCATCTGTTTTATATCTTTCTTGTAATTCTTTATTTTGGTCTATTGCTTTTTTTATAGTTATATGTATTTCATTTGGAATCATTTTTGCTAAAGTATCTGCTTCTGCATAAGGATAATCTAATACTCTTGCTACATCACGGATTACCATTTTAGCTGCCATTGTTCCAAATGTAATGATTTGTGAAACATGGTCATGTCCATATTTTTCTGCTACATAATCAATAACTTCTTGCCTTCTTGTGTCTGAAAAGTCAACGTCAAAGTCAGGCATACTAATTCTTTCAGGGTTCAAAAATCTCTCAAACAGTAATCCGTACTTAATTGGGTCTATGTCTGTTATTCCTATGCTATATGCTAAAATTGAACCTGCTCCAGAACCTCTTCCTGGTCCTACTGGTATTCCATGTGATTTTGCGTAATATATAAAATCCCATACTATTAAATAATAATCTACATATCCCATTTTTTTAATTATGCTAAGTTCATATTCGGCTCTTTTTAATATCTCTTCTGATGGATTTTCTCCATATCTTTCTTTTATTCCATCATCACATAATTTTTTTAGATAGTCATAATGTGTTTCAAATTCTTCTGGCACATCATAATTTGGAAGTATTGTGTGTCCAAATTCAAATTCTACATTGCATTTTTCTGCTATTTTGACAGTATTTTCAATTGCGTCTGGAAAAGCTTTAAAATACTCACTCATTTCTTCTGGTGATTTTACATATAGTTCTTCTGTTTCAAATCTCATTCTGTCTTCATCACTCATTCTTTTTCCTGTTTGGATACATAATAAAACTTCATGATTATAAGCATCTTCTCTTTTTAAATAGTGCGCATCATTTGTTGCAACTAATGGAATATCTAATTTCCTAGCTAATTGCACTAATTTCTGATTTGCTAAAACTTGCTCTTGAATCCCATTATTTTGTATTTCTATATAGTAATCTTCTCCAAATAAATTCTTATGCCATAATGCTACTTGCTCTGCTTTTTCTGTTTGTCCATTTAATAATGCTTGATTGACCTCTCCTGCCAAACAGGCACTTAAACAAATAATTCCTTCATGATATTTTTCTAAAACTTCCTTGTCAATACGAGGTTTATAATAATATCCATCTACAAATCCTATTGATACTAGTTTGCTTAAGTTTTTATATCCTTCATTATTTTTTGCAAGTAAAATTAAGTGATAATAATGATTATCAATTCCTGGCTCTTTGTTAAATCGTGAACGTGATGCTACATAAACTTCACATCCAATTATTGGTTTTACTCCTTCTTTTTTACATGCTTTATAAAAATCAATTGCTCCATACATTACTCCATGGTCTGTAATTGCAATTGAGTCCATTCCTAATTCTTTTGCTCTTATTGGTAAATCTTTTATTCTATTTGCTCCATCTAATAAACTATATTCACTGTGTATGTGTAAGTGTACAAATTTTGACATATCTTTTCTCCTAAAATGTTCTAAAGGCGCAATCCCCTACTGACTAAAATATCTACTTTTTATTTTTGTCAAAAGGAATATTCCTATTAACTATTTTTTTATATTTATATCATAAATTCATTAAGTTTTCAATTGCTTTTTTCTTCTATATGGTATATACTATATATATTGTTGTAAATACATTTTGGGAGGTTATTTATATGTCAAAGTCAAAACAGCGGAGAAGAAAAGGATTATCTAATGAAAAGGTCTTGAAATCTGTTTTTGGTGAAAATTATGTTCCACAATATAGTATTGAGGAAACATCTAAGAAGAAAACCGAATCCAAAACCAAAGAAAATTCTGGCGTTCAAATAACACCGACGACATCAACCAGAAAAAAAATCACTGTTATGCCAACGTCTTTCATTAATGAAGAAACTTTCAGTGCACCACCTAGGAATCTTATGGAGAAGACACTCATTACTTCTCACTTGCCCATTAAAAAATACTCTTTTGATGTACAGCAAGATTTTTCATCCCAAGAGTCAGTTTCTGTTAAGAAACAAAAATTGCCTTCTAATATTCATATACCTAATGGTATTTCACTCAAGAAAATAGAAGATTTACTTCATGTTGTAAAGCAATTTCCTTCTTGTGATGAATTGAAATTAGACTTTAGTAAAGAATGGCTTGTGCTTAAGGAAAATGGTGTGTATAATGTAATTACCTTTAAAGGTGAAAAAATATTGTCTTACACTTTTGAGGGAAAGTATATTAATTCTAAATAGTATTGATTCTAAATAGGTATAAAATGGCAATAAGCAAGAAAAGACCATCTGGTCTTTTTTTGCTTACTTTAAAAGTTGATCAACTTTAATATTCATTCAAATTATATTTAACTAATTTCTCTCCATCATATTCAAATTTAACTGTGAAGAAAGAATTATCATTATGTATTTTATCTATAAAAATTTTATCTCCCTCCCAAGTATTTAATTGAGTTATTTTATCTTTATCAATCCATTGTAATTCTCCCTCATTACACTCTATTAAATCACCTCTAAAGTCATTTGATGTAAAAACATACATATATTCTGTTTCCCATGTTGTAGATACATAAGTTACTATACATCTTAATTTATAAGATTTTAATGTAAGTCCTGTTTCTTCCTTTACTTCTCTTATAATACATTCTTCTGGGCTTTCTCCTTCTTCAAATTTTCCACCTATCCCTAGCCATTTATCCTTATTTATATCATTCTCTTTTTTTGTTCTATGTAACATCAAGTATTTTCCATGTTTTTCTATATAACATAATGTTGAAAGTATCATATATAATCTTCCTCCTTAAGTTTAGATTAAAATCAAATAAGCCAATTATTTTTCATCTTTTACTTCCATATTTCTCCATTAATATGTTTAGTCAAAGCCATAATAAAAGCATTCCTTGTTAAGTCTATTCTTGAAATTTCGTCTTTCGTTAAAATACTTATTCCACCTTTTCCTTTATTTAGCTCATTTTTATTAAATAACTTATCCATTAATATTCCAAGCTCTGTTTCTTTTATCTCATCAATGTATTTATTTGGAATTGGAAAACCTTGACTTATTCCTACACTTTTTAATCCATCAGAGCTTTCAACTACTGCTACATTTATATCCACCCATTCACCAAGTAAATCTGTAATTCCAGCTTCACTTGCTATAAAATAATCAACTTTAATATTATTCTTTTTTGTATATTCTCTTAAATTTTTTACTCTATTTTTTGCACCTGTTAATATCTCTTTGTCAAATGGTTGATTAGGTACTTCTGATTCCACTTTTATTCCTTCTATTTCTACATTATCAAAATATTTTTCAAATGCTTGTTTTGCTCCTTCTATTTTTCCTGGATTTTTTGTTCCCATTAAAATCTTCATTTTGTATCTTCCCCTCCAAAATAATCAAATTTTAATCTTTCATTTTATAGTAGTTACTCCTACTTTTGTAAACTATTTACTATAAATTCTACTACCTCATCTATATTATCTTTCTTTTTATATTGTTTTTTATCTTCTTCTGTTAGTTCCAAAAAATATTTATTAACTTCTGGCATTATACTAATAGAATCTAAAGGATATCCTGGATTTCTCTTTTGATAAGGGGTACTTACAAAATAAAAATGCTCTTTACTCCAAGAATATTGTTTTGTTTCATTTTCTTTGCAAATTACCATTCCATACACCCACTTTGCAGTAAGTTTTTCTCCATATTCTTTGACTAAATTTGTGTAGTATTCAATCATTTCTTCATCTGTTAACTCTTTTCCATTTACTCTTCGTACATGAGTTCCAGGTTGATTTTCTTTAGGTAATTCTTCTATGAACAAACAGTTGTCCATTCCTATTGTTGGTATTTTTGTTGCGTCATAATATGTTTTTGCTTTTATGTATGCATTTTCAATTGCATCTTTTCCATTTTCTTCAATATTTAATTTAAAATCTAAATCGTTTATTGTTATTAATTCTATTCCTTTTTCTTCAAGTACCTTTTTGTATTTTGAGACTTTTGCTGGATTAGTTGTTGCAAATAATACTTCCATCTTTTTACTTCCTTCTTACTTATATTTTTTCTATATCAATATTAGAAATCAATACTTGCATATTTGATGATAATTTATTATCCTTTAAAAGCTGGAAAAGCTCCTCTTTAGAAAAGTAACTTATATCATCAAACTTTTCTTCTAATAGCTTTGGAATACCATTATCAATTTTACACTTATACCAATGATACTTTAATATTACATCATTTTCTTCAAATACTTTAAAACCTACATATTTTAAAGGTTTAACATCTATATCAAGTTCTTCCTTTAACTCTCTAATAGTTGTTGCTTTAGGTATCTCTCCTTTTTCTAGTTTTCCTCCTGGAAGTTCCCATCGTTGCATTTTAGCTGTATTTCTATGTATTAACAATATTTTATTATCTTTATCAAGTAAAATTGCTCCTGCTACTTCAATTTTTTCCATCTTCAATTCTCCTATATTATTTCTAATAATTCTTCAATTCTTTTTATTTCATAATTTGGTTTTATATCTGATTTATTCTCTACATTTTTAGGATTATACCAGCATGTATCAATTTCTGCTATTTTTCCCCCTGCTATATCAGAAGATAAGGAATCACCTATTATTAAAATTTCTGATTTTTCTTTATTTTCTATATTTTCAAATACTATATTAAAAAATCTTTTGTCTGGTTTGTTATATCCTATTTCCTGTGAAATAAAAATACTAGAAAAATATTTTGAAAAATCTGCATTTTCTAATCTATCATATTGTTGTTCTTTAGGTCCATTACTTGTTATTACAAGTTCATATTTATCTTTTAGTTTTTCCAATATTTCTTTTACTCCTTTTATTGGAGTTCCTGTCTTTTTAAACATTTTTGTTAATATTTTGTCAAATTCTTTTTCATCTTGCTTTATTTCATATTTATCAAAAAATATTTCAAATCTCTTTATGAATAGTTCATTTAATTGTATTTTTCCTTCATTCAATTTTTCCCAGATGCCTAAATTTATTATATTATAGTCTTCATACATTTTGTCTGTACATATATGTCCAATTTCTTTCATTGCGTTTTTAAAGGCTATTTCTTAATCTGCATCAAAATCAAATAATGTATCATCTATGTCAAATAGAATTGTTTTATATTTTTTCATTTTTATATCACATCTTTCATTTATTTCTTATAATTACACTTTCATAATACATTTCTTGAAAATCTGTTAATAATTTTATTTCACTATCTGTAAAAGTTTTATTTTCTGGTACAATAATAAGTTTATCATCATCTTCATTTAATCTATGTATTATTGCAATACACTTTCCTTTATATTCTTTTAATGGTTTATATTCACCTAAAATATAGCAATCTATCTCTTCACCATCTCCACTTATTGTATTAGGAACAAATCCATAATTTACTAAATAAATGTGGTCTGGATATTTAGGGTGGCTACTTCCAATTGGTCTATCTATTTTTACATAAACTTCTTTTCCTAGATAATCTGTGGCATTAGTTTTTTTATCTATCTCCACTATTTAATTCTCCTTTATCTTTTACATTTGTTCTAAAACTGGAAATTCTTTTCTACACTTTTCTTGCTGTTTTAAGTCTAGTTCTACTTTTAATATTCCTTCATCCTTATCCAATAAATCAATTATAGTACCATCAAATGAAATGACTTTACTATTTCCACATAAATCTTGACCAGTTTGATTACAAGCACAAAAATACACTTGATTTTCTATTGCTCTTGCTTTTGTTAAAATGTCCCAAGCTATGCTTCCTGTACTCTCTCTAAAATGTGATGGAAGGAAAATAATTTTAGCTCCATTTTTTGTTAATTCTCTAAAATATTCTGGAAATCTTAAATCAAAACAAATTCCTATTCCTATTTTTACATTGTCTAATTCTACTATTCCTAACTTATTTCCCGAAATTGTTCTTTCTCTTTCATCTATTTTTAAATCTGGCTTATCTACTACATACATATATTTTTTATCATATCTTCCTACTATATTTCCTTGTCTATCAATTACAAAACATGTATTGGTTGTTTTTTCTGAATCTTCACTTATTAGGTCTATACTTCCTAAAATTAAATTAACATTATTATCTTTGGCAAAATTTTTATATATTTGTATATCTTCTATTTTGACTTTTCCTTCATCACGATTTTTTCCCCAATAAGGAAACTTTTCTGATAAACAGATTATATCTGTATTTTGTTTAACTGCTTGATTTAAAAACTTGAATGCTTTTTCTTCGTTTTCTTTTCTTGTTCCATTTGAATTCATTTGTATTAAAGTTATATTCATTTTTATTCTCCTTTCTTTTATTTGTTGAAAAATAAAACTTTTATAATATTAAAATATCTATCTTTTATTATGTTTCTTGTTCTTTCACTTAATTTATAATAGTCTCTTTCTAACTTTTTCTTTATATATTCTTCTCCATCTTTTACATTTAATTTCAACTCATAATATGCTAAACGAAACAAAGCTGGAATACAGTCAAAATGTGCTATAACGTCTGCATCTGCTACACATTCTTCTTCAATTGTATTTCTAGGTAAATCTTTGCTACCTCTATGTCTTAATATACATTCTTTGACTTTATTTTTTCTGTCTTCTGGATAATTCAATTTTGTTAATAATTCTTCTGCAATCTCTGTTCCATAAACATTATGTTCTTCTCTATCACCATATTCTGAAGGTAATGCTATGTCATGTAATAATGCTCCTAATTCTACTATTTCAACATCTGCCTCATACTTCTTTGCTAATTCTACTGCATTTTTCACAACATATTTGATATGTTCATTCCAAAAATCATAATCATATTTTTCATCATATATTTTACATCTTTTAATTAACTCTTCTTTAATCTTTTCTGTTATTTCACTCATTTTTTTCACCTCATATTTTATTTTGTTAATTCGTAACTTTGCTTAATTAACTCTTTCACTAACTGTACATCTATATTGTCAGTTACAACAATTGTATTCCAATGTTCTTTGTTCATGTGATAAGCTGGAATTATATACTCATAGGAACTTCTTAATAGTTCTGAGTAATTAGGGTCTGTTTTTACATTTAAGTATAATTGTCCTTTTACATTCATTATTAGTGCAAACCATTTTTTATTTTTTGTATGTTTCATTGTTATAGATATATTATCATCTGGAAAAGGATAGTCTTTATAAGTATCTGGTAAACTCAAACTATATTTTACTATTTCTTCTTTTTTCATTTTATTTTCCTCTTATTTACTATTGGTTAAATATTTTTTTATTATTTCTATTATTTCATTATGTACTTTTCCATTACTAATAACTGCTCCATTTATACTTTTATCATATCTTTGTTCATTTCCAAATAAATCAGTAACTTTTCCTCCAGCTTCTTCAACAATAACTTTTACTGCTGCTATATCACAATTTTTATGCTCTGTTCCTGGAAAAATTGAACATGTAAATTCTCCTAATCCAACACATAAACATGACCTTATAATGCTACCTATATTAACTAAATATTCCTTTTTACCTAAATCTTTTACAATGTCATATATGTTATATGGTGCTACACTCCACATTTCAAAATTAGATACACTTCTTATATCACCAAGTTCAAAGTTATTTACATTTATTTTTTCATTATTTTTATATGCACCTTTTTCTTTTATAGCAGTATATAAATTATCTGTAAATGGGTCATAAATAACTCCTACTTTTGGTTCTCCTTTAATTACTAAGGCAAGTGAAAATGTTGCTACTGGGATATGTCTTGCATACATTGCTGTTCCATCTACTGGATCACATACCCATACATAATCACTTTTTCCAAACTGTTCTTCCTCTCCATCTACTGAATGTGTAGGATATTTTTCTTTTACTCTGTTTATTAAGTATGTATTTATTTCTGTGTCTGCTAGAGTTACAATTGTTTTATCTCCTTTGTAACTTGCTCCATTATTTTGTTTAAAATATTTGAGCATAATACTACCTGCATATTTTGCGATTTCTTTTGCAAATTCTAGATATTCATCTAATCTTTCCATATCTTCCTCCTACTATTAGAAATCATTTTGTCATATAATCTCTAATTTTAAATAATAATTCATCATCTAGTTTATCTACTGAAGAAAAATTACTTAATGTATTAGCATCTTCCCATTCAATATCAAATAAATTTACTTTTTTATCATATCTTGGAAACGCATGATAATGAACAAAAGGGTCTTTCATCATCATAATCATATAATTAAATTTGATTGCTCCAAATTTTTCTTTACATAAATTTTCATACCATTTAATTACTTCTGGAAATTCTGCTCCTTCTTCTGGTAACATACCACTAACATTTTCTGTTTCTCTTTTTAGTAAAATGACTACCCCCTAGAGTTGTTTGCTTTTGTCTTACACAAACTATCCAATGCTCAAATTCTTTTACGCAAAGTTCCTCTGGTCTAAATTTTTTCATGAATTCTAAATTACTCATTTTTAATTACACTCCTTCCTCAAGGCACAAATCTGGTTGAAAAAGAATTGGATATTTGGCTTTGCAACTCGTGGAACTATGTTCTACGATAGTGAACGAAGTAGGCGAATGAGATTTTAATTTATGAGGCGTACATGGTGTACATTTATTAAATTAAAATCGAAATTCAACAACGCCAAATGCCAATTATTTTTCAGCCTTAACCTCCTCTTTCTATTTATAATCTTTAATATCATATTCTTTTAATTTTTCAATATACTCTTCAATACTCTCATCATTTATATCTTCTGGTAATATGCTACAATGCTCCATAATTTGTCTTTCAATACCTAAAGCACACTCAATTAGATGATTAGCCTTTTCTTCATTAGACCATACTGATAATGGTCTATTTTTATACCTTACTTTTGCATTTTCTAATCTATCTTTTATTCCCTCAACTCCATTAGGAGCCACTCTTTGATCACAATAAGCACAAATTTTTATTTCATAAGAATTAGATAACAGTGTTTCTTCATTATTTCTTGATCTTTTTCCATTTAAAATAACAATTTCTTTTTCTGATAGTCCTTCTTTATTTCCAATTTCCAAATTAGCTTCGTGTTCATTAGTTCCATATTTTTCAAAATATTTTTTTCTTATTTTTAAAAATTCTTCGTCTTTTGAAAAATCTTCTGGTATTTTTAACATATTTCCCATATCATGCAGTAAACTTACCCTAATAATAGCTTGTTTATCTATTTGAGGGCCTTTCCAATTATCTATTATTAAATTACTACATGCTGCCACTCTTAACATATGCATTTGTAAATTTTCTGGTAAATGATATTTATTATAAATTTCTATAATATTCACTAATTGTTTCCCTCCTAATTTTTATTCCTATACCACTTTGCAAATTCATTAAAAGAATCTACTGATTCATGTTTTATTCTATTTGTTCTTTCTTCAGATGTCATTTGTGCTAAAGTCTTGTCATATCCAAGAGGTTTAAATATGTACCATAAATTTGACCATTTTTCTTCTGTGTCTTTTCCTAATACTTCGTTAGTCAAATTTCCTTCATGTTTTCCCATAAATTGATGTAATTCATTTCCATCATAGTAAGATAAACATTCCGTAAATCTGCAACTTCTTTTTTCTTTTCCTTCCATCAATTTTAATATTCCATTTATTCCTATTGTTTCTAGTGCAAAATTAACATAAGCTTTTGGAAATCCCTTTAGTTCATCTATCCAAAAACCACAATCTAATGAAATACATGGCTTATTTACCATTTTATAAGCTTCCATTACTTTATATTTTGAGATATATCTTATATCATCACTTCTAGGTTCTTCTAATTCATATTCATATATTTTGAAATTAACTTCTTTTAAATGTTTTTTTGCTGATACTATTTTACCTTTATTATGTGTTACAAATATTACTTCTTCCATTTTATTCTCCTTAATAATTATATAGTTTTTTCACAATCAGAAATATCTTTATTAATTTCTTCTAATTCAGAAGTACAATGTGGACAGCGATTTGCCTTTATGTTTATTTCGCTACAACAATGTGGACAAGTCTTTGTTGTTTTTTCCTCTACTTTCTTTTCTTCTTTTGTTCCTATTTTTGCTAATCTATTCATTACTTTTACTACTATAAAAATTACAAATGCCATTATTATAAAATTAATTACATCTGTTATAAATGCTCCATATGTTAGTTTTAATTTTCCTATGTTTATTTCAAATTCCGAAAAGTTAACTTCACTTAAACATCCTAATATCGGAGATATTATGTTTTCTGTAAATGATTTTACTATTGTTTGGAAAGCTCCTCCTATCAAGACACCTACTGCTAAATCTATAACATTTCCCCTTAATGCAAAATCCTTAAATTCTTGTATGAATTTTTTTCCTTTTTTCTTGTTTTCTTCTTTTATTTTTTCTATATTTTTTTTCTTCATTTTTTCCTCCATTTTTTACCTATACTATATCATATTTACTGCATTTTAACAACAAAATTCAACTTCTTTCTTAAAAAATAAGAGGGAAAAAGGGTCCAGGACAAAAAATCCCTCTTTTTTATTAAGAGGGATTTTTGTTTGTTCCTTTTTATTATATTTACAAATCTGTATTTTAATTCTATTTTATTTCTCCTATTTATTTTCTTCTAAACTATAATCTACATCTAAAATATTCTCTTGTTCATCTACTGCTATATACATATTAAAATTATAATTATCATCTATCAAACCTTTTATAAAAAATCTATCCAAAATCATTATATTAGACAATATTTTCTCTTTTTGCAACAATTCTTTAATATTTATCCATTCGGATGAATTTTCTTCAAATTCTTGTGGTTCTCCTTCATATTCACTTGTACTAAAAGTATCAAATACAAATTTTCTGTCTGGATATTCTACTGTCATAATTCCTTTATATTTTAGATTTTTAACAGTTATTCCTGTTTCTTCCTTCATTTCTCTAATAGCTGTTTGGGTTGGAATTTCTCCTTCTTCAATTTTTCCTCCTGGTATTTCATAATATCCTTCTTTTTTATTTCCCTGTTTATATTTTGTAACTACTACCCTATTATCTTTTATCAAATAACACCTTACTGCTTTTCTTATTGGTTTATCCATTTAAAATCACAATCCTTCCTTAACATCACAAATCCAGTTAAAATTCTCCAATCCATTTTATATTAATAAAATTCCACCATTAACATTAAGATTTTCTCCATTTATATAATCCGCCTTTTCGCTTAATAAAAATAATACTGCATTTACTGTATCTTCAACTTCTCCTAATCTACCACTTGGATTTTTCATTGCAGTTTGTTTTATTTCCTCTTCTGTATAACTCTTTTTAGCAAATGGTGTTAACGTCATAGATGGGCTTACAGTATTTGTTTTTATATTATATTTTTTGGTTAATTCTAGTGCACACATTTTAGTTAACATTATAGTAGCAGCCTCACTTGTGCAATATGCAACAGAACCTTCCATTGGTTTTGTTCCTAGTCTTGATGCAATGTTTACAATTCGAGGCATGTTTGATTTTTTTAGTAGTGGAATTGCATATTTTATACACATCGCTCTTGCAATAACATTAACATCTAATTCTTTTCTAAACTCTTCTACTGATAAGTCTTCTATTTTAAAAATCTTATCATAAACTGCATTATTTACCAATCCATCTAATTTATCGAATTTTTCCTCTATTTTTTTATACATTTCTATTACAGATTTTTCATCTGATATATCAGCTTTTATAAATAAAGTTTTATCTTGATATTGCTTAAATATTTTTCTTGTTTCTTCTGCATTTTCTTCATTATGTGCATAGTTAATAACAATTTTTGCTCCTTGTTCTAGTAATGCTTTTGCTATTCCTTGTCCTATTCCAGAAGTCGAACCTGTTATTAAAAATACTTTATCTTTGAAATTCATATTTTTCTCCCTTTTTATAATATTATTTGTATCTATAAAAGAACGCCAATAATGCACTTATTTTACTTTTAACTTAATTTTTCTTAAACTCATCTGATAATGCTATATCCATCCATGCAAAATTTTTCCCTTTTGTAAAACCATATCTTTTATAAAATTCTACTGCTTCATCTGCTAAACAATTTACATTATTATATTTTCTATCTTTAAGCTCTTTTAAAATTTCGTTTAATATTTCTGTACCAATTTTATTTTTTCTATATTCTGGTAAGACATAAATATTTTCTATTTCTGCTTTTCCTAATGATTTATTCAAATTAACTATAGAAAATCCAATAATTTTATTCTCTGTTGCTACAACATAAAATAAAATATCATCTTTATCAATACAATTTTCTAATATTTCTTTTGGCCAAAATGTAACAACATTTTCTGCTGTTTTAAACTCTGAGACATTATTACCTATATTCCATATTCCTTCGATATCTTCTTTTTTTGCTGTTCTTATCTTCATTACTATCTCTCCTTATAAATTGTCATTTATTTCTCCATAATTTCTTATTTCTAATTAAATTTCAACTGTTACCATTTCTAAATTTTCTATTACTTTAACTTTTAATCCTAATAATCTATGAATCGCATAAATAACTCCTCCATGTGTAACAACTATAATCTTTTCATTTTTATAATTGTTTTTTACCATCTCTAAAAAACTTAAAATACGATTATCAAATTCTTTAAAAGTCTCCCCATTAGGAGGAACTGTTTTATTCTGCATTAGAAATCGCTTTTCATCAGTATAAAGAGTATTCTCCCAATCTCCAAGTCCTCTCTCCATTAGTCTTTTATCATAAATTACATCTAAATTTGGAAGTAAAATCTTCGCAGTTTGCTTAGTTCTTTTTAATGGAGAACAAAAGCAAACATTAAAATCATTTGAAAAAGCTTTCAATTTTTCTTTAGTCTCTTTTAATCCTTTTTCACTTAATTCACAATCCACTTGCCCTTGAAGTAATCTTTTTTCATTGTAAACACTTTCTGCATGACGAATTAATGTAATTTTCACTATTCTTATTCCTTCCTTTTAATATTAACTAATAACTTCTGCTTTTTTACTTACCAACCAATAGTTTCATTTAGTACATTATCATCAATTTTATTATTCGTAAAATTATAAAATGCCTCATCTAAAATCTTTACAGCTTTATCAATCTGTTTGTAAGTTATTACAAGAGGAGGCTGAATTCTAAGAGTACTTTTACCTATAAATGTAAGTAAAAGACCATTTTCAATACAATTAGATGATATTTTAGCAGCAGCTATATAATTCTTTTCTTTAGCATCTTTATTATTTACTAATTCTATCCCTATAGATAATCCTATTCCTCTTATTTCTCCAATAATTTCATATTTATCAGCTAATAATTTTAATTTTTCCATTAAATATTCGCCTTTTTCTATTACTTGTTTGTTTATATTTTCACGTTCAAAAATCTCCAATTGTTTTTTTGCTGCGGTACAAACAGTAGAATTTCCAGACATTGTAAATACATGAGCAGGTGCAGAAATAGAATCCATAATTTTTTCATTTGCAATAGTTACACCCAAAGGTAGTCCACCACCAATAGATTTCCCTAGAACAATTATATCTGGATCTATCCCAAAGTTTTCAAATGAAAACCACTTTCCTGTTCTACATACTCCTTGTTGAATCTCGTCAACTACTAATAGAATTCCATTATCTTTACATATTTTGCTTAACTTTTTCATATATTCTTTAGGAGGTACTACTAGTCCCATATCTCCTGCAATTGGTTCAATAAATATAGCTGCAACTTCTTTTGGTGGTATATATTGTTCAAATGCTGTAGTCAATTCTTCTAAACAATAAAATTCATTACATTTTTCTGATTTTTTATATTTACATCTGTAACAGTTTGGATATCCAATATGATATATATCTGGAATTAATGTGCCTATTTTTTCTCTCATATTTAAACTAATTGCAGAAATTGACATGGCTCCATAAGTAGCACCATGATAAGCTTCTCTAAATGAAATTATTTTATTTCTCTTAGTATAAGCTTTAGCAAGTTTCATAGCACAGTCTATTGCTTCACTACCACTATTGCTATATGCTACTCTCATATTTTCTTTTCCTAAAAGAGATAGTATCTTTTTGGATAAATCAATTCCCTCTCTCATTGGAAAATATACAGAAGCATATTGTGTGATTCTAGACATTTGTTCATATACAGCATCTGCTATTTCTTTATTGCCATGTCCAATATTAGCACTTGAAGCACTAGCTAAAAAGTCAATATATTCTTTATTATCGTAATCATATAATATTGCTCCATTTCCTGATTTAAAAGAAATTGGATAGTATGGTATTTTCTGAAAATCAGCTATTTCATTCTTTTTTAACATTTTAATCACCTCATATAATATTATTTTTAATTATTTTTCCATTATAATTGTTACTGGTCCATCATTTATTAGATTTATTTTCATATTAGCTCCAAAAACTCCACTTTTTACTGTTTGAATTTTTTGTTTACATTCATTTACTATATACTCATACAATTCATTGGCATATTCAGGATTTGCTGCTTGAGTAAAAGAAGGTCTATTTCCTCTTGAACAATCTCCATATAATGTAAACTGAGAAACTAATAATAATTCTCCTTTTATATCATTTAAAGATAAATTAAGTTTTCCATTCTCATCCTCAAATACTCTTAAATTTATTAATTTATTTATCAAATAGTCTGCTGTTTCTTTTGTATCATTATGTGTTATTCCAATTAATACTAAAAAACCATTTCCTATTTCTGATATTGTTTTTTTATCAATTTCTACACTTGCATTTTCTACTCTTTGTATCACAAATTTCATTTTCTCTCTCCTTTATTATTTTTTCTTATTATATATCATAAATTAACAATTTTTGATAGTGTTTTATCAATATTTACAAAATATATTTATACTTCCTTTTTTAATTAAACAAAATCCCCAATAGAAATAATATCAAGAATAAGTGTAACAAGTTTATTTACTCTTGATATTAATTTTTATTGGAGATTAAAATTGCTTTACTAATATTAACTCTAATATCTTTCATCATTCTATTTTAATATATTACTTTGAAATAATTTTATATACAATTTGATTTCATTTTTTGCTGTATCAAATAATTGCTTTTGTAATATATCAAATTCATCATTTATCTTTATTGTTATATTAAATAAAAAACCATACATTAAACATTCTTCATATGTCATAATATTTCCAAATTCTTTATCTTTTAAATATCTCATTTCTTTAAAATATTCTCTTAATGAAAATAATCTTTTTCTTATTTCTATATCTTTTTTAGATAAACAGATATGTTCATTGTACATTATCATAATTGTAAGTGTTGTAAAAATAAATGTAATTAATGCTATAAATTGTATTAAATAATAATAATTTGTAGAAATAAAACTTGTTATTATTAATATATTCAAAAAAATCAAGTTTCTACATATCCATAAAAAAGAATCATTATCATATTTATATCTTAAATTATTTTTTTTTAAAATTATAGTTACTATATAACCTATTGCTATACATATTATTCCATATAACATATATTTTCCTATAATAGTTATAGAATTTGTATAACTATTTTTTATTGTTACATTTACTAAAATCATAATAAAAAAACCTACAAATATCACTAATATAGCAATAAATGTTGTTATAATCTGAAATATTTTTTTCATTGAAGATTTTTTTACTGTAACAAAATTGCTAATATACTCTTTGCATTTATTTACAATATTTTTTGTATTATTTTTACTATATATTTCATCTATCTTTCTTATTAAATCAACTCGATATGAATCTTTAAATAAATAGCTTATTAATTCTTGTTCTACATTAGTTATATTGTTAAATTGCAAATTTCTTTTTTCTATTATATATTGATATTTATTCCCATTTAGATAACATGATAAGTTGATTATTTTCTTCTTTATTAATTGCATAATTAATAACAATAGTTCTTTTTTTCCAGGTTGTTGTTTATTAAAAATTGTTGATAAATATAAAATATCTTTATCTCTAAAATCAATATCAAAGTTAGATTGTATGTTATATTCATCTAATTCTTCTTGATTTTTACTATTTATTCTATTTTCAAATATATAGATAATTATACATAATAAAAATAGAAATCCAATTATTAAAAATATTTTTAATAAAAATTGCATATATTCATTATAATATTCATTTATTGGTTTCTGCATATATAATATTGCTACAATTAATATCTCTATTATCAGAATTGTTGTATAAATTAATTTTAAAACTTTTTTCTTAGTAGACATTCTTTCTCCTATTTTTATAGTTTTTATTTGATTTATCACATTAATAATTTTTTATGTTCCTTACTTCTATACTGGGAATTGTTATTTTATATGGTAAAGTAAAAACAAATTTTACAGTATTAGCAACATCTTCTGCAGTTAATCCTGTATTCATTACATTTTCTGGTAATTCATTATTTGCTCTCTTATAAAAATTAGTTTGTATTAATCCAGGACATATATCAGTAATTTTTATATTATTTTGTGCTAAATCATTTTGAATGGCTTTTCTAAATGCATTTGTTCCAGTTTTAGTTGCATTATATATAGGAAATGGTGGCTCGCACATTACTCCACTTTGAGAATTAATATTGATAATTTGTCCATGTCCTTGTTTTTTCATTATAGGAAATATACTTTTTATCATCGCGATTGTTCCAAAAACGTTTGTATCAATAACCTTTTTTATTCTACTTAACTCATTCATTTCTTTATAAAGTATCTCTTCTGTTTTTGACATATCTCCAGAAATCCACATTCCTGCACAATTTATTAAACAATCAATTTGTTGGTAATTCTTTTCTATATCATTAATACTATCAATTATTTGTTTATCATATCAATTAGTATAAGATTTTCTTCTTTTAATACATCCGCTATTGCTTTTCCAACACCATTAGCAGCACCTGTAATAATTACATTTTTCATATTTTCAAATTCCTTTCATAATTTTTAATAATCATTTTTAATTAGTTCGTTTAACTCACTTTTAAATGCAGAACGTCTTGAATACTTATTTATTCCTTTTCAAATTTATTTTACTTGTTTTACAAATGCTTTATCTCTATTTTCATCATATCCTAGCTTTCTATATAATTCATGTGCACCCTTTCTATGAAATCCACTAAATAGCCATATTCTTGTTATATTTTCTTGTTTTGCAATCTCTTCTGCTTTATTCATAAGTTTTGTTGCAATCCCTAATCTCCTATACTCATCTTTTATTGCTAAATCCCATATAGTTGCTTCTTTTCCTGATGGTAATGTTAAAATATTTAAAGTTACTGTTCCTACTAAATTATCATTTATATAATATCCTAATACATGAATATCTTTATTATCTTTAGATATTTTATATAAATTTTGCACTTTCTCATAACTTATACTATTATTAAAAACATCTTTTAATATTTGTTGTAATTGTTCTAAATCTTTTTCCTCTATATTACTTACTATGTTA
>JAAWEA010000071.1 GCA_022794055.1 Clostridia bacterium
CTTAATTGAGTACCGTATTCAGATAATTTTGCTCTTTTTTGACCATGTTGACCTGGTGCATAATTCCTTCTTGCAACACTACATTTATCTGTATAACATCTATCACCTTTTAAGAACAATTTTTGTCCTTCTCTACGGCATCTACGACATTGTTCGTCTTTATATCTTGCCATTTTTATTCTCCTTCCTTATGCAATTTTTTAAAACTATTCTACTGTGTTAAACTTCTTAAATTGTTTTAAATCTATATAAATACTTTTTCAAACAATTTTCATAGCTTTACTTGTAAACTTGTTTATTAAAAACTGCTTTTATATTTTATAGTAATTACAAATTTTATACACGTCTTCTTTTTGGTGGTCTACATCCATTATGTGGTATTGGTGTTACATCTTTAATGCTACTTAATTCAAGACCTGCTGTTTGAAGTGCTCTTATTGCTGCTTCTCTACCAGCACCTGGTCCTTTAACATATACTTCTACAGTTTTTAATCCATGTTCCATTGCTGCTTTTGCTGCTGTTTCAGCTACTTGTCCTGCTGCGAATGGTGTACTTTTTCTAGAACCTTTAAATCCTAATTCTCCAGCACTTCCCCATGAGATTGCATTTCCTTGTGTATCTGTTATAGTAACAATTGTATTGTTAAAACTAGAATGAATATGAGCTTCTCCTTTTTCTATGTTTTTTCTATTTCTTCTAGCTACTGGCTTTCTTGTTGTTTTATTATTAGCCATTTTTTTAATTCCCTCCTTCATTTTTTGATAAAATGATGTTTTTAATATTCCTAAAAATTGATTAAAAGTATTAATATGTGCATTGTTGAGCTTTAGTTGTTATCACACAGTATGCAAATGAATATTTATATCCATTTTTATTTTTTTATTCTTTTAATCTATTTTATTTTTTGCTTTTACTAACTAATTTTCTAGGACCTTTTCTTGTTCTAGCATTTGTTTTTGTTCTTTGTCCTCTTACAGGTAATCCTCTTCTATGTCTTAGTCCTCTGTAACATCCTATTTCTGTAAGTCTTTTTATGTTTAAAGCTACTTCTCTTCTTAAGTCTCCTTCAACTGTATAAGATTCATCGATAGCCTTTCTAATATCATTTACTTGGTCATCTGTTAAATCTTTAATTCTAGTATCTGGGTTAATTCCAGCTTTTGCTAAAATCTTTTGAGAACTTGTTAATCCTATTCCATAAATATATGTAAGTCCTACTTCTACCCTTTTTTCTTTAGGTAAGTCTACTCCTGCTATACGAGCCATATTATTTTGCACCTCCAAAATTATTTCTTTTTAATTTAATGTTTGCAAATTACTATTTTTATTTGCATTATTTATTTGTCTCTATTTTCTCTAAAGGTGAAATGCACCCTTGCTATCTGGGTCTTTAGATATCTTTAAGACATATATATAAACACAAATTGATATGTAATATATATTTTATAAATATATTTCACAGCCGCTACCTATTTGTGTTATAAGCTTGTTTTAGTGTACTTAAACACTTATCCTTGTCTTTGTTTGTGTTTAGGGTTTTCACAGATAACTCTAATTTTCCCTTTTCTTTTTATTACTTTACATTTGTCGCATATTTTCTTTACTGATGGTCTTACTTTCATGTTTTTGCACCTCCTATTTTTTTAGCCAATGGCTTTATTTATATTGGGTTAATTTTTTGTATTATTTATAAGATATACAAAAATAAATAAAATTTATTTTTGTATATAATGCTTTGTAATCACTAAAGTGATAACACAAGCATTTATTTTGCCCTCCAGATAATACGTCCTTTGCTTAGGTCGTAAGGTGAAAGCTCTACTTTTACTTTATCACCTGGTAGAATTTTTATATAATTCATTCTAAGTTTTCCTGAAATATGAGCTAATATTTGATGTCCATTTTCAAGTTCTACTTTAAAATTTGTATTTGGTAATGCTTCTGTTACCACTCCTTCTACTTCAATAACATCTTCTTTTGCCAAGATATCCCCTCCTATAAGAGCAATTTATTATTATTTTTTTCATAATTTTTCCATTTTAATAATAACTCCTACATTATATATTATTTTTAAAGTATTGTCAATATTTCTGGCTCTTTTTCTGTAATTAAAATTGTATTTTCATAATGTGCTGCCATACTTCCATCTTCTGTTACTATTGTCCAACCATCTTCTAATTCCAAAATGTTTGGTTTTCCTTGAATTACCATAGGTTCTATTGCTAATGTCATTCCTGGTTCTAATCTTATTCCTCTTCCTGGTTTTCCATAGTTTGGAATGCCTGGATCCTCGTGCATTTCTTTTCCAATTCCATGTCCTTGAAATTCTTTTACAATAGAAAATCCTTGTGATTGTACATATTCACCTATAGCATGGCAAACATCTCCAATTCTATTTCCTGATTTTGCAAATTTGATTCCTTCAAAAAAGGCTTGTTTTGTTACATCTACTAATCTTTGATTTTCTTTTGAAGTTTTTCCCACAATAAATGTTCTAGCAGCATCTCCATTATATCCATTCTTTAGAGCTACTGTATCTATACTTACTAAATCTCCTTCTTTTAAAATTCTATTTTTTGAAGGAATTCCATGAATTACCTCATCATTAATAGAAATACATACTGATGCTGGGAATTTAGGAATTCCTTTAATGCCTGGGTCATAACCTTTCTCTGCTGGTATTGCTCCTAAACTTCTCATCTTTTTTTCTGCAATTTGATCTAATTCTAAAGTTGTTATTCCTGGTTTAATATAGTTTTCTAATTCCTTATAAGTTTCTGCTACAACTTTACATGCTTCACGCATAAATTCTATTTCTTTCTTTGATTTAATAGTTACCACTTTAATATGTCTCCTCAATCTTTTATAAAATTATTTATTTAATTCTTCTACAATTTCTTTTGCTACATCTTTTGCCATTCTATTTATTGATATACTCACTTTCTCTGTTCTTAGTACTCCTTTATTTCTATAAAATTCTACTAGTGAACTTGTTTTTTCTTCATAAATTTCTAATCTTCTTTTTATTGCTTCTGAATCTGAATCATCTGCTCTTTGTTTTAATGGTGAACCACATTTATCACAAATTCCTTCTTTTACAGGGGGATGTAATTTTATATTATATGTCGCTTTACATTCTTGGTTTGTACATACTCTTCTTGTTAGCATTCTGTCAATAAGTTCTTCTTTTGGAGTTGTTAAATTTATTACCATATCTACTTTTTTGTTTAACCTTTTTAAGATTTCATCTAATTTTTCAGCTTGTTCTAAAGTTCTTGGAAATCCATCTAATATTGCTCCTTCTTTAGTTTCTTCACTTTTTAATACATTTTCAACTAATGGTACTGTTATTTCATCTGGTACTAGATTCCCCTTTGATATATATTTATCTGCTTCAATTCCTAATGGTGTTTTTTCATTAATATTTTTTCTAAATATATCCCCTGTTGATATTTGAGGAATTCCTATTTTTTCACTTATTAATCCTGCCACAGTACCTTTCCCTGTTCCTTGAGCACCTAACATAATCATTATCATTTTCTTACTCTCCTCTACTAAATTAATATATTTTAATAATCTTTATAATATTTATCTTTATGATAAACATTATAAAAATCATTATAGGGTGATATGATTATATCATATCTCCCCACAATATATCTTATTCTAAAAATCCTTTATAATGTCTCATTACCAATTGTGATTCTAATTGTTGTACAGTTTCTAAAGCAACTCCTACAACGATTAATATTGATGTACCTCCAAATGCGATATTTAGTCCTGTAAATCTTAATAACATTGGTAAAATAGCTATAACTGCTAAGAAAAATCCTCCGAACCATGTTAATTTAGATATAATTGATGATAAATAATCTGTTGTTGGTTTTCCTGCTCTAATTCCTGGAA
The DNA here is from genome assembly GCA_022794055.1 of Clostridia bacterium. Classification (GTDB taxonomy): domain Bacteria; phylum Bacillota; class Clostridia; order TANB77; family CAG-508; genus CAG-269. The sequence goes on from JAAWEA010000071.1 coordinate 3,908, forward strand.
TAAATCCACCATTTTTCTTAATATTATTTGCTACTTCTGCTGGATTAAATGTTGCATAAGTATAGAAAAATGTAAATGCCATAATTAATAATAAATATACAAGTGCATTTGCAATAGAGTACCAAATTCCTACATTTGAAGATGATGTAGCAATTGAGAATTTATATATTCCTGCCAAAAATCCTGTCTGAGTAGCTATATTACTATTAAATATTTGTATAATCATTGCTGGAAATGTCAAAAATGATGATGCAAATATTATTGGCATAACTCCTGCCATTGCTAGTTTTAATGGTATATGAGTACTTTGTGCTCCCACCATTTTTCTTCCTACTACTTTTTTAGAATATTGTACAGGCACTCTTCTTTCTGCTTGTTGTATAAAAACAACTCCAGCTACTAATATGATTGAACCTATTATAAGTCCTAATGCCATTAATAATCCCGTTGTTTGAAATCCACTACTTGTTATTATTAAATCTTTTAATCTTCCAACAAAACTTGGTAATCCTGAAATGATACCAACAAAAATTATCATTGAAATACCATTTCCAACTCCTTTATTACTAATTTCATCTCCAAGCCACATTAATATTGATGTTCCTGCTACTAAAGATATTACAACTAAGGCTGCTGTACTAAAATTAGTATTTATAAATACTTGTGAAGATTTATATGATACAAATATTCCAATTGCTTCAACTAATGCTAATACAATTGTTAACATTTTTGTATATCTATTAATTTTCTTCTTTCCTTCTTCTCCACCTTCTTTAGTTAATCTTTCCAAAGATGGTATAATCATCCCTAGTAATTGTATAACTATTGATGCGGTGATATAAGGGCTAATTGACATTGCAAAAACTGAAAATCTTGAAAATGCTCCTCCTGAAATAATATCAATTAATCCTGCTACTCCATTATTGTTTCCCATAGCTTCATTTAATGCTATGCTATTTACTCCTGGTACTGTAATATAGCATCCTAGTCTAAATATTACAATTAATAATAATGTATATAATACTCTTTTTCTTACATCAGGTGTCTTTAATGCATTTTTGATTGTTTTAAACAATTAAATCACCTCAGCCTTTCCGCCTAAAGCTTCAATTTTTTCTTTTGCTTTTGCAGTAAATCTTGTAGCCTTAACATTTAATTTTTTTTCTAAATTACCTGTTGCCAAAATTACAATTCCATCATTTACTTTTCCTATAATTCCATCTGATAATAATGTTTCTGCAGTAACATCAGTAGAATTAGATTTATTTAGCATTGTTAATGTCACTTCTGTATAATTTTTAGCATGAATATTAGTGAATCCTCTTTTTGGTAATCTTCTATATAATGGTGTTTGACCACCTTCAAATCCTCTTCTTACTCCACCACCTGATCTTGCTTTTTGTCCTTTATGTCCTTTTCCAGATGTTTTTCCAAGTCCAGAGCCAATTCCACGTCCTACTCTTCTTCTTGAAACTCTTCCTTCAGCTGGTTTTAATTCTCCTAGTTTCATTTATGCTTGCACCTCCTTAAACTTTTTTTACTTTTGAATTATATAATTTCTTCAACTTTTTTACCTCTTTTTTTAGCTACTTGTTCAACTGTTTGCATAGCTTTTAATCCTTCTATTGTAGCATATACAACGTTTCTTGGATTGTTTGTTCCAATAACCTTTGTTCTTATATTTTGATATCCAGCAAGCTCTAATACTGGTCTAACGCTTCCTCCTGCAATTAATCCAGTACCAATAGCAGCTGGCTTTAATAACACTCTTGCACTACCAAATTTTCCTACATATTCGTGTGGTACAGTTGTATTTACTATTGGTACTTCTACTAAGTTCTTTTTAGCTTCTTGTATAGCTTTTTTAATTGCATCTGGAACTTCAGAAGCTTTACCATTTCCTACACCAATATGTCCATTTTCATCACCAACTACTACTACTGCACTAAATCTAAAAGTTCTTCCACCTTTTACAACTTTAGCAACTCTATTTATGGCAACTACTTTTTCTTTTAATTCGCTTTTTTCTTCCATTGGTTTTTTATTCCTCCTTTTTATCATTTTATAAGGTTTGCAGAAATTATTTTTTATTCTGCTTTTTTTATAATGTTTACAAAAATTATTTCATAATTCCTGTATCTAGTATCTGTAACAACACATTGTTCTTCAAACAATTTGTTTAATAGATACTTAGAATTTCAAGCCACCTTCTCTTGCAGCTTCTGCTAATTCTTTAACAACTCCATGGTATATATATCCTCCACGGTCAAAAACTACTGTTTCTATATTTTTAGCTTTTGCTTTTTTAGCTATCATCGCCCCAACTTCTTTTGCTGCTTCTTTATTTGCATATTTTGTTTTTATATCTTTATCTAGAGTTGAACTACTTACTAATGTTGTTTGATTAACATCATCTATAATTTGTACATATAAATTAGTGTTGCTTCTATATACACATAGTCTTGGTCTTTCTTGTGTGCCAGATACTTTTCTTCTAACTCTTAGATGTCTTCTATTTCTTTCCATTTTTCTATCTGTCTTTTTAACCATTTTTACTACTCCTTTCTATAATTCTTTTATAAAGTAGTTAACCTATTTCTTGGTTAACAAAGTTATCTGTAATAGGTTATCTGCACCTTGTTTGCAAACTGTAACAGCTAACTTTATTTAAATTTATTTTCCTGTTTTACCCTCTTTACGTCTAATAACTTCATCAGCATATTTAATACCTTTTCCTCTATATACTTCTGGTGGTCTTTTGCTTCTTACAACTGCTGCTGTTTGCCCAACTAATTCTTTATCGATACCTTTAACGATAATAGTATTAGGATTTGGTACATCAAAAGTGATTCCTTCTGGTGCTTCAAAAATTACTGGATGTGAATATCCTAAAGTCATGTTTAAATTATTCCCTTGTTTTGCAACTCTATATCCAACACCATTTATTTGTAATTCTTTACTATATGCACTTGTTACACCAATTATCATATTATTAATTAAAGTTCTTGTTAAACCATGTAAACTTCTATTTGCTGGTTCGTCATTTTTTCTAATTACTTTAATTATATTTTCATTCATTTCTAAAGAAATATTTCTATGTATTTCTCTTTCTAATGTTCCTTTTGGTCCTGTTACAGTAAGTTTTTGTCCATCTAATGTTACTTTTACTTCTGATGGTACTGTAATAGGTTTATTTCCTATTCTTGACATTTTAAAGTATCCCTCCTTCTTTTAATCTATAATTGACTGGTATTCTACCATACATAAGCTAAAACTTCTCCACCTACTCCTAATTGTCTTGCTTCTTTATCTGTTTTTAATCCTTGAGATGTAGAAATAATAGCAATTCCTAAACCATTTAATACTTTTGGTAATTCTTCACAAGAAGCATATACTCTTAATCCTGGTTTACTTATTCTTTTTAATCCATCAATTACTCTGTTTCCTTTTTCGTCATACTTAATAGTAACTCTAATTATTCCTTGATTTTCATCTTTGATTTCTTCAAAAGCTTTAATATATCCTTCTCTTAATAATATTTCAGCAATTCCTGTTTTCATTTTTGATGCAGGTATATCTACTGTTTTATGTTTTGATGTATTCGCATTTCTAATTCTTGTTAACATATCTGCAATTGGATCTGTAATATTCAACTTTCATTCCTCCTTTTCTTTATATGTGTATCAAATATTTTTATATTTGCATACCTAGTATATTGCAAATTTCCTTATATTTGCCTGCCTATCTATGATTAGCAAAGACTGCTAATTCTAATTACCAGCTTGCTTTTTTTACTCCAGGTATTTCGCCTTTATGTGCTAATTCTCTAAAACATACACGGCAAATACCATATTTTCTAATATATGCGTGTGGTCTTCCACATAATTTACATCTGTTATATTCTCTAGTACTATATTTTTGTGGTTTAGCTTGTTTTACTTTCATTGATTTTTTAGCCATCTATACTTTTCTCCTTCCTTGACTCATATTCAATGTTTTTTATAAGTTTACAAAATCGCTATAGCTCATTTATATATAAGTCATCAGCAATTTGCTATGCTTAAACATTTGACTTAAAAGGCATTCCCATAAGTCTTAGTAGTTCTTTTGCTTCTTCATCAGAATTAGCTGTTGTTACAAATATAATATCCATACCTCTTAATTTATCTACTTTATCATATTCAATTTCTGGGAATATTAATTGTTCTTTTATTCCCATAGAATAATTTCCTCTTCCATCAAAAGAATTTCCTGAAACTCCTCTAAAATCTCTAACTCTTGGAAGTGCTACATTAAATAGTTTATATGCAAAATCATACATTTTATCTGCTCTTAATGTTACTTTGCATCCTATATTAACACCTTCTCTTAATTTAAATGCTGCAATTGATTTTCTAGCTTTTGTTATTATTGGTTTTTGTCCTGTAATTTGTTCAATATCGTTCATTGCATTTTCTAATGATTTAGGATTTTCTTTTGTATCTCCTAAACCTATATTTATAACTATTTTTTCAAGTTTTGGAACTTGCATAACTGATTTATAATTAAATTTTTTCATTAATGCTGGGATTACTTCTTTTTGATATTGTTCTCTTAATTTTTC
>JAAWEA010000072.1 GCA_022794055.1 Clostridia bacterium
AAGGAGGAAAAAATTATGGAGAATGCATCAAAAGCATTAATTATAGCAGGTGCTATATTATTAGCTATATTAATTATATCACTAGGAATAATGATATTAAATCAAGCACAAGATACTATCAATGGTAGTGGAATGTCAAAAGCTGAAATCCAAGCATTTAATTCACAATTCACAAAATATGAAGGTAGCAAAAGAGGATCAGAAGTTAGAAATTTAATACAAGAAGTAATTGCTAGTAACGCATTAGATGAGAATGTTGATGCTAATAGAACAGTACAACTTATGTTAGGAGGTACAACAATAATAGATGGTACTGCTTCAGCAACTGGAACAAATAATATACACAATACACAAAGTTATGATGTTACTTTTGAATATGGAAATGGTGGAGTTGTATCAGTAATACATGTTGATTAACAATAAAATTAAAAATGTTTTGAGAGGAGAATAATAATGGAAAACGCTGCAGAAGCATTGAAAATGGCAGGAGCTGTCTTAATATTTGTTCTAGCAATTTCCATTATTATTTTTGCTTTTGGACAAGTAAGAGAGACATCAGATACAATATTAAATTATAAAGACAGAGAAACAGAATATATATCAGATGAAGAAAATCATTATTACCAGACAATAGATAGAGAAAGAGTAGTTGGCTTAGAAACAGTAATTCCATCTATATTTAGAGCATATTTAGAACAATATAAAATAGTATTTGAAGGATTAAATGAACCGTTATTTTATGTAAAAGATAAGTTAACAGGTCAATATGATATTCCTAAATATACATTAGATTTAGAAACAGGGAAAAATGAGATATATACAAATCCTAATTTAGGAACTAATGAAATGAAAAGAGCTTTTTTAAGTGGAATTGTATATGGTGATTTTTCGAGTAAAGTATTAGAAAATAATAACAATAGTTTGTTAAATAATACTAAACTAGGTTTTGAAAGAAAATTCTTAGTAGAACTAAAAAATCTTTCCCCTTTATATAACAGATTGCAAAATAGGACAATTATAGAGTATTTAGGAGTATACTATCCAGAAGATAATCCAAATAAGGCAGAAGTAAATTTACAAGAGAAGAGAATTATAACCTACAGAATCCAATAGTATAAGTTGAAAAAAATATCAAATAATGTTATAATATATATGTAAATTATATTTTAGGAGGAAAAAATATGAGTGATACACTAATAACAGTTGTAGCAATTATAGTAGCAGCAGGATTAATATTTGTAGTACCATTAGTTACAATGGCAGATAGATTTGATACTACTGCACAAGCAGAAGTAGAAGCTATTGTTGCAGATTTTGTAGATGAAATAAGATCAACAGGGAAAATTACTCAAGCAAAATATGATAAATTTCTGCAAAATTTGGATGCACAAGGATATGTTTTTGGAGTTGAAATGGAAGTAAAAAACATAGATGAAAATCCAGGCAAAAAATCGATACAAACTGAAAGAGATAAAATAGGAGAAAATGTATATTATTCAGAATATACAACTCAAATTATGCAAGAATTAGAAGACAATGGAGCTAAAAATTTAAAACAAGGAAGCATAGTTGTTGTAACTGTTAGAAATGAAAATTTAACATTTACACAACAAATGAAACAATTTATGTACAGAATTGTTGGAAATGATACAGTTTCTATTGTAGCATCTAAAGCAGGAATGGTTCAATAAGGAGGAAAATATATGGATGATATACTTTCAGCAATTATTGGAATTGCGCTAGCATCTATATTAATGTTTATATTTCCACTAATAACAATGTCAGATAGAACAGATGATATTTCACAATTAACCATAAAAATAGCTACAACAGAATTTGCAGATAATGTTAAAGAAGCAGGTAAAATTACTTCTAGTGAATATAATAAGTTTATTCAAAATATAGGTTCAACAGGTAATACTTATAATGTGGAATTAGAAGTAAGAGTGCTTGATGAAAATCCAAGTAGAAGAGTAGTACAGTCTTCATCATTGAATCAACCTACTGAAAATATATATTATTCTATTTATACATCACAAATTCAAGAAGTACTTGAGAGAGAAAATGACTATCTTTTAAAAGAGGGAGATATTTTTACAGTTAATGTAAAAAATACAAATCAAACAATGTCCCAACAATTAAAAAATTTCTTTTATAAAGTAATAGGAAAAGATACTTATATAATTGCTGCAACAGGAACAGGCTTAGTTACAACTACTGGAAAAACTAATTAAATAAAGAACAAAATGGGCATGATTAAAATTTTAAACTTTTAGAGAACTTACATGCTCTATCTTTGTTCTTACGCAAAAAATTGCAAAGCAATTTTTATGTGTAATGTATATTATAGAAAGTTACAAAACTTTCCAATAATATAAAAATAGCTTGTAATATAATTACAAGCTATTTTAGAATAAAGTGAAGGAAAGAATATAATATGAAAATACAAAGTTTAGCAATAATATTTGTTATATTAATTTTACCAATATCATTAATTTTAACATCTTATACACAATCAAGGGTTGAAACACTTAACTTACAAGCAGAATATGATTCTAAATTAAATGATGCAACTTTTGATGCTGTAAAAGCATATCAAATAAATAGTTTTGATACAGCCATTTCTAATGATAATGCTAATTCTAAGATTAGAGATATTGAGGCTTCAATAGAAACGTTTTTTAATTCTATATCTTCGAATTTTTCTAATTTAGGATATACAAAAACAACATTACAAAATTTTATTCCAGCTTTAGTATACACAATGTATGATGGATATTATATTTATTCACCTTATACAAACACTTGGTGGAATGAAACTGCTAATAATGATATAAAAAATGAAATGCAAGAACAAATACCTTATGAAAATGTAAGTGGTCAAGATATCCAACCAGAAACAAGAACTTATGCAAATCAGCAAAGACTATTTGGGCTAAAACCGTATGTCTATTATAGTGCTAGATATAAAAACGGACATACAGATATTGTTATTACTTATTCATTAGATAATTATATTCAGATTCAAGGAGAAATAGATGGAAAATTAATTAGCAAATATGGATACTTGTTAAGTGATAATCATATAAATAACTATTTAAGTGGCAGAATAACAATAGATACACAAATACAAACAGAAAAAATATATGTTAATGGAGGAGTACGGAGAATATCAGTGTGTAAAAGAAAATGGAACTAAATATTATATGGATAATAGTGGTAATGTTTTTGCTGTTATAAATGGACAAAAAATACCTCAAGGAGATTCTTATAAAGATAAATTTATATCAGGAAATCAAAATGCAAAAAAATATTATGCGGATGCTATAGAATTAAAAAAGTTTATTGAAGATAATCATTTAGATGAGTTAAGATTGACAGAGCTTATTAATCCTGACACAGGAGAAAGATATCAAAACGATGAGACTAATCCATATACTACATTATCTGGAAATGGTAGAATTTTTGATTTTTCTAATATAGAATCACAACAATCTAACTTTAATATACACAGAAGAGACGTTATAAAAAATTCAATTGAAAGAAATTTAGCAATTATAATTAATAATTTTAACAATTTTTCAAATGTTCCTACAGATTTTAGAATGCCAAAATTAAAAGAAATTGATTGGGATACTATAATGGAAAATATATCTGTTATAAGCTTTATGCAAGGTGTAAATATTGGTGGAAAAATATATAGTGGATATTCAATAATCTCTAATAACAAAAATGAGGATATAGTTATGCCAGATTCTATTTATATAAAAACAAGTGATAGTATTATTCATAGAATAACTGAAGAAGGATTGTCTGGACTTGCTAGTGGGGCAATTGGAGTTTTTAATGTTAATTTAGAAAGAAGAACAGGCATTTCAACAAGTAATACAACAAATTACTATTTTCCAATAGAAGGTATATTTTCCTATGAGTCAATAGTTACACAAAATGGAATTTCAGAAGATTATAGTGGAGACTTAAATGAATATATACAAAATTATGTTTCTCAAGAATTACAAAATATTTATTATACAGCATTAGCCAGAGAACGATATGGATTATATAGACAAAAATTATAAAATTAAAAAACAAAGATTTAAATTAGAGTCTTTGTTTTTTTTGTTTTGTATAAAACATTTTAAATAGTTAATACTAATAAGAAAAGATAAAAAGGAGAAAAGACTTGAAAAAGCATAAAATAACATGGAAAATAATAATGATAGTTTTATTATTAATTTTATATATTTATGTGGTTTATATGCAATCAATACCAGATAATATAGTTATATTTGAAGGAGAAACTATCAACTTAAAAACAATGTTAGGATTGAAAGTGAATCTCATACAAGAAGATAAAGTAATTGAGGCTATATCAAACAATTCAAGTAATGTAATGAATAGTGTAGGTAAAAAGACAGCTAAAATAAGCTTATTTGATAATATAATTTTAAAAGATGTAAATATTAATGTATTGCCAAAAACAAAAGTAATTCCAGTTGGAAGTATAGCAGGAATAAAATTATATACAAGTGGAGTTTTAGTAGTAGGAATGTCAGAAATTCAAGGAATAGACAATAAAAAATATAAGCCTTATGAAAGTACAGGAATAGAAGAAGGAGATACAATTATTTCAGTAAACAGCAAAGAAATTGCTAACACAGAAGACTTAGTAAAAAATGTAAATGCTTCTAGTGGTCAAGAAATATCTATTAAATATATTCATAATCAAAAAACAGCAGAATGTTCAATAAAACCTGTACAAACCAGTAATTCAGAATATAAATTAGGATTGTGGGTAAGAGATAGTGCTGCAGGTGTTGGAACTGTAACTTTTTATGACCCAGAAACTAAAAGTTTTGGAGCATTAGGACATGGAATTACTGATATTGATACAGAACAATTAATAGATATTTCTTCAGGAGAATTTGTAACAACGAAAATATTAAATGTAGTAAAAGGAGAAACAGGAACGCCTGGAAGAATTCAAGGAACAGTTGATAATCAAAAAAATATAGGAACAATTTTTAAAAATACAAAATTTGGAATTTATGGAACAGTTGATAATATTTCTAGTTTAAATATTGATAGTTCTAAGGAGATGGAACTAGCTTTAAGAGATGAAATTCAAACAGGAAAAGCTACTATTTTATGTTCATTGGAAAATGGAAAAATTGATGAGTATGAAATAGAAATAGAAAAAATATATAAAGATAATAATTATGATAATAAAAGTATGCTAATTAAAGTTACAGACAAAAGATTACTCGATAAAACAGGAGGAATTATTCAAGGAATGAGTGGTTCTCCTATTATACAAAATGGAAAATTTATAGGTGCTGTAACTCACGTATTAGTTAATAATCCAAGTGAAGGATATGGCGTCTTTGGGGATATAATGTTGAAGCAAATGAAAAGTGTTAAGTAAAAAATAGAAATGGAAAAAGGGAAAAAGGGTCCAGGACAAAAAATCCCTCCTACCTTTATCGAAATATTCAATAGAGGTAGGAGGGATTTTTTGTCCTGGACCCTTTTTCCCTTTTTCCATTTCTACTTTTTTAATAATAATGGACCAATTTCAGTAACTGTACCAGCACCTAAAGTTAAAATGATATCATTTTCAGTTACATTATTTTTTAAAAAAGTAACACATTCATCAAAATTAGGAATATAATTAGCGTTTTTCCCTAAAGAAATAATTTTGTCTACTAAATCTTTAGATGAAATATTAAATGTATTAGTTTCTCTTGCTGCATATATATCAAGTACTATAATATTATCAAAATTTGTCAAAGCATTGGCAAATTCATCTAAAAGATTTTTTGTTCTACTATAAGTATGAGGTTGAAAAACTACCCAAGATTTATTGTGTTTTTTACTAGTTAAAGCTTTAGAAGTAGCAAGTATTTCAGTAGGGTGATGTCCATAATCATCATAAATACTAGAACCATTTAATTTTCCCTTAAATTCAAATCTTCTGTGAGCACCAGTAAATTTTTTTAAGGCAGTTTGCATATATTTTTTATCTATACCATAGTAATCACATAATGCTATACAAGATAATGAATTTAAAACATTGTGAATTCCAGGTACAGATAATTTTATTGTTACAAATAATTCTTTGTTTTTATATATATCAAATTCTGGAAAACCATCATTATCAAAATGTATGTTTTTAGCATAGAAGTTAGTATTTGTATTTTCAATTCCATAGGTAAGAATATTAGCATTTGTATATTGCTTTAAATCTAAACAATTTTTATCATCACCATTAATAACTAGTAAACCATTATTAGGTAATATTTTTACATATTTTATAAAAGCATTTTTTATATTGTCAAAAGTTTTAAAATAGTCTAAATGGTCATTGTCTATGTTTAATATAATTTCAGCTTTTGGACTGAACTTTAAAAAACTTTCTACATATTCACAAGCTTCAATAATAAAGTGTTCGCTATTACCAACTTTATAATTTCCATCAATAGAATTTAAAAAAGCACCAACTTGAATATTAGGATCTTTTGAAGCTTCTAAAAAGCACATAGCAACCATAGAGGTTGTTGTGGTTTTTCCATGTGTACCAGAAATACAAATAGTGTCTTTAAAGCACCTAGTTAGTTCTCCTAAAAAATCAGCTCTTTCAATAGTTGGAATGTTTAGTCTTTTTGCTTCTAACATTTCAGAATCATCTTTCTTAATAGCAGCTGAATATACAATGACATCTGATTTTGAAACATCTTCTAAATTATGACCTATAGTAACTTTTATACCAAGAGCATTCAATTTGTCTGTTACTTCAGATTGAGACCAATCTGAACCAGTAACATTAAATCCCCAATTAGTAAGAATAGCTGCAATACCACTCATACTTATTCCACCAATTCCAATCATGTGTATATTTTTATATTTTCTTATATTGTTTATATTTGGCATTAGATTCACTCCTTAAAAAATTCATAACAGATAAATTATATAATGAACTACTTTAAAATTCAATACTTTTTATTAAATTTACAAGTTATTTTGATAAAGTTTTACTTATTTAAAATATATATGTTTTTTTATAAATAAATAGTACTAAAAAAGAAAAAGATGAATATTTTTCTAATAAAAAATAATTATAAAAAAATGTAAAAAAAAGAAGGAAAAAAATTTTTTATGGAGAATAATAATGTAAGTACATAAGAGTAAACTAATATGTACAAAATAAAACTTAAGGAAGGCGGGTGCACCACAATGCAAATAACAGATGTACGTTTAAGAAAAGTAAATTCAGAGAACAGAATGAAAGCTGTTGCTTCTGTAACATTCGATAATGAATTCGCAGTACACGATATTAAAGTTATCGAAAGCCAAAACGGATTATTCATAGCTATGCCAAGCAGAAAAACTCCAAATGGAGAATTCAGAGATATAGCTCATCCAATTAATGCTGAGACAAGAGAAAAAATTCAAAAAGCTATTTTAGAAGCTTATGAAGCTCCAGAAGCAGAAGAATCAGCAGAATAATTATAAAAAGCAAAAGAAGAGGGTCAAGCCTCTTCTTTTTTTCTAAGTTAATCAAACAAGTAAATTGATTAATTACTAATTTTGGAAAATTAACTAAATCCATTCTCCATATTTTCTAATATAAATTTTCTTAGCAAATAAAGCAACAAAGCAATATAAGATAGGAACAATAATTACAATGCTTAAATATGAAAGTGGATTAGATACAAGACCAATTATAGAGCCTAATCCAGTATAAGGAACAATGATGGCAACCAAACTCAAAATAACAGAAGAAAACCAAACAACTTTACTTGCATTACTTTCAATAAAAGGTTTTTTTGCAGTTCTAATTATGTGCATACCTACTAAATTAGACACAACTCCATAAGAAAACCAAATTGTTTGAAATGTTGCAGCAGTTCTAATATTAAATATAAACCAAATAGAAGCAAAAACAATCATATCAAAACAAGAACTAAGAGGTCCCATAAATAGCATAAAATGCTTTAAACTTTTAATATTCCACCTTTTAGGATGGCTTAAATATTCGATATCAACATTATCATAAGGAAGAGTAAGTTGTCCAAGATCATATAATAAACTTTGAACTAGCAATTGAATTGGAGTGATTGGTAAAAAAGGAAGGAGAACACTTGCAATAATTACAGAAGTAACCTCACCAAAATTAAAACTTACAGCAAGTTTTATATATTTAATTATATTAGCAAAAGTATGTCTACCGTTCACGAACACCATCTAATAAAACATTTAAATCCTTTTCTAGCAAAATGATATCTGCAGACTCTTTTGAAATATCAACAGCAGTATCAACTGAAATTCCAACATCAGAATTAGTAAGAGAAGGACTATCATTAATTCCATCACCCATATATCCAACAATATTTCCATCTTCTTTTAAAAGTCTAATAATTCTTGCTTTTTGGATAGGAGAAAGCTTAGCAAATATATTTGTTCGTTTTAAAATTCTAATTACTGCTTGGTCAGAAAGTTTATCTATATCACTACCTAAGACAATTCTCTTCGAATTTATATCAACTTTTTCACAAATACATCTTGTAACTTCACTATTATCACCAGTTAAAACAATTACTCTTATTCCAGAATCATTTAAACGATGTATAGCTACTTTAGCACTTTCTTTTGGAGGATCAAGAAAACCTATAAAACCTATTAAAATCATATTTTTTTCTGTTGATACATCAAATGTCTCAACATTATTAATATCATTTTTCTGGCAAACTGCTACAACTCTTAATCCTTCTTTATTAAGAGAAGTACTAATTTTCTTGATATGTTCTTTAATCTCTTTTGTGATAGGAGAAACAGAACCATTTTCATCAACACTTGAACAAATATTTAAAATTTCTTCAACAGCACCTTTTGTTATCATTTGTTTTTTATTATTTTCATCCGAAACAATAACAGATAAACGCCTACGTGAAAAATCAAAAGGAATTTCATCTATTTTTTTATATTTTGATATTACTTCATTAAGATTTTGTTCATTAGCACGATTTATAACAGCTTCATCAATATTTCCTTTTAAACCAGTTTGAAAATAAGAATTTAAAAAAGCATGTTTTAGAACTCTCATATCTTCGTTTCCATTTATATCTAAATATTTTTCAAGAACAATTTTGTCTTCTGTTAAAGTTCCAGTTTTATCTGTACATAATATATTCATAGCTCCAAAACTTTGAATTGAATCTAAAGATTTTACAATTGTTTTCTTTTTTGACATTCTAACAGCACCTTTGGAAAGACTAGATGATAAAATAACAGGTAAAAGGAGAGGTGTAATACCAATTGCTATTGCAACTGCAAAAGTAAAGGCAGTTAAAGTTTCATGTTTCCAAGCAGTTAAAATAAATACAATTGGAATCATTACAAGCATAAATTTTATTAACAATTTACTAACATTTTGAACACCTTTTTGAAAAGCAGTTTGAGGCTTTCCAGAATTTAAAGTATGAGCAATTTTTCCTAAATATGTGTTGTCTGCAATTTTAATTACAATAGCTTTTGCACTTCCAGAAATTACATTTGTTCCCATAAAGCATATTGTATCTAAGTCTGTAATGGAGTTGATTTCTTCTAGTTTAAGTTCAGAAGTGTCAACTTTTTTTACTGCATCTGATTCTCCAGTTAATGTAGATTGACCAACATAAAGATCTTTTGATTCTATAATTCTTAAATCAGCTGGAATCATACTACCAGCAGAAAGAAGGACAATATCTCCTAAAGTAATTTCTTTTATAGGAATTTTTATTTCTTTTCCATCACGAATAACAAGACAAGTTGTTGCAACAAGCTCTTTCAATTTTTCAGCAGCTTTATTAGAACGATATTCTTCAAAGAATTCTAAAAAAGTACTCGCTGTTACTAATACTAAAATTACAATAATATTTGCATAACTTGGTTTTTCAGGTAAGAAAACATCAGTATAAAATAATACCAAAATAATTCCTAATAATATACGATTAAATGTACTAAAAAAGCTTTGAAAAAAATAGTGATACCATTTCTTAGGCTTTGCTTGACTTATTTGGTTGAGACCCAATTTATGTATTGAATCTTGGGCTTCACTTGTGGTTAAACCATTTATATTGTATTTTGAAATAAATTCTTGTTTTGGTAAAATACAGTTTTTTCCATAAAGTTCTTTTATATCTAATTCTTCTTTTTGATTTTGCATGTTATTCTCCTTTTTTTAAGTTAGCCGTTTGAGCTTTAGTGAATTACGGATAACTTATACAGAATTCATAAAATGAATTCTGTATACATTTTAAATTTATAAAAATAGTATATCCAAAAAAAAGTATAATATTGTTATATAGAAAAAATTATTTACAATAGTGTATTAATAATTTGTAAGATTTATAGTAAAATAAAAATAATAACACTATAAAAAACTATAAAAAACAGAGAATTAATATTACAATATGAAAAATAAAAAAAAATTTTAATAAAAAGTTGCAATAAATTTCCAAAAATAGTATAATAAAAAGTGTGGAATAATAAATATGAAAATAAAAGAAAAAAAGTGAGGAAGAAAAATGGATTATGTTTATATACTAAGAGAAGCAATTGTATGGATTGTAACAATATTTTGGATATATCAATTTATAATTAGTTTATGCTCATTAGTAAAATTAAAAGAAAAACCATTAAAAGTAAATAAACAACACAAATTCATGGCAGTAATACCAGCACATAACGAACAAGAAGTAATAGTAAACCTAATAGAAAGTTTAAAAAATCAAAATTATGAAAAAGAACTTTATGATATATATGTAATTGCAGACAACTGCACTGACCATACAGCAAGGTTAGCAAGAAATGCAGGAGCAATTGTATATGAAAGATATGATGAAACTAAAAAGACAAAAGGATTTGCACTAGATTGGTTTTTAGGGCAAAAAATAGAAGAAAATGCACAATATGATGCAGTATGTATATTTGATGCAGACAATATAGCAGACAAAAATTTCTTAACAGCAATGAATAAAAAGTTATGCCAAGGTGAAGAGGTAGTTCAAGGATATAGAGACATTAAAAATCCTACAGACAACTGGATTACTTCTGGATATGCACTATTTTATTGGACAATGCACAAATTTTATCATTTAGCAAGATATAATCTTGGACTATCACCATTATTAAATGGAACAGGATTTATGGTAAAATTTGATATAATAAAAGAAAATGGCGGATGGAAAACAGTAACATTAACAGAAGATATAGAATTTTCATTACAAAGAATACTAAAAGGAAAAAGACTTGGTTGGGCTACAGAGGCAATCGTTTATGATGAACAACCAACAGGATTTAATCAAAGTTGGTCTCAAAGAAGCAGATGGACAGTTGGACACATGCAATGTATAAAACAATATACAGGAAAATTAGCAGAAGCTGCAAAAGAACATAAAACACTAGTTAATTTTGACGGACTTATGTATATAGTTGGAAGTACACCAATGTTTATATTAACAGTTTTATTATTACTATCTAACTTTGCATTATATGCATTAGACGGAATGACAAGATTAGAGTTATTTAAAAACTTACTAATGTATTTAGTACCAACATTTGTATTACCATCACTTACAGCAGCATTAGTTATGTATATAGATGGAAAACCATTAAAACCAATGCTAAAAGGATTTTTCACATATCCATTATTTATGGGAAGTTGGATTGTTATTAATATAAAATGCTTATTTAAAAGACAAACTAATTGGGAAAAAATTACACATAATAGAGATATAAAAATAAATGAAGTAATAGATACAAATATTCAAGAAGTAGAAAAAGTATAAAAAAGATTTAAAAAAGCTTGCATTTTTACCATAAATTGGGTATAATAATAAAAATAACTTATGAGACAGTCAAGAGTGGGAACAAATCCCACTCTTACTTTTTGAAAAAGGAGGTAAAAATTGGCAAACATAGAAGAAAGAGTAACAAAATTAATAACACCTATAATAGAGAAAATAGGATATGAACTATATGATGTACAATATGATAAAGAAGGAAAAAATTATTTCTTAAGAATATATATTGACAAAGAAAATGGAATTGACTTAAACGATTGTGAAAAAGTAAACAATGCAATTACAGATATTTTAGATGAAGAAAATTATATTAAAGAACAATATTTTTTAGAAGTCTCATCACCTGGAATAGAAAGAATTTTAAGAAAAGACAAACATTTAGAAAAAAATATAGGGCAAGAAATTAATATAAAGTTATTCAAAAAAGATGAAAATGGTAATAAAGAATATATAGGAAAGCTATTAGGATATGATGATAATTATATTCAAATAAAACAAGATAAGAATGAACTTAAAATAGAAAGAAAAAACATATCACAAATAAAAACAGTTTATCAATGGTAAGGTTTTAATTAATAAAGGAGGAATAAAAAATGAAAGCTATTGACAATAAAGAATTAATATTAGCATTAGAAGAATTAGAAAAAGAAAAAGGAATTAAAAAGGAATATGTATTAGAATCAATAGAAACAGCATTAGTTACAGCTTATAAAAGAAACTTTGACGCATTAGAAAATGTAAAAGTAGATATTGACCAGCAAACAGGTGCAACACATATATATTCTATAAAAGATATAGTAGAAAATGTACGAGATGAAGTAACAGAAATATCTTTAAAAGATGCACAAAAAATAAATAAAGATTTAAAAATAGATGATAGTATAGAAGTTGAAATTGTCCCTAAAGATTTTGGAAGAATTGCTGCCCAAACAGCAAAGCAAGTTATTGTGCAAAAATTAAGAGAGGTAGAAAGAGACTTAATTTTTAATGAATATAGTGAAAGAAAAAGCGAAATTGTTTCAGGAATTATTCAGAAAGCTGACAGAAACATTGTAGTTGTAGATTTAGGAAGAATTGAAGGAATAATGTTATCAAAAGAACAAATCCCAACAGAAAAATATAAGGTTAATGATAAAATTAAAGCTTATATAGTTGATGTTGAAAGAGGATTAAAAGGGGCACCACAAGTTATGATTTCAAGAAGTCACCCAGATTTTGTAAGAAAATTATTAGAATTTGAAATACCAGAAATATATGAAGGATTAATTGAAATAAAAAGTATATCAAGAGATGCAGGAGCAAGAAGTAAAGTAGCAGTATACTCACCAGATCCTAACATAGACCCTGTTGGTTCTTGTGTAGGAAATAAGGGAGTAAGAATTCAAAATGTAATAAATGAATTAAATGGTGAAAAAATAGATGTTATTGAATGGGATGAAGATCCAAGCATATATATAGCATCAGCATTACTTCCAGCACAAATTTTAGCAGTAGATATAAAAGAAGAAGAAAAATTTGCAGAAGTAATTGTTCCAGATGATCAATTATCATTAGCTATAGGAAAAGCAGGACAAAATGCAAGATTAGCAGCAAAACTTACAAATTGGAAAATAGACATTAAATCAGAATCACAATTTAGAGAAATTCTACAAAATAAACCAAATGAATCAAATGGAGAAGTAGAAGAATAAAACGTGATATTAAACAATTTCTAAGCATAGATTAAAAGGGAAGGTGTGTGCAATGAAAAAACAACCACAAAGAACATGTATAGGATGTAATGAGAAAAAAGATAAAAAAGATTTAATAAGAATTGTTAAAAATAAAGAAAATGAGATAACAATTGATAGAACAGGAAAAAAAGATGGTAGAGGAGCATATATCTGTGATGATGAAAAATGTTTAGAAAAGTTAATAAAAAGCAAAAGACTAGAGAAAACTTTTGAAATATCAATACCACAAGAAATTTATGAAAGTTTAAGAGGTGCTATTCTTGATAAATAATAAAATATTAGGCCTAATAGGATTAGCTATGAAGGCAGGAAAAGTCAGTTTTGGAGCTGATAGTGTAGAAGAATCAATTATAAAAAGAAAAGTAAATTTAGTAATTTTATCAGAAGAGAGTTCGGATAGAACTAAAGAAAAATTTAAAGAAATATGTAAAAAATATAAATTACCAATAATAATTTATGGAACAATTGAAAGTTTAAGTAAATCTATTGGCAAGAACAATAAAGCAATTTTAGGAATTAAAGATGTAAATTTTTCAAAATCAATACTAGAAAAATATAATGGGGGTGATGTTATTGGGTAAGATAAAAATTCATGAAATAGCAAAAAAGCTAGGCTTAACCAGTAAAGAAGTATTAGAAAAGGCACAAAAATTAAAAATAGATGTAAAAAGTCATATGAGTGGAGTAGAAGAAGAGGAAGCAAGAAAAATTGAAAATAGTTTTTCTAAAAATGAAGATCAAAAAAAATCAACATCTACAACACAAAAAAAAGAAGAAAAAACACATGTAATAATAAGAAGAGAAGTAATTGTAGCAGATGAAGAAAAAAAGAAACAAGCAGATAAAAGGCAAGAAACAAGAAATAATATAGGATTTGTAGAAAGAAAACAAAATAAAGATTATAATATTGTTTATAGAAATAAACCTAATAAACCTAAAACTGTTGATGAATTATTTGGATTAAAAAAAGAGCCAGAAAAACAACAAGAGAAGCAACAACAAAAAGAACCAGAAAAACAATATGAAGAAGTTAAAACAGAAAATGAAAAACAAGGGGATAATAATAATAAAATGCAAGTAGAGCTAGTAAAGAAACCATCTAATAGAGTAGAAAAAACGCAAAGAGAAGGAAAAGAGAATAAATTTAATAATAGAAATTCTAATAATTCTAATAGACCTAATAACAGAAATAATTACAATAATAACTACAATAATAATAATAATAGAAATAACTACAATAATAAAGGTAATTATCACAATAATTCTAATAGTAATGGTTTTAGAAATAATAATAATAATAATTTTAATAATAACAGAAATAATAATAATGGTGGCTATAATAATGGAAACAGATTTAATAATAATAGAAGAACTTTAGATGAAAAAGGATTAGAGAAAAATATTAAAAACATTATGGCTACTGATACTGTTGAAAAAGAAGTTGTTAGAGATTATAGTAAAAATATTGATAAGCAAAAATTAAATAGCAAATTTGATGATAATAAAAACAAAAAATCTAAATCAAGAAAAAATGATAATAGTAGTTTTGATGAAGGAAAATTAAAATCATTAAAACAAACTAATAAATTATCAAATATGTTTGATGAACAAGAAGGTGGAATGTTAGATTATTATGATTTAACAACACAAAGAGGTAGAAAAGGTAAGAAAAAACCAATTAGAAATGAAGAAAGAAATAAACAAAAAATATTTGAATTGACAGAAATCGAAATTCCAGACTCTATAACTGTAAAAGAGTTAGCAGCAGAAATGAAAAAAACAACAGCAGATGTTATTAAAAAATTATTAGGATATGGAATTATGGCTACAATAAATCAAGAAATTGATTTTGATACAGCATTTTTAATAGCAGGAGAGTTTAAAATTACAGCTAAGAAAAAGCAAACTGTAACAGATGAAGAAATATTATTTGATGATTCAGAAGATACAGAAGAAAACTTAGAAGTAAGACCACCAGTAGTTGTTGTTATGGGACACGTTGACCATGGTAAAACTTCTTTACTAGATACAATAAGAAAAACAAATGTAATAGGTGGAGAAGCTGGAGGAATTACACAAGCAATTGGAGCCTATAAGGTAAAAATTAATGATAGAGAAATTACATTCTTAGACACACCAGGACATGAAGCATTTACATCAATGAGAGCTAGAGGTGCACAAATTACAGATATTGCAATTTTAGTTGTTGCAGCAAATGATGGTATTATGCCTCAAACAATTGAAGCAATTAATCATGCAAAATCAGCTGGAATACCAATAATTGTTGCAATTAATAAAATTGATTTACCAGATGCTAATATAGACAAAGTAAAACAAGAATTAATGAATTATGAGTTAGTACCAGAAGAATGGGGAGGCGAAACAATTTGTGTTCCAATATCAGCTAAAAATAATATTAATATTGATCAATTATTAGAAATGGTTATATTACAAGCAGATGTACTAGAATTAAAAGCAAATCCTAATAAACAGTCAAAAGGTGTTGTTATTGAAGCAAGACTTGATAAATCAAAAGGGGCAATAGCAACAATGCTAGTACAAAGAGGAACATTAGATATGGGAGATACTATTATTGTTGGTTCATCTATTGGTAGAATTAGAGCAATGACTAACGAAAATGGTAAAAAAGTAAAATCAGCAGGACCATCTACACCAGTAGAAATAATGGGACTAACAGAGGTACCAGAGGCTGGAGATATATTCTATGAAGTAAAAGATGAAAAGACAGCTAAACATTTAATTGAAAAGAGAAAACGTGAAGCAAGAGAAAAAGCAATAGGTAATGGAACAAAAGTAACATTAGATAATTTATTTGAGCAAATGGAAGAAGGAAACTTGAAGAACTTGAACCTTATTGTAAAAGCAGATGTTCAAGGTTCAGTTGAAGCTGTTAAACAATCTATGGAAAAATTACAAAATGAAGAAGTAAGAGTAAAAGTAATTCATGCAGCACCAGGAGCAGTTAATGAATCAGATGTAACTCTTGCTAAAGTATCAAATGCAATTATTATAGCCTTTAATGTTAGACCAATACTAGCAGCTAAAGAAATGGCAGAAAAAGAAGAAGTACAAATTAAACAATATTCAGTTATTTATCAAGCAATAGAAGAGATAGAAGCTGCAATGAAGGGAATGCTTGCACCAAAATATGAAGAAAAAGTAATAGGAAATGCAGAAGTAAGACAAACATTTAGAATTTCTAATGTTGGAACAATTGCAGGAGCTTATGTATTAACAGGTAAAGTTGAAAGAAATGCAGGTGTAAGAGTATTAAGAGAAAATATAGTAATACATGAAGGTAAACTTGCTACATTAAAGAGATTTAAAGATGAAGCTAAAGAAGTTACTAAAGGATTTGAATGTGGAATTCAAATTGAAAATTATAATGATATTAAAGAAGGAGATATCATTGAAGTCTATATTATGGAAGAAATAAAAAGATAAAAAAAAAAGAAAAAAAGAGGGACAAAGGGAAAAGGGGAAAAAGGGTCCAGGACAAAAAAT
>JAAWEA010000073.1 GCA_022794055.1 Clostridia bacterium
CTCCCCACTTTTTATCTTCTCTTGTGTCTGCTTGATATTTTTTCTTATAAAAGTCTGCTTTTTCTCCTTCTGCAATGTCAAAATTAATTTTTAAATATGTCTTATCGTTACTAGCCTTTAATTCCTCTACTTTTAATATTTTACATTTATATGCTCCTGGTTCTAATGTTTCAAAATCTGTTATTGGTTGTACATTTTCATAATCACTTGGTTTTTCCATAATTATTTTTCCTCCTTATAATTTAAATTTTTTCTATAAATTTCATAATTTTTTTAGCGTTTTCGCCATCTAATTTTCCAAATTCAATTTTTATGTCTGCTTCTTTTTCAGTTTTACAATGTTTTCCTTCGTATTCTATTTCTTCTGTTTTATTTTCTGCTACACACATTTTTGTTTCTTGCAATTCATCATATTTGTATGCTTTAATTACTAATTCCTGGTATTCTTCACTAGTTATCATTACTACCATTACTTTTCACCTCTTTTCTTCTTTTGAAACCATTTCCAAAATCCTTTAAAGTCTGCTCTATATCTTTTATCCACGCCTTTGTTGTGTTCTTTCCATTGCTTCTTTAATTGATTTCTTTCAATTTTTCTTTGAAGGTTCATTTTTGTTTTCCTCCTTTTTGTTTAATTCGTAATATTCTCTAATTGTCTGATCTACTACTTTTAAGTCATTATCAATTTTTGCTTCAAACATTGCCATTGGACTTTTGCAAGTTGTATATCCATCACTTTGCGTTTCAAAATAATGCTCTTGGCCATCTGTTTTACAAAGTAATACTATTGAAAATAAACCTTCTAATGTTAATTGATTATCTAGCATCTTACCTGATGTCTTGGCCTTTATTTTTCCTGTATCTGTTGTTTCTGTATGATGTAAGAAATATACTATTGTATCTGCAGGTGTATTTTTTATTACATAATCTACAAGGCTTCTAAAGTTTAATGCAACATCTGTAAATTTGTTGTAACCTACTTCTTTTGCTCTATCAAACATTTCAAAGGCCATTAGGTATTGTGAGTCATCTATTACATAAGTTTTAAAAGTTCCTTTTTGCATATTGCTTTTTATTTGTGTATATGTAACATTGTCTGCCTTGTTTAATTGCTTTTTAAAAGGTAATGGCTTACCTGCTATGTTATAAATCGCAATATCATTTTTATCAAAATTTCTTAAGCTACAGCTTTTTCCTGAACCTGATTCACCTAATATTAATACTGGTATTCCCATTATTTTTCACCCTCCTTCTTTTTTTGTTTATTTGTATAATCCTGCATTCTGCGAGTAACTACTATTAAAAAATTGCAATTGTTACAACATCTTCCATTATTTACTGGATAAGCATTATTTCCATAACCTTCAAATTCTTTTCCACAAATACTACAACATTGTCTCATTATTTAATCCTCAAACTTTCTCCTCTTGGCTCTAAATGAGCAAAAGGTAATTCTTTTCCTGCTTCTAAATCGGTTCTTATTTTATCTGTATCATTTTCAATAATTGTTTTTGTATATTCTTCAGGTACATCTCCATCAATAGTAAGTGTTTGTTTTCCACCATTTTTTGCTATATTAAAGCTAAATAAATCTGTTGCAAATTTTGTTTTTCCAGTAGATTTCATTGTTTTAAATAGGTTTTGTTTTAAAGTATTTACTCTATTTTCAAATACTTTTGCACTTTCTGTTAGTCTTTTTGCTTCTTCTTTTCTAGCGTTTTTCTTTGATTCAAGTTCTTTTATAATTTTTGCATATCCATCTGCCTTATCTTCAATTTCTCCTTCAATCCCTTCTAATGTATCTAATATCATTTGTTCATCTACTTCTTCGTCATATAACATATTAAGTACAGTTTCATAATTATTTGTTAATTGATATAAATTACTCATCTTTCTTTTCCTCCTCTATTTCTTTCCACATATTTAATAAGTGTGTCTTTGCTTTTTTTAGATATTCTTCGATTTCCTTCAAATCTTCTTCTTTGATATTGTGTATTACTGCGTGCCATTGTTCATATCCGTGTCTTTGTAATGCGTGATGTAATTTTAAAGTATATGTATCGCAATATTTATCTTCAGAATCTTCGTGGTATTCAATATCAAATCTAAATAATAAATTGTAATCTAAATCATAAGGTAATTCCTCTTCAACAAATTCCTTCCAACTATCATATTCACTTGTTCTTTTGGTTTCCCAACATTCACAATAATAGTCGTGATTTGTATTTTCAAGTTTCAACATTTTTCTTGTCCTTTCTAACTTTCTATGTTACAATATAAATAGAAAGTATTTATATAAATATTTTTGTGAATCATCTAGTTTTCAGTTTCGACGCTGGTAGATGGTTCATTTTTTAAGTTATCTTCACAGATAAATAAAATTTGTTGTAAAATTTCTCTTAATTCAGCTTCATTATGAAATTCGTCTATATCTGAAATAAGATTTTTAATTTTTTGATATCCCATATTAATTTCCTCCTTTCAATTGTCTTAATTTATATTTCATAGTTGCTAAAGTAATAATGTGCCATATATAACAATCGTGTAATTTATCTTTCAGCATGTTTTTCACCTCTTTTTATCTCTTGACTTTCTTCAAAAATTGTTTCTATAAACATTATTAATGTTAGTCCTAATAATGGAATTAAATATTCTCCTCCAACTGCTTCATAGCCTCTTGCTACAGTTGCATATTTTATTGCAATTGGTGTTGATATAATTGCTACTATAAAAACCAATAATTCCAAAATTCTTATAGTAAGTTTTTTCTTATTAATTTTCATTATTCTTCCCCCTTTAACCTTTTCTTTTTGTACCATTCTCTTATTGCACTTCCTAATGCTACCTTTTCTTTTCCAAAATTTTCACTTGGAAAGTCTTGTGAATTATAAATACTTAATGCTGTTGGTACACTACAATTCCTCAATTCAGCAAATTGGGTTGGTGTATAAAATATATTATCTTGTAGTTCCATTTAATCTTCCTCCTTTTTGTGTGGTGTCCGCATTTTTATTTTTACCTTTCATTTTCCTCCCTTTCTTGTTATGATTTCCTAACTTTTTCTTTAAAAAAATAATCTGGTATTTCTTTTTCTTCAATATCTAATGCTCTACATAATTCTCTTATGTCTTGCTGATCAAATTTTAATTTATTGTTCAATCTTAGATTTAATGAAGTCGATGATATGGTAATTTTATTTATTAAGTTCTCTCTAGTACCATATTTTTCTTTAATTCTACCAAGCAATTTACTATAATCGTATATACTATTTGCCATGATTTTCATCTCCTTTCTTGTTATGATTTCCTAACTTCGTATGTATCTTACAATAACTTTTATATAATGTCAACAGTTTTTTTAAAAAAAGTTTCTAATTCCTAACTTTTTTATTTAAAAACCTTGCAAAAAAGCCATTTTTGTAATATAATATTTTCAAATATGAATCTAGGAGGCGTTTTATGGAACAAGAATCTTTTGCAAACCGTTTATCAAAAGCATTAATAATAAGGAATATGAAACCCATAGATCTAGCCAAAATAAGTGGTATAAATAAAGCTACTATTAGTCAGTACCTTTCAGGAAGATATAAGGCAAAACAAAACAATATATATATATTGGCTAAAGCTCTTAATATAAATGAAGCTTGGTTAATGGGATTTGACACAAATATTGATCGTATACCTGATAATGAAAGAACTCAAATAATGACATACACTTCTACTGACGATTCTATGTTACCTCTTTTAGGTATAGACGATGTTGCTTATGTTTTGCCGCAGGACACATATATATCAGGAGAAACAATTTATTTTCGTCTAGAAAATAAACTTATGATTAGAAAAATTATAGATAATAATGGTTCAATAGAATTTCACGCAATGAATCCTTATTATCCTATATTAAAATGTACTGCTGAAGAATTAAATCAAAAAGAATTTATTGTTATCGGAAAAGTAATAAAGGTAGAAAATAAAAGTGCTTTTAAATAGGAAAGGAAATATTATATATGGAAAAAAATTTATTTAAACCTACACACACCTTAAATATTTTACAAGTAGACAGTATTAATAAACTTTTTAAAGTAAAAGGTCAATCTGCAGATGCATTTCAAAAGAAGAAACATGGACTTTTAAGATCAGGTTTAGCTGTATATACAATGGGTTTATCCATAATAGCAGATAAAGCAATAAATAACTTTAAAGGAAAAGTTTATAACTTTTCTGACTTAAATAGTTTTGAATTGTTAGAAGATGATTCATCAGTCACTTCTGGTGGTGTTGGCTTAGCTTTAGCAGCAACAGCACTAACTGGTAGTTATGTTGCAGGAGCAGTTGGAGGTATTGTTGGAAAAAAGAAAACTAAAAAAGTTATAGAATCAATGGTTATTAAAATGAATATAAATGATTTTGATAATCCTTGTATAATGATACCAATAATTACAAAATCAACAAAAGTAAATAGTAAAGAATATAGAGAAGCTTTTAATGAAGCACAAAAGATTATTTCAATGTTAGATTTAATTACACATAACAATTAAAAAAAGGATAATGTGTATTGTTTTGCGGACACCACACATTATCCAAGGATGCAACCACTCTGAAAAGTGATTACTTTTGTATTATATACAAAAAACCTTCATTTTTCAAGTGCTATTCAAAGAAAAAATGGAGGTTTTTATTATGGGTACAGCTAAAAAACGTGGAAACGGCGAAGGTACTATATTTAAAAGAGAAATTAAAGGAAAAACTGTATGGGTTACTGAATACACTATTGAAATGTATGATAAAAATGGAAAAAGAAAAAGAAAAACAATATATGGCAAAACTAGACAAGAAGTAAAAAGCAAATTAGAAAAGATTATTACTGAATTAAATACAGATACTTATGTAGATAAATCAAAAGTTACCTTTTATGATATTGCAAAGGAATTTATTGATACTGCATATAAAATGAATAAATTAAAGGAAAGTTCTTATTCTCGCAAACTACATACATTAAAAAATATTTCAACTCACTATATTGCTAATATGGAACTTCAAAAAATAACGGAAAAAGATTTAAAAGATTTTCTAATTTATATTACCAAATATTCGGATTCCGTTATTGCTAAAATATATGGAATAGTTAATAATACTTTTAAAATAGCAGTTAGAAGAAATATTTTGCGTTATAACTTTTTAGATGATCAATTAGAATTTGAAATACCTTTATCTAAAAAATATAAAAATAAATCTAAAACTGTGTCTGCCTTTACTATTGATGAGCAAAAGCAACTTATAACAGAATTGCAAAATGCAAATAAATTTAGATATAAATATCAAATTTTTATAAGTTTGTTTACTGGTATGAGAATGGGCGAAATAAATGCTTTAGACATAAATGACATTGATTTTGAAAATAAAATAATTCATATAAGAAGAACTATTACTCGTACATTTGATGATAGAGCAACAATTGGTTCTTATACTAAAACAGTAAACGGAATTAGAGATTTAATAATGGATGATCACATTGAAAAAATATTCAGAGAATACTTATCCTCTGAATATTATATGCAAAATGATTATAATCTTTTATTTTGCAATTCAAATAAAGAATGTATAAGTACAGATACTGTTAATATGATGTTTAAATATTTTTGCCAAGAACATAATATTGGAAAAGGTTATGATGTCCATCAGCATATGCTCCGTCATACATTTGCAACTAGATGTATTGAATCAGGAATGCCTGCATCCGTTTTAGCAAAAATAATGGGACACGCAAATGTTGCAACTACTTTAAATGTCTATTGTGAGGTTTTTGATAAATTTAAAAAGGAACACCTTGATTTATCTTACAACTACTTAAAGGAAAATGGCTTGATACTTGACTCTTGAGCATATATCTGTACAGCCACGAGTACAGCCGTACGAATTATTTTTAAAATATTTTATATTTATTTGAAAATATATTGAAAATTAAAAACATAGATATAACAATGGTTTGAACCACTTTGAAATAAAATCAAAATATGTTCAAACCATTGATTTTAGACTGTTTTTGCCATCCATTAAAGTCTTTTCCATCATATTCTATTGTCAACTTTATATTTCTCATTACTACTCTCCATTTAATTTATTATTCAAACTTCAGAAATATATAAAAGTCGCTTTTACTTAAGCGACTTAATCTTCTTTTTTATCTCTTACTTTCGACATTTTTTGTTTTAGTTTAGAAAAAGTACTACTATTTTTGGTGTTTCTCTCTGCAAATCTTTTTGTTACTACATTACTAATTAATATTTTTTTCAATGCGTCTTCTCTTACATCTGCAATTAATGTTCCATCTTTTGCTACTGATATTTTACCTGTTTCCTCTGATACAACTACAGTAATACTATCTGATTCCTTGGAAATTCCAATTGCTGCTCTATGTCTAGTTCCTAACTCCTTTGCTATATCTGGATTATCAGCCAAAGGTAATACACAAGCTGCAGCTGCAATTTTATTATTGCTAATGACCACAGCACCATCATGTAATGGAGTCTTAGGAACAAAAATATTAACTAATAGTTGTGGCGAAACTTCTGAATCCATTGGTACTCCTGTTGCTATAATGTCTTGAATATTAATATCTCTTTCAATTACAATTAATGCCCCTGTTTTTGTATTTGAAAGTTCTTTTGCTGCAATTACTATTTTATAAATATCTTCTTTTGTTCTAGTAGCCAAATCACTATTCAATCCAAAAAACTTTGTAATTTTATTAGTTCCTAATTGCTCTAAAGCTCTTCTTAATTCTGGTTGAAATATTACAATAATTGCAATTACACCCCAATTCATTATGCCTGTTAATATTGAATTTAATATATTCAACTTTAATAACCCACTAAGCCAAGTTGCTATAATCAAAAATGTAATTCCCTTAATTAATTGCCAAGCTCTTGAGCCTTTAACAATACGTATAAGACAATATACTAAAAATACAACTATTAAAATATCTAATATAGTTGTAAATAGATTAATTGGATTATTACTTAAATCTTGAAAACCTTTTACAATATTTTCATTGTAAAAAGTTATCCAACTACCAATTATACTTTTTCCCATATTACACCTTCTATTTTTATATTAATGAATATATTAATGTTGCTGATACTGATAAAATCATCATTAATGCTAATATTCCAGCCATTATCTTTACAAATACTTGTCCTTTATCAAATCTTTTTTGATCTTTATTTTTTATTTTTTCTTTTTTCATATTTTTCAGTCCTTTCTTACAAATAAAACTTTAATACTGTAACAATTATAACACTATTTATATAGTTATTTCAATAGAAATTTCCAATATTCAAAAATTCCCATTATTTTATAATTTCTATTACACTACTTAATCTCTTAATTTCTTTATCTTCTATAAGTATTATATCTTGTAATTTATCCTCTACTTCTTTTGACTTATCTTGATTATTAGAGTAAATATAAGCTAAAATATCATCTTTTTTTACTTGTTCAGAAACTTTTTTATTTAATATAATTCCTACTGAATTATCTATATTATCTTCTTTCCTTATTCTTCCAGCTCCTAGGCTACATGCTAATCTTCCAACACTTTCTGCATTTATCTCTTGAATGTAGCCATTTTTAGTTGATTTTACCTCTCTTATATATTTAGCTTTTTCAAATTTACTAGTATCTTCAATGTATGTTACATCTCCACTTTGGTTTTGTATCATTTCTTTTAATTTTTTAAGTGCTTTACCATTATAAATATTTTTTAGCATTTTCTCTTTATTTTCTTCTATATTATCCCCTAATTTTGCTAGTTTTAGCATATATGCTCCTAATTCCAAAACAACCTCTTTTACATCATTAGGCATATTTCCTTTTAAAAACTCAATTGCTTCTATTACTTCTAGATTATTTCCAACTGCATATCCTAAAGGCTCATCCATATTAGTTAAAATACATACAGTTTCTTTATTTGCTAACTTTCCTATTTCTATCATCTGTCTTGCTAATTGTCTTGCTTCTTCTATTTTCTTCATAAATGCACCTTTTCCAACAGTCACATCTAATACTATTTTATCTGCTCCATTTGCTATTTTTTTGCTCATTATACTAGAGGAAATTAATGGTAAACTTTCTACACAAGAAATACTATCTCTTAAAGCATATAACTTTTTATCTGCTGGTGCTAAATCCATTGTCTGAGAAATCATACTAATTCCTATTTTTTCAACATTTTCTAAAAAAGTATTAATATTTATTTCAGTTTGATACCCAGGAATTGATTGCATTTTATCTACTGTTCCTCCTGTAAATCCAAGTCCTCTTCCTGACATTTTGGCTACAGGAACACCAAGCGATGCAACTAATGGTAATAAACAAATTGACACTTTATCTCCTACTCCTCCAGTTGAGTGTTTATCTACTATAGTTTTATTTAATTTCGATAAATCTAATATCTCTCCTGAATTTGCCATAGATAAACTTAAATTAGTTGTTTCCTCTTTTGTCATTCCATTTATAAATATTGCCATTATTAGTGCTGATGCTTGATAGTCTGTAATTTCTTCTTTTATATATCCTTTTATAAAAAACTCTATTTCTTGTTTAGTTAATTCTTTTTTGTCTCTCTTTTTTTCTATTATTTCTAAAATATTCATCTTTTTGCCTTTCTATTTTTCTTATTTTATGTTATAATTATGTTAATACCATTAAGGAGGAATATTATATGCGGAATTGGATAAAAAACTTTATTAGAGAACTTCTTCAAGAAATCCTTGAAGAACTTCTGAAAGGTTTACTTTTTTAACTTTTAACCCCACATATCAATGCGCTGACGCTGCCAGTGCATTTTATATTGACTAATTTTATTTAATACTTTATTTTTTCACACAAAATTTTTAGTAAAACTCCTTCTATGTATAGGACATAGTCCATATTCTTTAATCGCTTGAATATGTTTTGCTGTTCCATATCCCTTATGTGCAATAAAACCATATTGAGGATATACATCATCCCATTCTCTCATTATTCTATCCCTTGTTACTTTTGCTATAATTGAAGCAGCTGCAATAGAATAACATTTGGCATCGCCTTTAATAATTGCCTCATAAGGCACTCCATCTGTATTAATATGTTGTAATGCATCAATTATAATTAATTCTGGTCTTATATCTAATCCTTTTACAACATTTGTTACCCCTTGTTTTGTTGCATTTAAAATATTTATTTCATCAATAACATCTTGACCTATAATGGCAACTGAATAGCTTATTGCCTCTTCTAAAATTTTATCATATAGCAATTCTCTTTTCTTCTCTGAAACTTTTTTCGAATCATTTACTCCTTCTATCATTGAATCTTCTGGCATAATAACTCCTGCAACAACTACTGGTCCTGCTAATGGTCCTCTTCCTGCTTCATCAATTCCACATATATTTTTAAAACCTTTTTTATATAACTCTTTTTCCATCTGTTTTAAAATTGTTAATCTTTCTAATTCTTTTTCTTTCATTTTTATTGTATTTCCTTTATATATTCAAATTTTGTATATCTGTTAATGAATAGTAAATTTTATTTTCTGCTTCAAATCCTTTTGTATTATATATTTCTACTTCTATATCTCTTATATTATATTTTACTATATACCATCCATTTTTACTGTCAGATTTTATATTTGATATTCCCATATTATTTATATCTTGTGTAGATAATTTACAATAAATTTCTAATTCATCTGTACCTTTTTCAACTCCAATATTAAATTCATTAATATTTTCAATTATTTCTCCTTTTAATTGCAATTTGGCTTGTTGTAATCTTTCTATTTTCTGATTTTCATCTACTATACTATCATAAGATGTTCCTAAATTAAAATTAGCATTTTGAGCTAATTCCTTTGTTTTTACTTCAATTAACAGCATATTTGTTTTTATATTTTCTAAATTGGATTCCTCTATCACATTATTCCATGTACCTATTGAAATACCCGCTAATATCAACAATATAATTATCATTAAAACTAGTGTAATCATTGTAATACCTTTATCACTTTTCATTTCTTTCTCCTTCATATTTTTTATACTTACACTACTCATTACAATTTTTTAATAGCATTTCTTGCAAGTTCATCACAACGATTATTAAATTCATTATCACTATGCCCTTTTACTTTTATAAATTTAACCTCATGTATTTGAGTTAGTTTATAAATTTCTTCCCAAATTTCTTTATTCTTTACTGGCTCTTTATTAGCTGTTTTCCAATTATTTTTTTGCCAATTATAAATCCATCCCTGTGTAAATCCATTCACTAAATAAGCACTATCACTATATAAATCCACTTCACATGGAAACTTTAATAATTTAAGCCCTTCTAAAGCTGCTGTCAATTCCATAATATTATTTGTTGTTTCATCTTTTCCTCCTGATATCTCTTTTTTTGTATCTTTATACATTAATATAGCTCCCCATCCACCTGGGCCAGGATTTCCAGAACAAGCACCATCTGTATATATAATTACTTTTTCCATAGTATTCCTTTCTTGTTTTTATATTTTACTTATTATATCATATAATAAAAATTTTTTAATACTAAACTTCTATGTTTTCTAAATCTATTTCACCATTCATTAGTTTTGGTAGTAAAATATCTCGTAATTGTTCTAATTTCTCATTTTCCTTTATATTAAATATTATTATATCTAGCAATACATTGTAACTTCCTTTATCTTCTACCTTAATTATTGGAACAGTAATATTAGATAACTCACCTAAGCTCAAATTTGGCTGTACAGCGTGAACTTTACGTTCATTAACTTTTTCTTGAAAATATTTAGATTTTGTATAAAAGTATAAATAACCTAAATCCTTATTATCTTTTAACCTAATAAATGCAACTGCTTGATTTGTATTAGAATTATCTAATCTTTTGGTTATAACAGCACTTTTTCCAAGTGTTCCTGCAATAGAAACAAGTAAATCTTTTTCTTTTAAAATAGATCTTTTAAGTTTTCCTGTGTGAATATTATTTGGAATTTTCTCTAATTTATTTCCAGTTACTCCAAAACTGTCAAAATCGGTAACTTTGATAAAGTTTACAACAGAATCTTCGTCACTTTCTAATATATCCTTTTTTGTAGGAGTTGTACCTTTTGAAATTGTCGTTGATAGACTGCCAATATTAACTAATTCAGAAACAATATAATCTCTATTTATAAGACTAATTCCAATCCCTAACAAATTATCATTTATCTGATTATTTAATTTTATTTTTTGTTCTATGTTATCTAATATTTTTGTTATTTTATCTTGAATTTTTTTATTTGGCAAAACAATTTTCAGTTTCTTTAATATTGAGATTGGTAATTGTGGTTGCGCACTTCCTGTTTTCATTTTCATTATTTGTTTTTGTATTTTAGGAGATTTTAAATACCAATATATATATTTATTATTAATATTTATAAAATTATTATTTCTTATTATTACCATACCAGAATTTATTCTTATATTATCATATTTGATATCATTTGAATAAAATCCAACATTTCCAACTGTTCCTCTAGTTGTCAATACAATATCATATTTTTTTAGCTTACCTTTTCTTAATATTTCATCTTTTTGTTTACTTATAAACATATTTTCATTAAATTCAAACCCTTTACTAGTAACATTTTTTGCATTTAAAAATAAACAATACTTTTCTTTTTTGAAATCATCTCCATTTGGATAATTTTTCCCTCTATCTCCATCAATAATTTCTATATCCATATTTTCTAATGCCATTTCTTCCATAATTGCTCCTTAATTTTTGTAATTTTATCATATTTTATCATAATAGTTCCTTTATCTCAATAAAATTATTGTTTAACTTTCACATTTTTTTCACAAAATTTTCACATATCCCTTGTATTATAATATTAATTTGAGTTATCATATAATAAGAATTTTATATAAGGCAATAATAAAAATATTATGTCTTAAGAAAGGAATGTGTAAATGGAAGAAAATAATTCAAAATTTAAAGCTATTTCATCAAGTGGAGTAAAAAATTATAATAATACGAAAAAGAATTCATCTGGATTTGGAAAAACTTTTCTAATACCATTTGTAAGTGGTGCTTTAGGATGTGCGATTGTAATAGGAACATGTTTTGGAATCCCATCTATAAAAAACAAATTAATTGGAAATTATACAAATTCTCAGATTAGTACTAGTAATAATACTTCTACTAACTCAAATGGCTATGTACAAGAAATAAATCTAACTAATTATTCAGATACTGCTGTATATGCTGCTAATAAAATTCTACCATCTATTGTAGGAATTAATATTGAATATACTATAAATACTACTTCATTTTTTGGAAGAGGTGGCACATCAACAGCTTCTGCTTCAGGTTCTGGAATAATTATAAGTGAAGATGGCTACATTTTAACAAATAATCATGTTGTTTCATCAAATAATTCTGATTCTAATTCATATTATCAAATTTCAGAAGCAACAAAAGTGTCAGTTACATTATTTAATGATGATAAAGAATACGAAGCAACTATTGTAGGTCAAGATCAACAAACTGATTTAGCTGTTATTAAAATTGAAAAAACAGGTCTAACTAAAGCTGAATTTGCAGATTCTGATAGTGTAAAAGTTGGTGAATTTGCAATGGCTGTTGGAAATCCTGTTAATATGACAAGTACAGTAACAACAGGCATTGTAAGTGCTGTTAATAGAAAAATTACAGACTCTGATGGACAAACTTATAAATGTATTCAAACTGATGCTGCTATAAACTCTGGTAATAGTGGTGGAGCATTAGTAAATAGTGAAGGAAAAGTAATTGGAATTAATACCTTAAAATTATCTGGAACTGGAATTGAAGGTATAGGTTTTGCAATTCCAATTAATTCTACTACTGATATTACTTCACAATTAATTCAATATAGTAAAGTAAAAAGACCTTATATTGGAATTTCTGGTATTGATTTAGATGAAGATACTGCTAAAAGATATAATTTAGTAGTTGGAATATATATTAAATCTGTTGAAGATTTCTCTGCTGCTGAAAAAAGTGGTCTAAAAGCTGGTGATGTTATTATAGAAGCAGAAGGTACACCTATTACTTCAATGGATAAATTAAATGAATTTAAAAACTCACATAAAATTGGTGATGAATTAAAAATAAAAATAAATCGTGATGGTAAAGAAAAAGAAATTACAATTATATTAGGTGAACAACCTTAATTAATATACTTTTCACTATTTGTTCACACAATGGACAAAATTGATTATTATAATACAAATAGTCAGATGAAAACTGACTTAAAAAGAAAAACATCCCCTTTTATTTTCGATAAGAAACTAACTTTTCAAGTTAGTTTCTTTTTTGTTATATAATACAAATTAAGTTTTCCTTATAACGCAAAAAAGGACTTAGTTTCAGTCCTATTTGCTGCCCTATTTTTTGTTTTCATCAAACCATTGCCATCTTAAAAACTATTTTTTTTGCAATTTTCTTTGGCTTCACAAAGCTATTTCTAAAGTATTTTACCCAGTCATTAGAAATTACACCATAAGACGCTTGATATACTGTCCAGCTGTTAGCTCCTACTGTTATTACAAGTTCATTTTTTATTTTTCTTGTTATGGTAGCATCACAATTATTGGTTTTTTCGAGAATTTCTACCTCTTCCTTGGTTAACTGGTAGTACATGCTATTCATAACCTCTCTGTCTATCTTAATATCCACTGGCTTATCTAGTGGAAAGATTTTCCGGTAGATAGAAGCTTTTAGCCTTACAATAGCTCTGTTTATTTCATATCCTATATAGAATATAGCTACTAAAATTACTATTAAAATTATTTTTTCTTTCATTTTTCTTCCTCCTGTGTCTTGTCTTCTTTCAGCACCTAGGGCAAAATGCAATTTGATATTTTAATTATACCATATTTTACATAATATAGCAACCCCAAAAAACTCATTTTAAAAAGCAAAAACAATTTGACTATTTATATATTTTGAGTTATTATATATAATACGTAAATAAATATAGAAATGAGGAATTATAAAGTATGATATGTTCAGAATGTAAGAAAAATCCCGCAATACTTTTTTATGAAAAAATAGAAAATAACAAAAATAAAATGGAAGGTCTATGCTATGACTGTGCCAAAAAAAGAGGAATTAATGCTACAGATGTATTAGCAAAACAACAAGAAGCTTTAACAAAAGACAAAATAAATTTAACAGACATGAATAAACAACTAGAATCACTCTTTAAAGACTTTGCTGAAAACTTAGATATGAATCAAATAGGTAATATTGAAGGAGCTATTACTTTTGGTAACTTAGATGATGATGAAAACGATGATTATGATGAGGAAAAACCAAAAGTTGCCGGAGCTGCAATCCCTTTAGGTTCAATATTTTCTAACATGTTTTCACAAAATAAACAAATAAAAAACGAAACACAAGATTCAAATAAAAAAACTGTAAAAGTTGAAAAGAAAAAAGAAAATAAAAATAAAAAGAAAAAATACTTAGATACTTATGGTACTAATTTAACAAACAAAGCTAAAAATAATCAATTAGATATGATTATTGGAAGAGAAAAAGAAATTCAAAGAATGATTCAAATTTTAAATAGACGTTCTAAAAATAATCCATGTTTAATTGGTGAACCTGGTGTTGGTAAAACTGCTATTGCTCAAGGTTTGGCAATTAAAATTGCAAATCAAAATGTACCAGCAAAACTTTTAAATAAAGAAGTTTATCTTTTAGATATGACAGCAGTAATTGCAGGTACACAATTTAGAGGACAATTTGAATCTAGAATGAAAGGTATTATTGATGAATGTATTGAATGTGGTAATATTATTTTAGTAATTGACGAAATTCATAACATTATTGGTGCAGGTGATGGTGAACACTCTATGAATGCAGCAAATATATTAAAACCAGCATTATCAAATGGAGAAATTCAATTAATTGGAACAACAACTTTGAAAGAATATAGAAAATATATAGAAAAAGATTCTGCATTAGAGAGAAGATTTCAACAAGTTTTAGTGGAAGAACCAAATATTGAAGATTCAATTGGAATTTTAGATGGAATTAAAAAATATTATGAAGAATATCACAAAGTAAAAATCTCAACAGATGTTATTCGCCAAACTGTAATTATGTCAGAAAAATATATACATGACAGATTTTTGCCAGATAAAGCAATTGATATTTTAGATGAAGCATGTTCTAGAATTAATTTAGAAAACAAAGATTTATTTAAGTTAGAAATGTTAAAAAAAGATTTAGCAGAAGTACAATCTCAAAAAGAAGAAGTAGCACAAGCAGACACAACAGAAGATTATCAAAAAGCTGCAGATTTAAAAACTCGTGAATGTCAAATCATCGAAGAAATTAATAAACTAAGTAAGAAAACAAAACTTAAAAACATTACAATTCAAGATATTGCAACAGTTATAGAAAGCTGGACTAAAATTCCTGTCAAAAAAATAACAGAAGCAGAAACTAAAAAATTATTAAATCTTGAAACAAACCTTCATAAAAGAATAATTGGACAAGAAGAAGCAGTTAATGGTGTATCAAGAGCAATTAGAAGAAATAGAGCAGGACTTCAAAATGAAAAAAGACCACCATCTTTTATTTTTGTTGGTCCAACAGGTGTTGGTAAAACAGAACTTGCAAAGTCTCTTTCTTATGAAATGTTCGGTTCTGAAGATTCTATTATAAGAATAGATATGTCTGAATACATGGAAAGTCATTCTACTTCAAAATTAATAGGTGCACCTCCAGGATATGTAGGTTATGATGATGCTGGACAATTAACAGAAAAAGTTAGAAGAAAGCCTTACTCTATTATTTTATTAGATGAAATTGAAAAAGCTCATCCAGATGTATTTAATATTTTGTTACAAGTATTAGATGATGGAAAACTTACCGATTCTCAAGGAAATACTGTAAGTTTTGCAAACACAATTATTATTATGACATCAAATGCAGGTTCTAATTTAAATAATAATTCAATAGGATTTGGAAAACAAACAGTTGATAAATCAAAAATAGAAGATAGTTTAAAAGATATATTTAGACCCGAATTTTTAAATCGTATTGATGAAATTATTGTATTTAATTCTTTACAACAAGAAGAATTATTGCAAATTGTTGACTTAATGTTAAAAGATACTATTAAAGCATTAAAACAAAAAGATATCTCTCTTAATATTACAGATAAAGCAAAGCAATTTATTTTAGAAAAAGGCACTAATATAAAATTTGGTGCTAGACCTTTAAGAAGAGCAATTCAAAGATACATCGAAGATGAAATTTCTGAAAAAATATTACGTAGTGAGATTATAGATGGTCAAACCATCAAAGTAAATTTAGTAGAAAATGGATTAGTTTTTGAAGTAGTTTAAAAAGCAATCTTATGGGGTGAAAAAATGTTAAAACAAATACCAAATATTTTAACTATAATAAGATTTTTATTAATACCATTTATTGTAATATCTATTTTTCAAGGAGATTATATCTCTGGAATAATACTTTTTACAATATCTGGTGCAACTGATGTTTTAGATGGTTTTATTGCAAGAAAATTCAATTTAATTTCAAATTTTGGAAAATTAATGGATCCTCTTGCTGATAAATTAACACAAATTGCTGTTCTTACTTCTATTACTCTAGTTCATATTATTCCAGTTTGGATTTTAGTAATTGTTGTATTAAAAGAATTAATTATGGTAATGGGAGCTTCCTTCCTTTATGGAAAAGATGTTGTTGTTTATAGTAAGTGGTATGGTAAATTGGCAACTATCTTATTTTACCTAGCAATTGTTATTTCATTAATTACAATTCAATTAAATATTACTGGTTTATTATATTATATTGATTTAGTTATTTATTGTATTGCATTAATTGCTACTTTATTTTCTTTAATAATGTATGTAAAATGTTTATATCAAGGCGGTTTTATAAATAAAGATGATTTAAACAAGGAAACTCAAAAAGTACTTGTTAAAAATAAATGGGAAAAACGTGAAGAAAACTAATCTTCACGTTTTTTATTGTATTAGGAAAAGGGCAGAGCTATTCTCTGACCTTTTTATTTTTATAACTTTTATATCAACTTTTCACATTTTTATTCAAAATCTTCTATTAATTGATTTAATCTTTCTTTTCCATTAATATGGATTCCATCTTTTAATTCTATTTTATCTGCTTCTGTTAAATAATCTATGGCAATTTCTGTTTGTTCAAATAATACTTCAGTATTATTTTCATTCATCTTATATATTGCGATTTTCCCATCATTTTCTCTCAAAATATAATGTTCTCCACATTCTCCTTCATATTCCCTATATAAAATAATTTGTGTACTAGAAAAATCTTC
This sequence comes from Clostridia bacterium, assembly GCA_022794055.1. Taxonomy (GTDB): domain Bacteria; phylum Bacillota; class Clostridia; order TANB77; family CAG-508; genus CAG-269. The sequence goes on from JAAWEA010000073.1 coordinate 17,401, forward strand.
AATTTTCCAATCCTTATATTCTTCTTGTAATTCAATTTGTGTTTTATTTACTAATGTTTCTGGAACACTAATATATTGATTTAATGTATGTCTACATGTATTATAAAACTTCTTAAATGTTATTAAACAATTAGGTGAAATTTTTTCTTCATTCACATTTGATTGTACTTCCAATTTAGCCTGTTCCTCTATCTCTTGCCATTCTTCTTCACATTCATCTGTAACCGCCTCAAACAATGTCTCATTTGTATTTTCGACTAAATTTTGTTCTGATATTTTTATTTTATTTCGAATAAACATTATTCCTACAGCAATTCCTAAGAATATGAAAGCAAAAATTAATGCTATTAACCAATTTTTTTTCATTTCCTTCCTCCACAACTTTTCTTTTATTATTTGCAGATTATGGAAATTTTATACATTAAAGCTCTATATTATTTCTTTCTTCGCTTTAAGTCTTATGTATACTAGTTTGAAATATATTTTTTTATTTTAATGTTATTTACATTTACCTTTATATTAATCTCTCCATGTTTATCTGTCCTATATATTTTACAATTTATATCATTTAAAGATTTTATTATAATATCATTTGGATGCCCAAAGTTATTATTTTTCCCAACGCCTATTAAAGCATATCTAGGCTTAACTACTTCTAAAAATTCCTGTGTAGAAGATGTTTTAGAACCATGATGAGCTACTTTTAGCACAGTTGATTTCAACATATCTGAATTATAATACCTTTTTACTATTTCTTTTTCTGCTATTTCCTCAATATCTCCAGTAAATAACATACTAAAATTTTTATATACTAGCTTTGAAACAATAGAATTATTATTTAAAACATTTTCATCTACCTCTAGTTTCTCTGTTGGCCACAAGATATCCATATATAAATTATTTTCAAAATTAACTGTATCACCTGCTTTTACTAATTGTAATTTTATCCCTTTATCTTTTACTATTTCTGAAAATTCTTGCAAGTTTACACTATTTTCCTTCTGCTTTGAAATAATTACTTTTTCCACCTTTAATTCTTTCATAATAGTAAGTATACCGACCAACATGGTCTCCGATCAAAATGACTAACTATAATTACATCTAATTTAGTTATTCCTTTGTCTAAAAGATATGGTAATAAAGTATTTTTACCCACATCAAAATTAGAATTAATACTCCCTCCTCCATCAATTAAAATTTTTCTATTCATTGGAGTTATTATTAAACATGAATCTCCTTGTCCAACATCAATAAAATTAATTTTAAGACTTTTAGGATATAAATTATAAATTAATAAAACTATACTTATTAAAGCAATTACTTTTTTAAGTTTTTTCTTATTATTTCTAATATAAATTTTCAATAGTGCAATTAAATTTTTTATCCTAATTTGCGTTCTATTTGGATTTTTAGATGAATAAACACAATAAATGAAATAAGTTATAATTATAAATAAATAGTAGCTTATAATTGAAAATAAGCTTGGTGTATAGAAATAAATTTTAGACCCTGGAAGTACTCCTATTTGTGATATGTACTTTAAAACATCTATACTCAATTTTATTGGTTCTGCTAACATTTTAGAGAAATTAAAAGAAATATAATTAAAAATTAAAAATGTAAAAGCTACTATCACTATAGGAACTAAAACAATACTTAATATTAAATTTGAAACTAAAAAATACGGATTTAATATATTTAGATTATATAAAAGAATTGGTAAAATAGATATTTCTACTGAAATAGACAGCGTAATAATTTCTTTAACTTTATCCAATGTTTTATCTATTTTTGGTTTTACTCTATACAAATAAAATTTATTTCTTATTTTGATATTTTTTAAAATTTGATATATTTTCTTATGAAATAAAATCATTCCTAATGTTGCACTATAAGATAATTGTAATCCTAAATTTTCTATCATAAAAGGATTATTAATTAAAATAATAAGTAGCGAAATTGCCATTGAATTAATAGTATCATTCTTTTTATAAAATAATTTTGAAGATAGCATTAATATTTCCATTATACCAGCTCTTATTATAGATGGAGAAAAATCAGTAATTACCATATAGAATACTAGAACTACTATACTAATAATATTAGTATAATTTTTTCCAATCTTGCTTTTGAATAAAAAATTAATTCCTAATATGATATAAGTTATGTGCATTCCTGAAACTGCCAAAATGTGGGACATACTAGCATTTTGAAATTTTTCTTTCATCTCTTCTTGTATATCATCTTTTTCTCCAATTATTAGTCCAAGAAAAATACCTGCTCTTTCTTCTCCTAAAGCTTCTTTTACATTTTTCTTTATTTTATTTAATATTTTTGGAAATGGATTTAATTGTTGCTTAGAAATTTTCTTAATTTGACTACACTTTATAGTTCCATAAATTTTTAATTGCTTCAAATATTTTTTATAATCATATCCTTTATAATTCCTTTGTCCTTCTGGTTTAATATAAGTTCCTGAAAAAGATATTACATCTCCATATTCTAATTCTATTGATTTATTTGTAGTAATATAAAATTTAATACTTTTTTTATTATATTGTATTTTTATTTTATATTTATTATTATATTCTTTTTCTTCTTTATTACTAACTATAACTCCTTTATAGCTTATATTCTGTTTGTTTTCTAATTTTTCCTGGATATTTTTGTACTCTTGATTTAAATAAATTATAATTGAATTAGATACAATTGAACTAATTATGATTAATATAATTGTTTTTGAATGCAGATATATTTTTATATATCTAAAATATCTTTTAATTGATAATAATTTAAAATTTCTTTTTTCTTTTATTTTTAGCTTTTTATATATAAATAATATACTAATAACTATTAAATAAACTAGGGCTATACTTATGTTAAAGTATAGCCCCACTATTATACCTATAATATATCCTAATAATATTATTAAAATTGGTCTTTTCAAATATGCACCTTCTGTTATTTATTATTTTTATGTTTTAAAAAATTCTTCTTGCTCCTCTATAATTTGATTTATAGTAACTACTTGAAATTGAGTCAATTCTTACACCTTTACTTGGATTAGCTGCGTGAATAAATTGATTTCCCCCTATATAAATTCCAACATGATTTATTGATGGTTTTCCAAACATAAGTAAGTCTCCAGGTTGTAAATCTGTAACAGCTGTACCATTACTATATTGTGCTGCTGCTGTTCTATTTAATGTTACACCAAAGTTCTTATATACATATTGAGTAAATCCTGAACAGTCAAATCCACTTGGTGATGTTCCAGCATATTTATATGCACACCCTAAAAATTGTTGTGCATACGCTGCAACTGCAAGCCCTTTTGATGATGGAGCACTTGATGCTGGTGTATTAACTGTATTATTAGTTGCTGGTGTGTTAGTTTTTGGCGTTGTTTCTCTTTCAGTTGTTGAACTTCTAGATGTTTCTTTTTTTGTTGAAGACAATAAGCTTTCAGATATATATCCTTTTATTCCATTCACTTCAACATACGCCCATCCATTTACAGTAGTTAGTACTGTTACTTCTGTATTTAATGCTAATTGTTTTACAGTTTGTGAAGTTTTACTTGCTTCTGCTCTTAAATTTATAGTTTGTGAATTAACATACATTTTTTTTGTTTTTTGTACTTGTTGAGTATTTTCTGGTTGTGTTAAATTTGTTGTAGTTTGTACTGTTGTTTGTTCTTCAGATGGTTGAATAGTAACTAAGTTGCCTTTTATTGTCCAACCTTCTTTTCCTTCTACTGTTTTTATTTTTGCCCAATCATTTAAAATTTCTATTACTTCTACTTGTGCATCTTTTATAACTTCATCTAATTCTATTGCACTTATTAATGGAATTGTTTTCAACCTTATATTTGCTAATATTTTATATTGTTTTCCTTGTTCAATTCCTTGTTCTTGGACTGGCTCTACATTTGTTTCCGTAGTTGTTTGAGGTACTACATTTTCTGTAGATTGAGTTGTTTGTTCATTATTTTCATTTATGTTTGATTCTAGTTCTTCTTTTTTATTTGATGTTTCAACTAAATCTGTCCTAAGATAGCCTGTTATTTGTTTATATTCTACTTTATACCATCCATCTTTTTCTTCTAATATTTTAACTTCTTCTCCATTTGATATTAATTCTAGGATTTTAGCTTCTGTATTCGGTTGTTCTCTTAATTTTGCTGTATCTACACTAATTTTTCCATTATTTGTTGCAAAACAAATATTAATAAAAAACATACTTGCTAAAATTATTATTGCTATAACAAAAATTATGTTTTTTAAACTCATTCTTGCTTTCATTTTTCTCTCCTCTTTTTATTATATTTCATTTATTACACTTTTGTTATTTCATAAGTATATATTATTTCCTTAAATTTGTCAAGCCCTAGCTGTTTACCCAAAAAATAGATGGATTTTTTCCATCTATTTTTCTTTAGTAAATTAAATATTTTTATCTATTTCTGGTAATATTTGTTTTTTTCTAGAAACTACACCTTCTAAAAATGTTCTGTTGTTTTGGAGTTTTTTTCCAAATGCTTTTTGTATTATTTCATTAGCATTATTTCCAATAACTATAATTTCAGAATTGCTATTTAAAATATCTGTAATTGCAAATACAAATAAACTTATTTCTTTTGTTTCCATTTCTTTTTTTATTGTTTGTTCTAATTTTTCTTGTCTTTTTAAAATATCTTCTATGCTTACTGTATTTACTTGTGCAATTACATTTCTTTTACCATTTTTTTCAAAAAGCTTAGCATCTAATTTTATTAATTCTTCTTCTGAAAAATCATCTAAGTCTGTTCCTGCTTTTAACATTTCTAATCCATATTCTTGAATATTTATATTAGCAATTTTTCCTAATTCTTCTAATGCTTTTTTATCATATTCAGTTGTTGTTGGAGATTTTAATAATAATGTATCTGAAACTATGGCACTTGCCATTAATATTGCTTCTGTTCTATCTATTTCTATCCCATCTTGGATAAATTCTTTATATAAAATTGTTGATGTACATCCATAAGGTTTTGCTGTATAATATAAAGGTTCTTCTGTTTGTATATTTGCAATTCTATGATGGTCTACAACTTCTATTATTTTAGCTTTTTCAATTCCTTCAATACTTTGATTAAATTCATTATGATCAACTAATATAACTTTTTGTCCTTCTTCTATTTTCTCTATAAATTCAGGTTGTTCAATTCCTAAATTACTTAAGACATATTGTGTTTCTTTATTTATATTTCCTAATCTTACTGCTTTTGAGTTTTTATATCCATTTTTATTATTTAGTATTTGTTTTACTAAACTTGAGCAAATTGAATCTGTATCTGGATTTTTATGTCCAAAAATCAATATTTTTTCTTCCATAGAATTTCTCCTTTTTTACAAATTTTTTTTATTATATTTATGTTTTTCTATTTTGTCAAGTTTGTTCATTTGCTATTTCTTCCAATTCCTCTTTTGTAAAATGATACTTCTTATTACAAAAATGACAAGTAAGTTCAGCTTTTCCATCTTCTTCAATCATACTTTTTAATTCAATTTTATCTAATGTTGCCAGTGCCTCTGCCATATACTCCTTAGAACAATCACACTCATATATAGGAGTTATATTTTCTTCTATTAATTTAATATTTTCATCCCCAGTAATCTTTTTTGCAATTTCTTGTAAACTTAAGTTATTATCTAGCATTTTTGATATTGCTCCAGCTTTAAATATTGCTTGCTCTACTTGTGAAATTTCTTCATTTGTTGCATCTGGCATTGGTGTAATAATATATCCCCCTGCTGATTTAACTCCGTCCTTATCTACTAATACTCCTAATGCAACTGCTGTATTTTTTTGTTCTGATTTTGCAAAATACTCTGCAAAATCTTCTGCTATTTCTCCTGATACTAATGGACATATACCAACATAAGGTTCTTTTAAACCAATATCTTTTATAACATTTATATATCCATTCCCAACAGCTTTACTAACATCTAATTTTCCATCTTCATTTAATGGTAAATCTACTACTGGATTAGCTACATATCCTTTTATTTTTGGAAAATTGTTAGCTGTTGCAACCATCATTTGTAATGCTCCATTTCCCTTTATTTGTACTGTTATCTTGTCCTTTTCATTTTTCATTTCATTTGCCATAATTGCAGTAGCTGTAATCATTCTTCCGAATGCTGCTGTTGCAACTGGACTTAAATCATGTGTGTCTTTTGCTTTTTGAACAAGTTCTGTTGAATCTATACATATTACTGATATTTTTCCTTCATAAGCTAGGAATTTCATTATTTTATCTTGCATTTTTTTCTCCTTTATTTAAACATTTTTAATAAATCTTAATTTTTCTTATATATATTTTTGTTCCATTGCTGTTAATGGATTTCCTACTCCTCCTAAATTTTATAATATCATTTTATCATAATATAATTATTTTTACAATTATATATTTCCACTAAGCATATTTTAATTTCTACTACATATAATATTTTAGTTTTTTAAAAAGGAGATTTAATTATGAATAATTATTACCCATTTATTCCTTATGTAGGTTATAAAGATGAAAATGTAAAAACGCCTCAGACCTTTCCACCTCAGCATCAAAACATACAACCAGGAATGGAATACGAAATGAATCCCTTACCTATTTTTGACAACCCTAACTATGTTGCAAGTGGAAAACTCCAAGATAAAGTTGTTATAATTTCGGGTGGAGACAGTGGAATCGGAAGAGCAATAAGTATTTTATTTGCAAAAGAAGGTGCAGACATTATAATAGCTTATTTTAATGAACATGAAGATGCAAATAAGACAAAACAGCTTGTTGAAAGTTATGGGAGAAGATGTTTATTACTACCTGGAGATTTACGTGATGAAAATTTTTCTTCTTATATTGTACAATCTACTATAAATATATTTGGAAAAATTGATGTGTTAATAAACAATTGCGGTGTTCAATTCCCTCAAAACAGTATTTTAGATATTTCTAGTCAACAACTAAGAGACACTTTTGAAACAAATATTTTTTCTTTCTTTTATTTAACAAAAGCTGTTCTTCCTTATTTAGAAGCTGATTCAAGTATTATAAACACAACATCAATTACAGCTTTTGATGGCAAAAAAAATTTAATTGATTATTCTGCTACTAAAGGTGCTATAACAGTTTTTACTAAGTCTCTTTCATTATCTTTAGCTGACCAAAAAATTCGAGTTAATGCTGTTGCTCCTGGTCCTATTTGGACACCACTTATTCCTTCTTCTTTTACTGCACAAGAAGTGGAAGTCTTTGGAGCAAATGTACCTTTGAAACGTGCTGGTCAACCTTTTGAGTTAGCACCTGCTTACTTATACTTAGCTTCTGATGATTCAAGATATGTAACTGGTCAAATTATCCATGTTAATGGAGGCAGTATAGTTTAAATATTTCACAGGTACAATCCTCCAATGGCACATTTTCAAAAAAAGAAGCTTTCGCTTCTTTTTTTATTCATGTATTTGAAACATATCTTTTCCTTCTCCACATACTGGGCAAACCCATTCTTCTGGCAAATCATCAAATTTTGTTCCTCTTTCTACTCCTGCCTTTTCATTTCCAAATTTAGGATTATAAATATATTTACATTGTGTACATTCATACTGTTCATTTCCTGTTCGCTCTACTCCAAAGTTATTATATCCCGTAGCTATTGCAACTATTACAATTAGCAAGAATGATAATGCTTTCCAAATTCCACTATCACATAATATTACTGCAAACATTCCAAATATTGCACTAATTCCATATAACACTAATACTGCTTGTTTTTGACTAAATCCCTTTGCTACTAATTTATGATGTAAATGTCCCTTATCTGCTTTAAATACTGCTTTTAGAGATTTTCCTTTTACTAATCTTCTAATAATTGCCCAAATTGTATCAAATATTGGTAATCCCAATACTATTAATGGTAATACAATTACAGCAGCTGTATATGTTTTTGCAGCTCCCAAAATCGATATAACTGATAGTGAGTAACCTAAAAAGTTTGAACCTGTATCACCTATAAATGTTTTTGCAGGTGTAAAATTGAAAGGTAAAAATCCTACTAATGCTCCTGCTAATGCTGTTATTAATACTATTGAAATTTTAGAAGAACCATTTAAAACAAATATTACTAATAATGATATTGCAGATATAACAGATATTCCCGATGATAAACCATCAAGTCCATCTATTAAATTAATTGCATTTGTTACTATTATAATCCATAAAATAGTTATCAAAATTGATGAAATTTCGTGCATTTGCGGAAAATTCAAAAACGGTAATGTTATCCCTTCAATCCTAATTCCTGAAGCAACAACAATTACTGCACTTAGTACTTGTCCAATCAATTTTGTAATTGGTTTTATTGTTTTTATATCATCTATTATGCAAAATGCTGATATTGTTAATATTCCCACTAAAAATCCTAATAGCTTTTTCCAATATTCTAGTACACCAAATAAATTAATTGAATTTTCAATACTCATAACAATTAACAAGTAAATTGTTGAAGTAAGAAATCCTAATATAACTGCTGGTCCCCCAAATTTTGGCATTGTTTTTCTATGTGCTCTTCTACTGTCTTTTTCTTCACTAACAGCACCTACCTTTTTAGCTATTTTTATTGTGTATGGTGTTGTAACAAATGTTGTAACGAACGCGAGTATAAATGCAATAGCCATATTCCCCCACATATATATTCCTCCATTTTTATTTCATGTTATTATTTTCTATTTCCTCTAACATTTTTAGTCTTTCTTGATATCTTTCACCTTTAAACTCTGTCGCTATCCAATTTCTAATAATACAAATAGCTTGATTTGTAGTTACATAATCTCCACCTAATGTTATTACATTTATATCATCATCAGATTTTGCATACTTTGCAGATTCTTCATTAAAAATTGTAGCTGCCCTAATTCCTTTAAATTTATTGGCTGTTACTGTCATTGCATATCCTGATCTACACAATAATATTCCACTATCACATTCTTTATTTTGAATTGCTTCTGCTACTTTTTTTGCATAAATTGGATAATCTGTCCTCTCTTCATTATAAGTTCCAAAATCTTTATATTCTATCTCTTTTTCATCAAAATATTTTTTAATTTCTTCTTTTAATTTATATCCACCATGGTCTGCTCCTATAGCTATCATTTGTATCACTCCTTATTTTTTTGTATAATATATCACAATTACTTTGATATTACAAGAAATTTGTAATAATTTTTAAAAGGGATTTTGGGTCCAGGACCCAAAATCCCTATATACTATTTAATAGCTTCTTCTGCATATTTATTATTTACAATTTCTTTAAATGGTGCTTTTTTAGTTAATTCGCCTGCTGAAGTCATAACTTCTTGTAGTTTATTAAAACTTTCTTCTTTCATTACTGGCGTTTCATTCCAAGCATCAATATCTTTATAACTTTGAATTGCTGTTGCAAGTAATTCTAAATCTGTGTCTGGGAAGAAATCTTTTATTACTTCTGCTATTTCTTTTGCAGTATGTTCTTTTACCCATTTTTGTCCTTTATAAATTGCATTTGTAAAGTTTTGTATTGTTTTTTCATTATTTTCAATGTAACTTTTTTTAGCAAAATATGCTGTGTATGGAATTTCTCCTGCTTCTTTTCCAACTGCTCCTACTATATATCCTTTTCCAATATTTTGAACATTAGATGCTGTTGGTTCAAATAATGTTACAAAATCTGCATCTCCTGATGTAAATGCTGTTGCCATTAAGTCAAATTTTATACTATCATCTAATACTAAATCTGTTTTTGGATTTAATCCTTTTTGTTTTATTACATATTCTAGTGTCATATATGGAACTCCACCTTTTCTTCCAGGTATTACTGTTGTTCCTTTTAATTGACTCCAATCAAAATTATCTATTTTTTCTTTTGATACTAAAAATGATCCATCTCTTTTTGTTAGTTGTGCAAATACTTCTGTGTGATCTTCTTTTCCTTCATTGTAAACATATATTGAAGCTTCAGGTCCTGCAAAACCTATTTCACTTTCACCTGATAATACTGATGTCATAACAGCATCTGCTCCTTGACCAGTTGTCAATTCTATTTCAATTCCATAATCCTTGAAGTACCCATTATTAATTGCTACATACTGTGGTGCATAAAACACAGAACGAGTTACTTCATTCATTTTTATTAAAGTTGTTTCATTGCTTTCATCTGATTTACTATTTTTGATTGAAATAACAGAAACAACAATAGCAACAATAATTAAAATCACTATTCCAATAATAATATTTCTTTTCACAATATTCCTCCTTAATTTTATATTGTTGGAAAATTTCCTTTTATTTTCGGATAAATCTTTCTAAAAGTATTACTCCTCCATACATAATTCCTGCTACAATACCTAATATAATAACACTTGTCATAACTAAATCTAATTTAAATACTTGACCTCCATATACAATTAAATACCCTAATCCTGCTTTTGATACCAAAAATTCTCCTGATATAACTCCAACCAGTGAAAGTCCAATATTTACTTTTAATGAATTTATAAATGTTCCAATGTTAGCTGGTATAATAATCTTAGTTAATAATTGTAGTTTTGTACAGTTAAAAGTTCTCGCCATTCTAATAATTTCTTTATCTGTTTTTAAATACCCATTTAGCATTTCTAATATTGTTACAATTAAAGAAATTGCAATTGCCATTACAATAATAGCAGGCATTCCTGAGCCTACCCAAATAATAATTATTGGTCCTAAGGCAACTTTAGGCAAACTATTTAATACTACTAAGAATGGTTCTGAAACCTTTGCTAAAAACTTAGACCACCATAAAATAATTGCAATTCCAACACCAAGAATAGTTCCAAGTCCAAACCCAACAATTGTTTCATAAACTGTTACTTTTACATGCCTCATTAAATCATTTGAAGTCAAATTAAAAAATGTACTCCAAATTCTACTTGGTTGACTTGTAATGAAACTATCAATTACTTTAGTATTTGCAAGAATCTCCCATACTCCTAAAAATCCTACTAAAATCAATATTTGTGTAATAAATACTAGAAATTTTTTTGTCTTTTCTTTTTTTAAATATTTTTTTCTTTCTATTGACAATTTGCTACTTTTCATCTACTCCCAGCTCCTTCCATAATGTATCAAAATATTGGCTAAACTTAGGACTTTGTCTGCAATTTATTGGAGTTCTATTTTCAATTTCGAAGTCTATTTTATGAATATCTTTAATAGTTCCTGGTCTTTTACTTAGAACAAGCACTCTATCTGCCATGCTAATAGCTTCTGAAATGTCATGTGTTACCATAATTGCTGTTATATTTTCTTTTCGCAAAATAGAATAAATATCTTCTGTTACCATTATTCTTGTTTGATAATCTAAAGCTGAAAATGCTTCATCTAATAGTAAGATTTTAGGTTTTACAGCTAATGTCCTAATTAATGCTACTCTTTGTCTCATTCCTCCTGACAACTCTGATGGATATTTATTCATAAATTCATTTAAATTATATTTTTTTAATAACTCTTTTACATATTCAATATTTTCCTTTGTTTTAATTCCCTTAATTTCTAAACCAAATAGTGTATTATTTAATATGTTTTTCCACTCTAATAGACAATCTCTTTGTAGCATATATCCAATTTTAGATGATATTCCTTCACTGCTTTCTCCTTCTATAGAAATTTCTCCTTCTGTTTTTCTTTCTAATCCTGCAATTATTGATAATAATGTTGATTTCCCACATCCACTAGGTCCTATTATACTGACAAATTCACCTTCTTTTACACGAAAATTCACATTTTTTAATGCTTGAACTTCCCCTTCTTTATTTTGATATTTTTTTCCTACATTTTTAACTTCTAATATTTCTTTCATAAATTGCCTCCTTTTATTTATCCTAATTTATATTATGTAAAATATTTTTTTATGTTACTTAATCAACTCTTCAATGGGAACACTAAAAAGAAAAGCCTCAATTATTAAATTTTTTCCTTAATAATTGAGGCTTCTCTTTATTTCATATTTTATTAAAATTATTATATATGTGTCTTACAAACTAATTCTGAAATCTGATATATTAATTTTTGTTGCTCAGGAGTACATTTTTTTAAAATTTCGCCAAAATCCTCTCTTAAATAGTCTTTTGATTTTGTATTACTTCCAACTAATAAATATCCTGGTGAAACTTTTAAAATTTCAGCTATTTGTGTTAATCTTTTTAAATTAATATGTACTGTCCCTCTCTCTATTCTACTTATAAAAGCAACTGAAATATTAATTTCATCTGCCAATTCTTCTTGTGTCATGTTATTTTTTAGTCTCAGACTTCTAATTCTTTTTCCTATTACAGTATAATCTGGTGACATTTTACCACTTCCTTTTTATTATAAGTAAATATATCACCTATAAGGTAACTAGTCAATAGTTTTTTTAATTTATTTGTAAATATTTATATTTTAATTTCATAAATTCTTTTGCCAACTTTGACTCTATTTTTCTTAAATCTTCTACTTTTAAATCATTTAACTGGATAGCATTATAAAAGAATTTAATACTATTTTCTTTACATGTTGTATATCTAATATCTTTTGAATATGTATAACTTAGATTATTCCATTTTTCCTTACCTGTATAAATTACAGTTGGTATTACTATTGGATTTCTTTTGTTTACTATTTTTTCTTCTTCATTCCACTTTTTTATAATATTAAATGTATGTTCAAACATTTTATAAGATATATTAGAATCTATTTGATTAATCAATTTTATAAAAATAAATATTTCTTTTTCTTTTATTTTTGCAATTAAAACATCATTTATTTTGTTATTTGAAAGTCTTTTTACATGATTATAATATATTATATCTAAATTATATCCTAATTGGCTTAAATCCATTTTAAGAAATTCATTTAAAAATTTCTTTAATTCACATTTTTCTTTTAATATATTAATAATATTATTCTCTGTATTTTCATTTTTTCCATTTTTGAGTTCATATTTTGATACTTTTTCTTCTATTCTTGTTAATTCATCTATTTTTCCATTATCCATACAGTCTAAAAAATCATTGTATGAAAAATAGATCATACACTTCTCCTTTCTTTTATCTTTACTTAAGTTTTTCTGGAAGTTTTCTTCGATATAATTTTAATTTTGAAAAAATAATTTATAAATAATTTTTTGAAAATAATTTTGATATTTTTATATTAACATAAAATGGTAAGAATTGCAATCAAATTACATTTTCTTACCATTATTATAAAATTTTTATGTAGAAATTTATCATAAGTTGTTATATTTTGTATTTTTTATAATCTTATTTTTAACATTTATTTATCAAAATATGTACTTATCCCTTGTAAATCTTCAAAATCATGTTGTCTTAAAACTTCATAAGTAATTATAGCAACTGAATTTGACAAATTCAAAGACCTTAATACTGGAAGCATAGGTATTCTTATTGTTTTTTTATTTAAATATTTCTCTAAAAGCCATTCAGGCAATCCCTTAGTTTCTTTTCCATATAGCACGAAAACTTCTTCCATTTTAGAATAATCTATGTCAGTATATTTTGTTTTACCTTTTGTTGTTGCAAAAAACATATTATTTTCATCTGGCTTGTATTTATTCAAAAATTCATCTAGTGAACTATGCTCTTCTAGATCTAATTTATCCCAATAATCTAATCCTGCTCTTTTTACTGACTTATCATCTATTTTAAATGCTAATGGATGAACTAGATGTAATTTAGCTCCTGTTATTGCACAAGTTCTTGCAATATTTCCTGTATTTTGTGGTATTTCTGGTTCTACTAATACTATATTTAATTTCATTTTTCTCCTCTCAAAAAACGGTCTAATTACATTACTCTCTTTATACATAAGTTTTTTTCAAAGAATAATCCCTATTGACCAATTTTCTGTCTTACATATTCATATAATACAACACCTGTAGCAACTGAAGCATTTAAGCTCTCTGTCTTACCAAGCATTGGTATCTTTATTTTTTCATCTGCCATATTCTGGATTTTCTTCTCAACTCCATTTGCTTCATTTCCAATTACAATAGCCTTTTTATTAAATTCAATATCATACAAAGATTTCTTTGTTTGCAAAGATGTTACTACCACTTTAAAATCATTTTCTTGTATCTCTTTCAAAGTCTTTTCTAAATCTTCACATTCTATAATATTAACTCTAAAAATTGCTCCCATTGTAGAACGTATAACTTTCGTATTATAACAATCAGCAGTTCCTTTTGACACTATAATTTGATTTAATCCAACACTATCTACTGTTCTTAATATAGTTCCTAAATTTCCTGGATCTTGTATATCATCTAATACTACTATAATATCTTGTTTATAATCAATTGATTTATCTTCTTTATTTCTCTTAACCACTGCCAAAATTCCTTGTGGTGTACTTACATCTGAAATACTAATAAATACTTTTTCTGTTACATATATACATTCATATTTTGCAACTTCATACATAATATCTTTTGGAATTACTTCTGTATCTAAACAATTATCACATACAATAATCTGCTCTATTTCAGCCTTTTCTTCAATAGCTTCTTTAATTAGCTTAATCCCCTCAATCACATATTCTTGATTTAAATCTCTATATTTCTTTTCTTTTAGTTTTCTAATATGCTTTATCAATTCATTATCTTTACTTGATATAATTTGCATAATATCTCCTTCTACATTATATTAACATTATAAATTTTTGTATAGTTTTTATTATTTGCTGTCTTAATTCTTAATCCTATTAGATATTATCTTTTGCTTATTACATTCGATTAGAATTTTTAAAGTTAGCAAATAATATAAAACTACACTAAAATTTCAGCACTTATAATAATTCTTATCAATTTATCTACTTTTTAATCCTCAAGATTTTTTAAAAACTCAGTAACATCATTTAAAATTTGTCTTTCATTTGTTGTACCAATTTCTAAAGTAATCATTGTTTTAACTCCTGGTGAAAACTTCAACTTATTGCGATATATTTTTATCAGTTTATTCAAATCAATTTCCATTTTACTTTTTTCAAATGTAAAAATAACTGCTGTACCTCTACTTGCTATCTTACTAATAGAAAAAGGTTTTGCCAAATATTTAATTCTAGCAATATCTAATAGATTTTCAAGTTCTTCTGGCATATTACCAAATCTATCAATAATCTCATCTATAACATTTTGTATATCCTCTTCATTTTTACATAAAGCAATATTTTGATATACTTCAATTTTTTGTGCAGAATCATCAATATATTCATCAGGAATATAGCTTGTAACTCTTAAATCAATTTGTAGGTCAATTTCAGCAACTACCTCAATACCTTGCATTTCTTTAACAACTTCATCTAATAAACTACAATATGTATCATATCCAACTTGTTCTAAATGTCCTGATTGTATCTCTCCAAGCAAACTTCCTGCTCCTCTAATTTCTAAATCTCTCATTGCTATTTTAAATCCAGAACCAAACTCTGTAAACTCTTTAATTGCTTTTAACCTTTTGTCCGCTTCTTCTGATAACATTTTATCTTTTCTATAAGTTATATAAGCAAATGCTTGTTTATCAGATCTTCCAACCCTTCCTCTAATTTGATAAAGTGCTGCTAATCCCATTCTATCTGCATTTTCTACAATGATAGTATTAGCATTAGGTATATCTATTCCTGATTCTAAAATTGTTGTACAAACTAATACATTAGATTTCTTTTCAATAAAGTCTTTCATAATTTCTTCTATTTGATTACCTGTCATTTGACCATGTGCATAACTTACAATTGCCTCTGGAACTAATCTTGATATATCATCTGCCTTTTTTTGTATTGTATCTACTCTATTATAAATTAAAAATACTTGCCCATCTCTTTCAAGTTCCTTTGTAATAGCCTCTTTTATAACTTCTTCATCATATTCTAACACATAAGTTTGAACTGGTTTTCTGTTTTGTGGAGGCTCATAAATAACTGACATATCTCTTATTCCAACAATTGACATCTGCATTGTTCTAGGAATTGGAGTTGCTGTCATTGTCAAAACATCTATATTAGACTTATATTGTTTAATTTTCTCTTTTGCTTTAACTCCAAAGCGATGTTCCTCATCAATAATTAACAATCCAATATCTTTAAATTCTACATCTTTACTTAGCAATCTATGAGTTCCAATTACAATATCTACTTCACCTAATTGTAACTTTCTTATAACTTCATCTTGATATTTTTTACTTTTAAACCTATTTAAAATTTCAACTTTAATAGGAAAGTCTTTCATTCTTTCCCTAAATTCTTCATATTGCTGTTGTGCTAAAACTGTTGTTGGTACTAAATATGCTACTTGTTTTTGATCCATAACAGCTTTAAATGCTGCTCTAATTGCAACTTCTGTTTTTCCATAACCAACATCTCCACATAAAAGTCTGTCCATTGGTCTTTGATTTTCCATATCCTTTTTTACTTCTTCAATACATCTTAACTGATCATCTGTTTCTTCATAAGGAAAATTATCTTCAAATTGTTGTTGCCAAGGAGAATCTTTTGTAAAAGAATATCCTTTAGCCTTTTCTCTTTTAGCATATAATTCAATTAACTCTTTTGCAACTGCCCTTAAATTCTTCTTTACTTTTTCTTTGGTTTTTGACCAATCTTTGCTTCTTAAACTGTTAATAGGTGGATTTATAGCATCTCCTCCTATATATTTTCTTATAAAGTCTAATTGGTTTGTTGGAATATATAAAATATCATCATTTTTATATTTTAACTTGATGTAATCTTTTGTAGTTCCATCAGCAGTTATTGTATTTACTCCCACAAAAATTCCTATTCCATAATTTTTATGTACAACATAATCTCCTATTTTTAAATCTGCAAATACTACTTTTTCTCCTTCTTTAAAAGCTTTATTTGCAAAAGTTTTCTTTTTCTTTCCACCATCAATCAGGTCATCTGCTGACACAACAATTTGATTTATTTCAAAGTTTTCAAATCCTTCTGTTAATTTTCCTATTCCTATTGTAACAATATTTTCTGAAGCTTTTACAATAATCGTTTTATCTAACTTTTCTTCTATTTTACATAGTATTTCTTCTTTTTCCAATATTTCTTTTAATTTGTTTGCCTTTTCTTTTGTTGATAGCATAATATAAATACTCTTTTTCTCTTTTTTCCATTTCAAAATGTCTTTTAATATATTTTCCATTTCACTTTTATAGTAGTTAATTTCTCTATATTCAAAGTGATATTTTTCTGCTTGTTTTTTTGTTACTGTATCTTGCTTTTCTAAATAAACTAGTTGTTTTTTATTTTCTAGTATTTCAAAATCTAAGATATCTATATTTTTAAGTGCTTCTGGCACTATCTTTTCTTTTTCTATTAAATTTTTGCTTAAATTTTCAATGTCTAATATTATATTTTTTTCCCTTTGTTCAATTTTACTTATTTCATCTAAAAATATAACATAATCATTACTTAAATAATCTAACAAATTGCCTTGTTCTTGATAAAATTCATTAAAATATTTGTCTATTTTACTAAAATAATTTCCAGCTTTAATTTGTTCAATATCTTCTTCTAGCTTTTCTCCTAGCTTTCCATCTGTTATTGTATTACTAATTCTTTTACATATATTTTCAATTGAATCTTCTAAAATATATTCATCTGCCGGGTATATACTCACTTTTTCTAAAGTATTTATAGATCTTTGGCTACTAATGCTAAAGTTTCTGATTGAGTCGATTTCATCTCCCCATAATTCAATTCTTACTCCTGTTTTTTCGTCAATTGAAATATCTATAATATCTCCTCTTATACTAAATTGCCCTCTGCCTTCTATTAAGTCATATCTAATATATCCTAAATTTACTAGTTTTCTTTTGACATCTTCTAAATTGCATACATCTCCTACTTTAAATTCCAATTTATTTTTAAATAGAGTTTCTGGTAATGGGATTTTTTGCATTAAACTTTCAATTGTTGTTACTACTATTAAATTTTTTTTATCTCTTATTTTATTTAATGCTGTTATTCTTTCATAAGGTAATTCTTTGCTCTCTGCAATATAGTCGTAAGTTACAATATCTTTTTTTGGGAAATATACTACTTTGTCTTTTTCAAATACTTCTAAGTTTTCTGCTATTTTTTTTGCTTGTATTTCATTGTATGTAACTAATAATATTGGCTTTCTGTTATATCCATTTATTGCTGTTATTATTTGCGTCATTCCAACGCTTGTTAAGCCCGATATTGATATCGGGCTTTGTTCTTTTTCTATTTGTTTGCTTAAATTTATAAACTTTTCGGATTTTCCTAATTCACCTATTATTGTGTTCATTCTGATTACTCCTATTTTGCTATTATACCCTATATCTATTAAAAAGTAAATATTTTTATTTTGGATTTTATGCTAAATATCATAAGTAATATATCATATTTAAAATCATATTTGCTTTTTTATGTAAATTATGATATAATAACTTTATACCAAAAAAAATACAACAGACCTCCCTATAGGGAGGCAGAAGGAGAAAACATGGCAAAAAAAACTATTTTCAAACCTCATGTAAACAGCTATTGTGAAAAGTGTAAGGGCACATGCTGGAATCCGAATGACAACTCGGCTACCCAAGAAAAAGCAAGAAAAAAATTTGGAACAACACCAAACAACTGCGTAAACTCCTTAGATGGAAATTCACGTTGTCCTTATGCTTAAGCAATCGGGGAAGCAAGAGATTTATCTCGAGCTTCCCTTCTCCTATTTATTTACATTTTTACCACCAATTTACTAAACTTAGAATTTATATAATTCTCCAATTTATCCATAAAAACTTGTGGAGCAATTTCTTTTTTAGCAACCATATCTAATCCTTTTTCCCAACTCGCAGTAAGTTTAGGATTTAGCATATCTGGCATAGAAAAATTAACAATATCATAAATAATCTCACCTTTATCTGTAGGAGTAATAATTTGTGTCTTTTTATTTATATCAATATATTTTATTCTTTCTAATTTATCAATAATTCCACCTCTTGTAGCACTAGTACCAATTCCAGCACCTTTAATTTGCTCACGCAATTCTTCATCTTCAATTAGCTTACCTGCATTTTCCATAGCCAAAATAATTGACCCTGAATTATATCTAGTAGGTGGTGAAGTCTCAGCATCTTTTATTTCATAATTTTTAGTAATTAGTTTTTCACCTTTTTTTAATTTTTTTAAAATTTCCAAGCTTTCTTCATCTGTCTTTTCCACATTTTCTTCATTTGATGTGGAAACCTTAGCCTTATATGGTTTAGCTATCTCTAAATATCCCTTATTTACACAAACTTTTTCACTAGCATAAAAAGTTTCATTTTCAACATTAACTGTTACTTGTACCTTACTATATTCTGCTGGAGGATAAAAAATAGCCAAAAATCTCTTTACAATTAACTTATAAATTTGTTTATGTAAATCTGGTAACTTATCATAATTATCAAACCCTTGACCTGTTGGAATAATAGCATAATGGTCTGTTATCTTACTATCATTTACATACTTTGTTTTTGCTAGTTGATTTGTTGGATATTTTTCTTCTATCATCTTTTTGATATAGGCTTGTACTTCCTCATCTTGATAACCTTTCACTAATCCATTTAAATTTTTAGATATTTCTTTTGACACTGCTGTTGATAATACTCTAGCATCTGTTCTAGGATAAGTTACTAATTTTTTTTCATACAAATTTTGTATTATTTCTAATGTTTCATCTGGTTTTATTTTAAATCTTTTTGTACATTCATTTTGAAGTTCTGCTAAATTAAATAAAAGTGGTGCATTTTCCTTTTGTTTTGACTTTTTAAGTTCAGTAACAATTGATTCTTTTCCTTGAAGTGATTTTATAAAATCTTGTGCTTTTTGTTCATTTTTGAAACCTGTTTCATTATATAAATAAGTTGATTCAAAAAACTTTGATTTTTCATTTACTTTCCATTCTGCTTTAAATGAAGATTCTTCATCTCCAAACTCACCTAAAATCTTATAATACTTAGTCTTAACAAAATTTTTTATTTCTCGTTCCCTAAAAACTATCATTCCTAATACACAAGTCATAACACGTCCTACTGAAATAGAAGCTTTTTCTTCATTTATTTTCTTTGCTAAACTTCTTCCTTGAGTAATAGACAACAATCTTGAAAAATTAATTCCTATCAAATAATCTTCTTTTGCTCTTAAATATGCACTATCAGACAAACTATCATATTCTGATGAATCTTTTGCTTCCTTAACTCCTCTTAAAATTTCTTCTTCTGTTTGAGAATCAATCCATACTCTTTTTTGCTTAGCATTTGGATTTGGATTTGACATCATTATAACTAGTCTTTGTATATATTCTCCTTCACGCCCTGAGTCTCCTGCATTATAAATTTCTTCTATATCTTCTCTTTGCATTAGGTTTTGAACTATATTAAATTGATTTTGAACATTTGGAATTATCTCATATTTCCATTCTTTTGGTATAAATGGTAATGTATCTAATCTCCAAAATTTCAGATTTTCATCATATTTTTCTGGATAACTCATAGTAACTAAATGACCTACACACCATGTTATAATCCATTCATCTGATTCTAAAAATCCATTTTTTCTATTTGCATTTATTTTTAAAGCTTTTGCAAATTCCATTGCTACTGATGGCTTTTCTGTTATTAATAGTTTTTTGCCCATTTTATCATCCTTTTTCTACATATTCATTTGCTATTTTTCTTATTTGTTCAATTTTAGTTTTTGTGTCTTTATCTTTAAAATCAAATCTATTAAGAATTTTATTAATATAATCTTCTTTTTTTATAATTTCAAAACTTTCTTTAAAGTTTATATCAAATATAAGAGCAATTGTTGAAATCACCTTATTTACATTATCCTTCTCTTTCCTTTTCTCTGTCTTTACCGTTTTATTTTGCATAAATTGCTCATATACATTTTCATATATAGTTGTTTCTTCAATTTCTTTTTCTGTATCTTTCCAAAACATATCTACTGCTTCATAAAGTATATCTAATTTATCTGCATCTCTAATTATTTTTGCAAATAATAACTGACTTTCTGTTAGTCCTTCTTCAATAGCATATTTATTATGATTTTTTATTGCCTTTTTTATAATTTCATCATATTTATCTTGCTTAATGTATTTTCTTATATCTTTATTTAATATTTCTACTCCATAATCCGCATGGTCAATACTTAATAAATCGTTAAATGTTTCAAATTTTGTATATTGTTCAAATCTTGCTATATCATGTAATAATCCTATTAATGTTGCTAATTCTATTTCTTCTTGTGTAAGTTTTAAAAGTTCTGAAATTCTTTTTGATTTTTGCATTACTCTTAGTGAATGTTGCTGTTTTCTTTTTATATGTTCTTCACTTAAATCAAATTTTTCTGTATACTTCAAAAATTCTTTCTTTGCTTTTTCTATATCTATATTCATTTTATCTCCTAACTAAATAATATTACTTTTCTAAATATTTTATTAGCTCTTCATATATTACTTTCATTCGTTGTTTTGTTTCTTCATTTTTAAATTCAAATCTATTATATAATTTTTCTACGTATTGATTTTCTTTTATAATATCTAAACTTTGTTTAAAATTAAAATCATAAACATAAGTAAATTGTGCTACTAATAAATCTACATTTGTTTTTAAATCATTATAATTTATTAACTTATCATTTAAAAATTGTTCATATATATTATTTGTTATTTTCTCATCTTCTAATTCTCCATAAAGTTCTTTTTTATCTCCTGTCGTTAGCACATAAAATATATCTATTTTATCTGCATCTCTTATTATTCTAGAATGTAAATTTTGTTTTTCTGATAGTCCTTGTTCTATTTTTGCTCTATTATGATTTAATATTGATTTTTTTATAATATTGTCATATTTGTCTGTGTCAAGAAACTTTTTTATCAATCTATCTTCATATAAGACTTTTATAGCATATTCTCCATGGTCAATACTATCTTTATCTAAAAAAGTATTATATACTCTTATTTGTTCAAATCTTCCTATATCATGTAGTAATCCTATCAATTCTGCCAGTTTTACATCTTCTTCATCTAGCCCTAATTCCTCTGCTAATTTTTTTGCTATTTGAGAAACTCTTTCAATATGTGCAATTTTTATTTTTATCTTTCCATCTTCTGGATTGTAATTTTTTATATATTCTTTAAATACTTGCTTTGCTTTTAATATATCTATCATTATTATTTTACTCCTAATTAAATCTAATTTATTTTATTGTATCATATTATTTTTTATTTTCAAATATTATATTTTAATTTGGGTTACCCCCAATAAGAATATTATTCTTATTGGGGGTGATTCTGTTGATTTGCAGCACTTAATATACATAGAAAAATAAGTTTCCATTAGAAAAATCATAATCATAAAACTCCAGTCCATATTCCTCAAAGAACATAGAAACTGTACATATATCTTCTTCTAAAAGTTCTATTTCAGACTTAAGCCAAATTAAAGTAGCAATATGTCTCTTCTTGTAGTATTCATAATTTCCTTTTTCTATTTCAGTTAAAATATGCTGGCATTCTGCTTCAACCTTTTTGGTTCGCTGTTCCTTTGCCTTTTTTAAATCTTTTTTAAATTTTATCAACCTTTTCTGTGAAAATGTCGGTTGTCCTGTTCTGAATTTAGGAACTGAGAACACAAAAAAATGTTTTTTCTCATTATAGAAATATACCATTTTTGCTAAAAATCCAAGTTCATTTGCTATTTAACGAATATACTTACGGCATTCATATTCATCTGGAATTCTAAAGCTTTCAAAGTCCTTTCTTTTTTTTAAAAGTCTTGCCAATTCATCTTGAAAGCCTTTTAGAATTTTTTGCTGTACTCCTTCTATTAAGCTTTCTTCTAATTCTTCTATCTGGCTTGACCGTTCCTCTTCTCTTCCGCTTATTTCCTTTAAAATCTGACTTCTTAGAATTAACTCACCCATATTAGTCCTCCTTTTTACTAAAAACTACATCTTCACTGTCTCGTGTCCTAAAAAACAAGAACTCTAAATAAAAACTATTTTAATACTAACATAATTTTACATAATTATCAATATATTTATTGTATTTCCCTTGAATTAAAAGTCCTTTTGTTATATAATACTACTCAATTATATAAATTTGAAAGGAGCACAATAATGGCATACAATTTTAAAGAGATAGAAAAAAAATGGCAAGACAAATGGGAAAAAGAAGGAACATTCAATGCAAAAGAAGACTACACAATGAAAAAATGGTATGGGTTAATAGAATTTCCATATCCATCAGGGCAAGGTTTACATGTTGGACATCCACGTAGTTATACTGCATTAGATATAGTAGCAAGGAAAAGAAGATTACAAGGTTATAATGTTTTATATCCAATAGGATTTGACGCTTTCGGTTTACCTGCTGAAAACTATGCAATCAAAACAAATGTCCATCCTAAAATAACAACTAGTCAAAATATTGAACATTTTACAGAACAATTAAAAGCACTAGGTTTCTCCTTTGACTGGTCTAGAAAAATTGACACAACAGATCCAAATTATTATAAATGGACACAGTGGATTTTTATTCAATTATATAAAAAAGGATTAGCTTATAAAGCCACTATGCCTATAAACTTCTGCACTAGCTGTAAAGTTGGTCTTGCAAATGAAGAAGTTGTAAATGGTGTATGTGAAAGATGTGGTAGTCCAGTTGTGCAAAAAGAAAAATCTGAATGGATGCTAAAAATTACGGATTATGCTCAACGTTTAATAGATAACTTAGACGATGTTGATTTTCTAGAAAAAATCAAAACTCAACAAAAAAATTGGATTGGACGTTCTGAAGGTGCTGAAGTAAATTTCAAAATTGCTCAAACTGATAAAACTCTAAAAGTTTATACAACAAGACCTGATACTTTATTTGGCGCAACTTACATGGTTATCTCACCAGAACATCCTATTTTAGAAGAATTAAAAGATAAAATCGAAAATTTAAAAGAAGTTGAAGAATATCAAAAACAAGCAAGTTTAAAATCTGCCTTTGAACGTTCTGAATTAAATAAAGAAAAAACAGGTGTTGAAATAAAAGGAATTACTGCAATCAATCCAGTAACTAATACAGAAATTCCAATTTGGATTTCTGATTACGTTTTAATTACTTATGGGACAGGTGCAATTATGGCAGTTCCTGCACATGATACTAGAGATTATGAATTTGCAAAAAAATTTAATTTACCTATTGTTCAAGTATTAGAAGAAGTTACAGGTGAAAAAAATGCAAATGAAACTCATAAAAATAGTATAGTTGCTATTGTCTATGATGAAAAAACTGATAAATATTTAACCATCAATTGGCATGATAAAGGTGGAAGACTTTTCGTTGGTGGAACAAGAAAAGAAAATGAGTCAGCTACTCAATGTGCAATTCGTGAAATAAAAGAAGAAACTGGATATAATGATTTAGAACTTATATATGAAGGTTTTAAAATAAATCATCATTATTATGCCTATAATAAGGACAAATATTTTGAAATTGATTGTACCCCTTTATTATTTAAATTAAACAGTGATTCAAGAGAAAGTCAAAATTTAGATTCTGATGAAATATTTGATGTTGAATGGGTAGATAAAAAAACAATAGGAGAAGAAATAAAAGACACTCTACATCTTAAATCTTTTGATTATGTCCTTAATAAAACTGCAATGGCAGGTGATGGAATACATATAAATTCTGACTTCTTAAATGGTCTTAATAAAGAAGAAGCTATTTCTAAAATTATTTCTTGGCTTGAAGATAATAAAATTGGTACAAAAAAAATAAATTATAAATTACGTGATTGGGTATTTTCTCGTCAAAGATATTGGGGTGAGCCAATTCCAATGGTTTATTGCGAAGAATGTGGTTGGCTTCCAATAGATGAAAAAGAATTGCCTTTAAAATTACCTGAAGTAGAAGAATTTACTCCTGGTGAAAATGGCGAATCACCTCTAGCAAAACAAACTGATTGGATAAATACAACTTGTCCTCATTGTGGTAAGCCTGCAAAAAGGGAAACTGACACTATGCCTCAGTGGGCTGGTTCATCTTGGTATTTCTTACGTTATATGGATCCACATAATAATAATTCTTTAGCTTCAAAACAAGCTTTGGAATATTGGAATGCTATTGATTGGTACAATGGTGGTATGGAACACACTACTCTTCACCTACTTTATTCTAGATTTTGGCATAAATTTTTATATGATATTGGAGTTGTGCCAACTAAAGAACCTTATCAAAAACGTACTTCTCATGGCATGATTTTAGGAACTAATGGTGAAAAAATGTCTAAATCTAAAGGAAATGTTATAAATCCTGATGATATTATAAATGAATTTGGTGCCGATACTTTTAGAGTTTATGAAATGTTTATGGGTCCTTTCGATCAAGTTGCTGCTTGGTCTATGGATAGTATTCGTGGATGTTCTAAATTTCTAGATAGAGTTTGGAATATGCAAAATATGTTAATAGATGGTGATGAATATTCTAAAGAAACTGAAAAAATGATACATCAATCAATAAAAAAAGTTTCTCAAGATATTGAAGAAATGAAATACAATACTTGTGTATCAACATTTATGACTATGGTAAATGAGTTTTATAAATTGAAAAGAATCAATAAAGCTGAATTTAAAACATTTATTACTTTATTAAATCCTTTCGCTCCACATATAACTGAAGAACTTAATAAAATTGCTGGATTTGAAAATGATATTTCTACTTATGCTTGGCCAGAATATGATGAAGAAAAAACAGTTAATGATGAAATAACTTTACCTATTCAGTTTAATGGTAAATTGAAAGCTACTATCACTATTGAATTAAATGAAGATGAAACTTCTGTTAAGGAAAAAGTTCATCAAGCTATTGATACTAAATTAGAAGGAAAAAATATTGTTAAAGAGATTTATGTTAAAAATAAAATTTATAATATTGTTGTTAAATAATATTAACCCTATTGAATTTCAAATGTTCAATAGGGTTTTTAATTTGGAATTTAAAAAGCCTGAACTTTTGAATTTAAATGAAATATTTTATCGTCTTGCCTGTCTAATCTGTCCTCACATGAATTTAGTCTTTTTTCCGTTGAATCAAATTTTTCTGAATGCATTGTAACAGCATCAAATAGCATTTCTAATTTTTGTCCATGCTCCACTTCTATTTTTGCTACTGTTTTACTTAGTTTTCTAACTTCTTCTTTTAATTCTTTCTGCCCTGTAAACAATTCTTTTTGTCCTTTCTTCAAATCCAAAAGTATTTTATCTCTTTCTTCTTGCCCTTTGAATAAATCTTGCTGTCCTTTCTTCAAATCCAAAAGTATTTTATCTCTTTCTTCTTGCCCTTTGAATAAATCTTGCTGTCCTTTCTTCAAACCCAAAAGTAATTCATCTCTTTCTTTTTGTGTCATAAATTCCTCTCCTTTCCTAAAAATTCAGTTTTATACAAACTGTGAAATGATTATACAATATTTCCTTATAGGTGTCAATAAAAATATTTGTAATAGAAACGTAATATACATTTAATAATTATGTAATATATATTAGTTAATTTTATTATATAATATTTTTAATAATT
Source organism: Clostridia bacterium (assembly GCA_022794055.1). GTDB lineage: Bacteria > Bacillota > Clostridia > TANB77 > CAG-508 > CAG-269. Next base: position 44,091 of record JAAWEA010000073.1, read on the forward strand.
ATTATAAGGAGAAAACTATGAGTATAGAATCTGATTTAAAAAAGGATGGAATAGAAGTAATACAAAAGCTAGATACATTAAAAATAAATTCAATTGCAAAAAATGTATCTACTCGTATATGTGAGACATTTCCAAATTTCAATTTAAATCAAAACGAATTATTTATTAAATTGTCCAGATTAAATATGTATATTGCAAATATCCCTGAAGGTATGGCTGAAGCTAGTTATTTTTTCAGAAATTCTTCTATTTATTTTAATAGTCATCTTGACTATGAAGATATTGAAGAATTTGCAATACATGAATGTATTCACAATATTCAAGAAGTAAAAGACAATAAAAATTATTTAATAAGAATGGGACTATGTGATTATACAGAATTTAATATTTATGGCTTAGCATTAAATGAAGCTGCTGTTCAGCTTATGTCTTCTAAAATACTTGGAATACCAGAAGAATTTGTTAAGTACTACAATATAAGCTTTAAAACGAACAGTCCTACATATTATCCTTTAGAGTGCTGTCTAGTAAAACAATTAGCCTATCTTATAGGAGAAAATACTTTATTTGAAAGTACTATTAACAGTACTGATACATTTAAAAGTAAACTTATTTCTATAATTGGTGAGAGAAACTTTTATACTATACAAAAATCAATTGACAAAATTCTAACTTATCAAGAAGACATTATAAAATTAAATAATAAAATTCAACAATTAGATGAAACAAATAAAAAAATCAATTCCTCACTTCAAAAAATAGACTCTTTAAAAAGTAAAATTACGGCTAGTTTTATAAAAACCCAAAACATAATTATCTCTAGCTACTTTGACTCAACCTTTTCTTATATTTCAAATTTGGAAGAAGTTGAAAATTATCGCAGAAAATTATATAATTTTAAAGATTACCTAGGTACTACTGATGAATATACTTATTTTAATGACTACTATGTTGACAGAATGGTAAAATTAGAAGAATTATACTATAAATTAGAAAATGCTCATATCAATAATTCTTTATCTGTTATTAGTAAAAAGACTTCAATTTTATTAACTTTCATAAAAATAGTTAAAAAATTACTTCGTATTAAGAAATCAGAAAATACAGAATTTCAAAAGGATTAACAATTACGTTAATCCTTTTTTTAGATATTCTATAATACTTTTAGCAGCTTCCCTACCTGAACGAGAAGCCCAAGCAACTGTACCTTTAGCTCCAATTAAGTCTCCACCTGCAAATATTTTACTATTAGAAGTTTCATAATTATCATTAACAATAATATTCCCCCATTTATTTACAGTTAATCCCAATTCTAAAATTTCATCTGTTACAGTACTTCCTAAAGCCATTATTACATAATCTGTATCAATTTCATAATTACTTCCTTCGATATTTATAGGAACTAATCTCGTTTCTCCCTCTTTTTGAACTAATTTTGTTTTTATTAATTCTATTTTTTCAACTTTCTCTTTTCCTTTTATTTCTATTATATTATTTTGAAATAAAAATTGTATTCCTTCTCTTTTTGCTTCTTCTATTTCTTTTACTTCTGCAGGCATTTGTTCTTCTGCTCTTCTATATATAATACTTACCTCTTTAGCTGCCAATCTTTTTACAGTCCTACTACAATCCATTGCAACATTTCCACCACCAATTACGCATACTTTTTTTCCTGTATAATTAGGATGTTGTGTATATTCTAAGAGTTCATTTCCACCATAAACACCATTTAATTTTTCTCCTTTTACACCCATTTTAGATGATTTATTTGCACCAACACTTAAAAATATTGCATCATATTTATTTAATTCTTCTAGTTTTAAATTTTTTCCTAATTCTCTTCCATATTCTACTTTAACACCTAAGTCTAAAATTCTTTTTACAGTTCCTTCTACAACTTTTTTGTCTAACCTAAAATTTGGAATTCCATGTACTAATAATCCCCCTAAGTAATCATGTTTTTCATATATAGTAACTTGTATTCCTTTTCTTGCTAAAAACGCTGCTGCTGTTAACCCTGCTGGTCCTCCTCCAATTATTGCTACATTTTTATTTTTTAGTATTTCTTCAATTTGTAATACATCTTTTAATTGTATATTTTCTTCTAATACTTTTTGAAATACAAAACTTTCTATTTCTCCAATACTTACTGATTCACCTTTAATACCTCTTACACAACTTCCTTGACATTGTTTTGTATGTGGACAAATTTCCCCACATACTCCTGGCAATACTGTTGTTTCAGATAATATTTCATAAGCTTTTTTATAATTTTTAGCCTTTACTGCTTGTATAACATCTGGTATTTGATTATTTAGTGGACATCCTTTATTGGCACATGGTTTAGTTTTACAATTCAAACAATAATTCAATTTTTCTTCTATATTTTCCATTTTTAACATCTTTCCTTTTTAGTACAAATCTATTTGGAAAAGTTTTTTTATATCCTTTTCCTTTTTCTTATATTCTATATGGAAATAAAAAAATAGTCAATGTTACTGACTATCTCTTCTAATTCTATTTATTCAATTCTTCAACAACTAACTTTAAATCTTTTATAAAATCAACTTTTTTAGTTTCATCTCTTAAAAGTGCAGCTGGATGCCAAGTAGGCATATATTTAATTTGCATTTTTTCAAACCATTTTCCTCTAGAAGCCGTTATTCCATACTCTTTTCCTAAAATATTTTTTAAAGCTACACTTCCTAATAAAACAATAATTTCTGGTTTTACAAGCGTAACTTGATTTCTTAAATAATCAAGACAAGCATTTGCTTCATCTTCTTCTGGATTTCTATTTGCAGGAGGTCTACATTTTACGATATTTGCAATATACACATCTTCTCTTTTAATACCTACTATTCCAAAAGCCATATTCATTAGTTTCCCAGCTCTACCAACAAAAGGAATCCCTTGCATATCTTCATCTGCTCCTGGTCCTTCACCAATAAACATTATTTTTGCATTTTTATTTCCTGTTCCAAATACAATATTTCTTCTTGTCTTACATAATTTACATTTATTACAATCTACTATTGATTTCTCTAATTCTTCCCATGTTTCCAACATATTTTACTCCTTTGCCCCAAAAGGTATAATTTTATTTGGTATATTTAAAAATGTCCCAAAAGTAAACCTCCCCAATGGGATAAGACATTATTTCACACAATTTTCTATCAATTTTATTTTTCTTTCCTCATTTGTATTTATTTCTGCTTTTGTTCCTATTGGTATTACTGTCTTTCTTTCTATATGTCCAAAATAATTAGACTTTATAATTGGGAATTTATATTTTTCATTTGGTAATTCTAAAACATCTGAAATAATCTTTTCTAAGCTTATCCCACTCTCATGCTCATAATTTCCAATCCATAACCCTTTTATTTCATCAAATACACCATTTTGTTTCATATAATATAAATCATTACTACATAATGCTGGATATGATTCTAAAGCAAATTCTTCTAAAAATAAAATCTTATCTGTAAATTTTACATTATAATTTCCAGCTGTCAACCCCTTCATTATTGATAAATTTCCTCCTATCAACTCTCCTGTTGCTATTCCTTCTTGAATTGTAATGTCTTTATCTTCTTTTAGTCCAAGGTCTAAATTTCCATCTACAAATCTTTTTAATACTTCTTTTAAACTGTAATCTGTTTCATCTGTTGCCACTGTTTTAAAATTAGTTGAACTAAATGTTACAAGTCCAGTTTTTTCTGTTATTATATTAGTAAGTGAATTTATATCGCTGTAACCACATATTATTTTAGGATTTTCTTTTATTATATCATAATCTAAATATTCAAAAACTGAATTAGAATTTGAACCTGCTTTTGCACACCATATCATATTTATATTTTCATCTGCAAACATTGAATTTATATCTTCTGCTTTTTCTTTTGCAGTACTACTATATCCATTTGTATTGGAAAATAAATTTTTTGAGTATTTCACTTTAAATCCTAGTTGTTCTATTATCCTTCTAGCTTCTTGTAATTCTTCTATTTTTTCTCCAACTACTGGCTCTGATGGTGCTACAACTCCTATTGTATCTCCTATTTTTAATTTGTTAGGTATAATCATTTTTTATTCCTTTCCATAATAGTAAATTCATTTTTCTATTTAATATATTTATTGTATATGAAAATCATCAATTTTTCAAGGAAATAATTGCAGTTGCAAGTCCATATTCTTGCTTTTCTATTCTATAAGAATGTACTAAATCACAATTACAAACACTACAAATTCCACTATCTATAATATTTTCCTCTTTTAAGCCAATACCTTTTAACATAATTTTGTTAATTTGCACTGTATCTATATTCCACTTTTCATTATCCAATTGTTTTTCCATAATTTCTTTTGATTCAGATATTTTCAAGTCTTGAAACTCTTTTTCAAACATTTCTTTTACCTCAATACCTACTTCAAAATGACACTTTCTTATACTTGGACACATACAACAAATAATATTTTGAGGCTTGCAATTATAATCGTTAATCATCATTTCAACTGCTTTTACAGATATTCTTTGCAAAGTTCCTTTCCAACCTGAATGAACATTTGCTATAGTTTTTGTAATTGGATCAAATAGCAATAATAAAATACAATCAGCATTTGTTGTTGATAAAACTAAACCTTTTTTATTAGTAATCATACCATCTTTTCCAGTATATTCAGTCATACTTATATCTGGTTTATTTTTGTTAATTTTATTATTTATACAAACTATATTGTTTGTATGTTCTTGAATTACTTTAACAACATCAATATAATTTTCATTAATTGCTCCACATAATTTTTTATAATCTTGTATAGCTCTATTAAAATCTTCTTTTGATAATTTCTCTGCATTCTTTGCTCTTCCTGTTCTAAAATTCATTTCTGTCCCTAATGAATAAGCATGTTTTATAATGTCTTTGTATTCTAGTAATTTTCTAAATTGTAAATATTGAATTCCATCTTTTTCAATATGAATTATATTTTCATTACTTAAATTTTTCAAGTTTTACCTCCAAATTGTAAATTATCTTTTACAATATCTTTTCCATATATATCAAAAATCCAGTTTCGCTCTTCTCTTTAACTTCTCTAAATCCAAATCTTGTATATAATTTAACTGCTGATACAAATCTATTATAAGTACATAATCTTAATTTTTTTGCACCATTAGCTTTTGCTATTAATTCTACTTCATTAAGCATTTGTGTCATAATGCCCATATTTCTATAATCATGCTCAACAAATACTCTACCAATTTCTGAAATACCATCTACTGGTTCAGTTAAAGCTATAATCCCATTTGGTATCTCATTATCATAATTGACTAATACATATTTATATTTCTCTAAATTATTCATACAATTTGCACCAATATCACGTTGCTCTTTTATTACTTCTTTATGTTCAATTTCTAATTTCTTACACAATTTTAAAAAATCTATATCATTATATTTTAAATATTTAATCATAAAAAATCATCCTTATAAATTACTATTCCTGTTTAAAAAACAGACAATTTCAACTAATTATCTGCACTATATATTATAATTTTACTGTTTCCTTCAATTCATCATACTTTCTTTCATCTTCTGAATAGTCTTCTGGTTTTAAACCTACTCTTTTTTTCATATATTTTACTATAAATAACAAAAGCACTGTTGAAACTACTCCTAAAATAATCATACAATAAGATGTATTCATCCTATCTAATAAAAATGATGCAAAAATTCCTATTATTGCAGATACTATACTTTTTAAGAAATTTTTCACAGTATATATTTTTGTATCAATTTTTTCATTCGCAAAATTTCTCAAATATTTTTCTGTCAAATTATAATAAATACTATTTATTATATATCTAACTATGTACATTATAATTATAAAAATAATTAAATATCTTACTTCATTTGAAAATACTCCTATTATGCCTGATAGCATACAAGAAATTGTTATTAAAAATCCTATTATTGCCAAAGATTTATTTTTATATTTTTGATGGAATTCTTCTTGTTTTTTACTAGAAAAACTAGATATTATACCTAATCCAGCAAATATCATTCCCATAATTCCAGATGATATATTTAGCTCTTCTAATAAACTTACTTCATAAATATCTAATGCACAAAATAATCCTGCAATTAAAGAACAATACAATAATAAACTTTTTAATCTTTCTGACTTTAATATAAATTTCAATGAACTTTCTATTTCCTTTATATTGCTGCTAATACTAATTTCTTTATAATTTATTTTCTTTTTATTTACAGGTTCAATAAAGAATGCTGATATAATTGTTACTAAAACCGTTGTAGCTAAAGATAATATCATTGGTATATAAGCATTTATTTGATATAACCATCCAGCTAATACTTTTGTAACTGCATTTATAAAATAGTACCCTGCTGCTCCTTTTTCATTTATTTTTGCAAAAATCTTGTCTTTACTTTTCGCCTTTGGTATTGATTCATTTAGCAAACTTGGTTCTGCTGTTTCCTTAATTGCAAAAGCCAGTGATGACATCATTTCAGCTATTATTAAATTAAATAAGTTTTTGCTAAACATTACCACTACCATATATAAACAATTAACTATATTTCCAAATATAATACTATTTTTTCTACCTAGAAATTCTACTATAAATACTGCTGGTATTTGCATTATTATTCCAAATAGTGCATAAAATGCCTCTATTAACACAACATCTGCTGGATTTATTCCTTTTACTTGTGTTAAAAACAAAAAGTTTATTGTATAAAAAAATAAATAATCCCAAGCTAGTTTTTTATATGTTGGAAATATTTTCATATTTCTTTTTCTCATCTGTATTTCTGCATCTTTTACCATTTGTATCCTCCATTTTTTACTATAATTTCAAAAATACCCAAATTTAGTTAAAAAATAATTGGAAATTTAGCTAGGAAAATAAGATTTTAATTTATTAGTAACATAATATACGCTTAATAAACTAAAACTGAAATTCAACAACACCAAATGTCAATTATTTTTAACCTAGTTCATCATACTTCCTCTCTTCTTTTGAATACTCTTCAGGACTTAAACCAACTCTAGTTTTCATATATTGCCCCATAACTATATAAATTATTGAAAACACTAAACCAAAAATTATCATACAATAAGCAGTTGTAAATTTGTCCAACAAAAATGAAGACAAAATCCCAATTAAAGCACTAGCTAATTCTTTAAATAAATTCTTTACTGCAAAAATTTTTGTATCAATATTTTTATTAGTGAAATTTCTAAAATATCTATCCATAACAGTATAGAACATTCCATGTGCAAACTTACCTACTAAAAATAACATTACAATAATATAAATCAAAATAGGAAATTGGCTTGCTTTTAATCCTAATAAACCTGCAAGTAATGTACTTAATGATACCATTAAAGCCATTACCATTATGGTTTTATTCTTAAATTTATCTGTAATTTCACTTTGCTTTTTTGAAGCAATTGAACTTGATAAACTAAACATTGCTGCTAAAATTCCAATTATGTAAGATGGTGTTCCAATTTCTTGTAGTAAACTTGTTCGATAGGTCGCCAAAATTGTCAAAAAGCTACCTATTAATGACGTTGCTATAATCAATGCTTTTAATCTTTCTGATTTTAAGATAAATTTTAATCCATCACCTATATTTTTAAATTGCTCTTTAATTATATCCTTATTACCACTATTTTTTTTCTTTTCTATTGGCTCTATAAAAAACATAGAAATAACTGTAACTAAAACTAATGATGATAATGAACATATCATTGGAATATATCCATTTACTTCAAATAAAAATCCTGCAACAATTTTTGAAGTTGCACTTAATATGTAAAAATTTGCTGCTCCCTTTGCATTTATTTTAGCAAAAATACCACTTTTATATTTTGAAGGAGGTATTGATACATTCAATAATCCTGGTTCAGCTATTTCTTTTATTGAAACTGCTAGTGATGATACGAATTTAGCTAATATCAAATCAAATACATTACCAGTCATAATAAAAATAAATAGATACAAGCAATTTAAAATATTTCCCAATATTATACTATTTTTTCTTCCTAAAAATTCAACAATTACACTTGCTGGTATTTGTAAAAATATCCCAAATAAGCTTTTTAGTGAATTCGCTAATAAAACATTAGCAGGACTCATATTTTTTACTTGTGTTAAAAATAAGAAATCTATTGAATAATAAAATAAATAATCCCATCCTAATGCTTTATATGTTGGAAACATTTTCATATTCCTTTTTCTCATTCTTTGTACTTCATCTTTTGTTTTCATTTTTGCTCTCCTTTTTTACTTTCATCTATTTATTTTTCCAATTTAATTTATATGACTAAATTCGTATATTTTCTAGGTCTATTTTACCATTCATTAACTTTGGTAATAAGGTATCTCGTAATTTTTCTAAAACTTCATTTTCTTCATCATTATTTCTTATTTTTTCTATTTTCTTTTTAACCCTTAATTCAAAACTTTCAACAATTTCTTTATTAAATAACATCTTCTGTGATTTTAAATCTGATTGACTTAATAAAGGTTGAGTAGATCCTCTATTCAATGAAGAATAATCTACTGTTTTTAAATAATTTTCAACAAAATTATTATATTTTGTTTTGATAATTAAAGTATTATCAGATGCCCAAACTTTTCTATAATGCCTTTTTACTATTCCTAAAGTTCCTACTCTTCCTGTTATTATTATGTCGTTATCTAGATTATAATCTGATGTAAATCCCACTATCCCATTTGCACCTACAATCGGATATACTCCCTCATCTAATTTTTCTTTAGGTCTTTTTCCAGAAAATACATTAGCAATATCTTTTAATTCAATTTCTTCCCATTCACCATAATCAAAAAGATTTTGATATAATTGAGAAACTATTTTATACAAGTTATTATTTATCTGATTATTTAATTCAATTTTCTTATCTATATTTGATAATATAGTTGCTATTTTATATTGTACTTCAAGAGGAGGTAAAAAAATTTCTAAATCATAAAAAGAAGAATGTTTTAAATCTGGTATTGTAGTTCCAGA
>JAAWEA010000074.1 GCA_022794055.1 Clostridia bacterium
CAATTTTTTTAAGTTCATTTATTAAATTCTCTCTTACTTCTATTTTAGAATTTATTTCTTCAATTTTAATAATTTCTTCAGATAATTTATTATAATCAATTAAATTTTTATTATATTCATCTAATTTAATTTTTAATTTTTTAATTTTTTCTTCTTTTTCAATAATTAATTTTTCATTTTTCTCTAACTTTTTATATTTTTCATTTTCTTCATCTTTTAATTCATTAATTTTTTCTAATTCTTCTCTATTTTTCTTTAATAATTCTTCAATTGGTTTTATTTTTTCTTTTATTTTTTGATTAATTTCTAATAATTTTTCTTCTGATTTTATTACATTTTCCTGTTCTTTTAAATCATTTGATTTTTTAATTAATAATTCTAAATTATCTATTTTTTGATTTTCTTCTTCTATTTTTTTATATTTATCTTCTATTACTTTATATTCTTTTTCTGCCTTTTCTAGTTTTTCTTCAAGTTCTTTTTCATTTTCTTCTTTTTCTTTTATGTCATCATCTAATCTTTTTAGTATATCTTTAACATCTATTTGATTTAGTTCTTTTTCACTTTCAATATTAACAAAATCAATATTTTTTGTCCATCTAATATTTTTTGAATTTGTTATAAATGCTGTTTTTAAGTTGCTAAGTTTTTCTTCACTTTCTTTACGTTTATTTTTTAATTTAAAAGTGATATTACTATAAATATCTGTATCAAATATTCTTCTAAAAATTTCTGTTCTATCTTTACTTTCAGCAAATAATACTTTTAAAAATTCGCCTTGAGCAAGCATAGATATTTGTTTAAATTGTTTTGCATTTATTCCTAATATTTCTTCTACTTTTTCATTTACATCACCAATTCCAGAGATTACATTATCTTCATATTCTATCCAAGCATCTGCTATATTTTTAGTAAGTCCTTCTCCACTTTTTTTAGGTCTTTCATAAGCTGGTGTTCTACGAATTGTATATATTTTTCCTTTATGTATAAATTTTAATATAACATAAGTTTCAGTGTTTGCTTCAGAAAAATCACTTCTTATTGAGGATACTTGTCTATTAGATCCACTAACTTCTCCAAATAGCGCAAATACTATTGCATCAAAAATTGTTGTTTTTCCTGCTCCTGTATCTCCAGTGATTAAAAATATTCCCTTTTCACCTAGTTTTGTAAAGTCTATTTCTATTTTTTCTCCATAAGGTCCAAATGCAGACATTTCAATATTAATTGGCTTCATTTATGTTTCATTCCTTTTCACTTCACTAATTATATTTTTCATTATTTCAGTTTGCATTTTATTTAATTTATTATTATTTTGAAATTCAAAAAATTCGTTAAATAATTCTAGTTCATCTCTCTTTTTTATTTCATCTATATTAGATATTTTATTTTCATATTTATTTTTATATTTTGAGTTTTCTATATCTAATCTTAATGTATTTGGATAAACTCTTTTTATTTGTCCTATTGCATCATATATAGGCTCTTCGTTTGTAATAATCGCTCTAATATAATCATTTCTGTTAGTTCCTATATAATTTTCTTCTTTTAATAATTCTTGTATAGGACCTTTTATAACTCTCATATCTCTTATTGGAACAAGTGGAATAGTTTTATATTTTAGATTTTCTTTTTCTTTATAATCTATTATTGTAAGTGCTTTTTTCTGATTTACCTCTGAGAAAGAATATTTAAGTATAGTTCCTGCATATCTTGCAGTGTCTCTGCCTATTCTTTGTGGTCCATGAATATGACCTAGTGCAACATAATCAAATTTATCATAATTAGATATGTCAACATTTTCTGTGCCACCTAAAAATAATGTCTCAGAATCTGATTTTTCTGGTTCTTCATTTCCTGCTGTTACAAATTGATGCGATAAAATTATATTTCTTTCATTTTCATTTACATTTTCCTTTTTCATAATATTTTTTATTGCATCATTAAAACTATTAATTTCAATGTCTTCAAAATATCTTCTTATTTCTATTGGTTTTATGAAGGGAAGCATATATATATTCAATTTTCCGTATTTATCTTCTAGTTCTATTTTTTTTATATTTCCTTCATAAGAAGTACAAATATATAGTCCTTCTTCTTCAAATATTTTACTTCCAAAATTCAACCTCTCTTTTGAATCATGATTACCAGAAATTATAAAAACTTTTAATTTTAAATCTTTTATTAATATTTTTAAAAAATTATCAAGCAAATTTACTGCTTCACTTGGTGGAATACTCCTGTCATAAATATCTCCAGAAATTAATACTATATCAATTTTTTCTTTTTTTATATTTTTTATTACTTGTTTTAAAATATATTCTTGGTCTTCAAGCATAGATTGTTCAAGTACATTTTTTCCAATATGTAAATCTGATAAATGTAATATTCTCACTCTTATGTCTCCTTTTATAATACATTATTTATTTCGTTTTGTTTATAATTAATTTTTGTTTTTAAATCTTCAATTTCTTGCATTATTTTATTAACATTTTCCCCTATTTCTTTTTGAGTTTCTATATCAGGATATTGTACTCTATAATTTAAAAGTCTTGTTTTATTTATAGCTTTTTTATTTACACCACGAGCTAATAATTTTACAATTTGTTTTCTATATTTTTTAAAATAGGCATAATAATATTTTAAATCTATTTTTACGCCTTCTTTTGGTGTTAAAATAAAGCATAAATCACTAGTTATAAATTTTCCATTTACATAGTGAACTTTTCCTAACGAACCTCCTGCTCCAAATACAAAAATTATTGCTTCTGTTTCGTGAGTATATTCTTTGTGCTTTCCCCATTCATCTGATGCTGTTATAAAATCATAATCTCCATCTTCTCTTTTTGTACTTTGTAGAGTACCTTTTTCAATATTGAATATTTCTGATATTGGCTTCATCCCTTCGTCTTTTTCTACTAAGTACGTATTTGGATGGAAATCTAAGTCCTCTCCATAATCTTTATCAGTTATTATTTTTCCTTTTATAAAATCTACTTCCTTTTTTGTTTTTAAATGTTCTTTAAATTTTTCTATTTCTTCATAAATTTCTGGCAAATCATTTTCTTTTGTTTCAATTCTTGCTACATTTTTTGTAAATCCATCTTGATTAGCTGATGCAACATATATTTCGTTGTTTCCAATATACTTTTTATCAAAAAATAATACTAATGTGCTAACACTTGTATATGGTTGAAAAACTTGGTCATGCAGAGCAATAATAGCATATAGTCCATTTTCAATCATTTCTTGTCTTAATAAAATATTGGCATTTGTTGTATTTGATATAATACCATCTGGAACAACTACTCCCATTCTTCCTTCTTTTCTCAAATGATTTATCATATAATCTAGAAATAAAATTTCCGTTTTATTCGCCTTAATTCCAAATTTTGTATGTGGCTTTACTCCTCCTTTTGGTGTCATAAATGGTGGATTTGCAAAAATAACATTAAACTTTTCATCCCATTTACTATCCATTACTAAAGTGTCATACTCAAATAAATTTGGGTCTAATGCACCATGTAGAAACATATTCATCCTTGCAATTTTTACCATTTTAGGTTCAGTATCATATCCAAATAAATGCTTTAATAAATCTAATTTTTCATCATAATTAAGCTTGTCTCCAGGTTTTATATTCTTATTGTCATTTAAAATATATTTATAGGCAGATATTAAAAATCCTGCTGTACCACATGCTGGGTCAAGTATTGTTTCATTTTTTTGTGGTTTTACTACATCAACTATAAAATCAATTATATGTCTTGGAGTTCTAAATTGGCCTAATGTCTTTTGATTATTTTGGTCTGATAATAAGTATTCATAGGCATCTCCTAATGTTTCTGAATCTGAATAATCAAAACCTATATCTATCTCTTTTAGAAAGCGTGTTAAAAAATCCGCTTCTTTAACTGGAAAATTTGCATTTTTAAACATTTCTTTAAACATTGGTTCCATTGTTGGATGTACATAAAATTTTTCTAAAGCTTCTGTATATAAGTTATACCTTTCTTGAGCTCCTATTTTCTTATTCATGATAGCTCTCCAAGAATATCTTTCATATTCTTCAACAAAAAATTTAGGTCTTCCGCCTAAGTTTATTGATTGTCTGTCCATATCATCCATAAACTTATATAACATTGCCATAGTTATTTGCTCTATTTGTCCTTCTGGTGAAGGAATTTTTCCTACTAATATTTGTCTACAATCATCTATGGCTTTTTTATTTTCTTTGCCTAACATTTTAATTACTACCTCTTTCTAAAATTATCACAATTTATATCACTTTCTGTAACATAATCTTTAAGATACTCAAATATCGTTCTTCCTTTAAATGTTACATTTGCTAAATTTCTTATCTCATCTCTTATTGGCGTTGTCATTAGACTTGCAAATTCTTTATTATCTATTGCTTTTTTAACAGTTGGATCAAGTACATAAGCTTGGAATACTGCTTCTATTTCACTTAATTGTTCTGCATATTTTGAACAATCGTCTTTATTTATTAATTTGAAATTATTAAACTCATCTTCTAACATCTCAGCTTTATTTCTGTAATGGTCTATTATCCCCATTAATTTCATTGCTACTTCACGAACTGTTAATTTTCTATCTATTCCTATTGATTTTTCTATTTTCTTTACATTATAAAATTCATTTGGTTTATCAAATATTTCATTTTTTAAATACCAAATAAATCCCTCTAAGTCTTTTTTGCTTATATACTCTTGTGCTTTCGGGTTATTTTCTATAGCTGTTTCAAATTTTTTATTTAATAACTTATCAACTTTTCCTATTGGACTATATTGTTGTTCTAATTTTATAATTTCATCTGTACCATTGTAAACTACTTTTTCAATAATTCCATCTTTACTGTTTTCTATATTAAAATTAGTTTCATATTTTTTAGGTAATTTTACCTTTTCATCATAATTAAACTTTTCTTCAAAAAATTCAGAAGTTGCAAAAAAGTCAAATAATTTAAAAGTTGATTTTTTTATTTTTTCTTCTCTATCTGGGTCTTTGAATGTATATGTTCTTGTTCCTCTTCCTTTAATTTGTACATACTCTGTTGCTGAGAATATTGGTCTAAATAAAGCTATATTTAATATATCTGAGCAGTCATATCCTGTTGTTAGCATTTTGGCTGTTACTGCTATCCTTGTTTTACTTGAATTATAATCATCTAACCATTTTGTTGTTCCTTTTAAATTATTGTCTGAAAAGTTTATTGCCATTTGTTGCGCATTGTGTACATCTGATGTTATTTGTACTGCAAAATCAGAATTATATTTTCCTGGAAACATTTGTGTTGCCATTTTATTTAGTATTTGTGTAATTTTACAAGCATGTTCGATACTTACACAATATACAATTGATTTTCCTATTTCTCCTGTTATTGGATCTCTTTGTGCATTTTTCATAAAAGCTTCGCATAATGCAATATTACTTGCTTCTGAAAAAAATTGTCTTTCATATCCTCTTTCTGTAACGACTTTTATATTTCTTCCATCTGGGCTTTTTACAAATACGTCTATTTCATCATCTTCATTATCTACTATAGATAAACCTCTGTCTGATAATAATTGTGTTGTTATTTCTGTTCTTACCTTTACTAAGGTTGCTCCAACTAATACTCCATCTTCAATACCTCTTTCAAGATTATATTGAAAAGTTGGATTTCCTGAACTACATCCAAATGTTCTATATGTGTCTTCAAACATTCTTCTTTCTAATTCACCTTGTTCTGTTTTTTCATATTTGACACCATTTAAAAGATTTTTAGGTGTTGCTGTTAGTCCTAATTTGAATCCTATAAAATACTCAAATACTGCTCTACTTGAATTCCCAATACATCTATGTGCTTCATCTGATATTACTAAATCAAAGTCAGTTGGTGTAAAAACTTTTTGATATTTGTTATTAATAGTAAATGATTGAACTGTACTTACAACTATATCTGCATTTTCCCAAGAGTTACGGTCTTCTTTATATATTTTTGTTATTATTCCATCTTTTTTTAAGTATTTGGTTAAATTTCTCTCTGCTTGATTTTCAAGTTCAATTCTGTCAACTAAAAATAAAACTCTATGTACTAACCCGCTTCTAATAAACATTTTTATTAAAGCTGCAGATGTTAATGTTTTTCCTGTTCCAGTTGCCATTTCAAGTAAAAATCTTTCTTTTCCATCAATTACTGCATTTCTAACAGCTTCTATAGCTTCTAATTGATAATTTCTTAATATTCTTATATTATTTTCTATACAATAGTTGAATAATTGAGTTTTATCTTTCATTTTCCATAGAGGATTAGTTACAATTTCTGGTTCTTGTGATGTTGCAACATAGTATTTATCTATATTTAATGTTTTTATTGCACTAGTATTTATATTTAATTCTTTAACCGATTTTAGAGACTCATAGCTTGGGTATTTAGTTATAACTTCTGGATTACCTATTTTAAGATCCCAAAAGTAGTCTAAATCACCATTTGATAAAATTACATACCTTGCTCCTAAACTTTCTGCATATTCTCTTGCTTGTTCTTTTGCTGATAATGGATTTTTTCTTTTTCTTTTGGCTTCTAATACTACTAGTGGTCTATTATATTCATCTTTTAATATATAGTCTGCAAATCCTTCTCTTTTGTTTGTATAATTTTCATCTATATTTTCTATTTCTTGTGCTGTTGGCTTTTCTATTTTTATTCCTAATTCTAATGATATATTTGCAGGTCCTTCATCTGTTGGGAAAAACCTCCACCCTGCTTCTGTTAGTTTTTTATTTATTTTTATTCTTGCTAATGCTTCTTTTTCCATTTTTTTCTCCTATATTTTTGCATTGTTATTTATTTTATATCATAAAATACTATTCTTCTCAACACTTTTTAATTTTAAGTTTTATTTTTCTTTTTTCTATATATGAATTAATGGTATATTTTATTAAATTATTCATATACTATATTAAATAGAAAAAGTTTCCTTATATGTATTGACAAAAGCTTTTTTGCAATGTATAATTATACTGTTAATCTAAATATCGCGGGATGGAGCAGTTGGCAGCTCGTCGGGCTCATAAACAGAGTAGCACCGAAGAATTGCTAAAGTCCAAAACCGTTGATAAAACACAAAAACATTGAAAATTATATATTTTGCTCAAACCTTTAATAAAACTTTTAAGATTATTAAAACTTAATAAAAATTATTAAAATTTAAATTATAAAGGGACATTAAAGGGACAAAAAAAGCACAATATTTAATGAAACATCGCGGGGTGGAGCAGTTGGCAGCTCGCAGGGCTCATAACCCTGAGGTCGGTGGTTCGAGTCCATCTCCCGCAACCAATTCAGAAGTTTTTATTTAAAGGGATATCCCTTTAAGTGTAATTTTTAATACAGAGATTTTACTATAAGAAGTAAAGTCTCTTTTTTTGTTTATAAACACTTTCATACTTTATAATTTTGCCCTTCAGTAAAATTTAAGAATATGGAGGTGCATAATATGAGTAAAAAAGAACAACCCAATTATTATGCAATAATACCTGCAACAGTTAGGTATGACACTAATTTAAAATCTACTGAAAAATTATTATATGGAGAAATTACAGCATTAGCAAATAAAAATGGTTATTGTTATGCTCAAAATAAATATTTTGCAGATTTATATAATGTAACAGCCGTATCAGTTAGTAGATGGATTTCTAGCCTGCAAGAACTTGGATATATAAAAACAGAAATTAAAAGAAATAAAAATAAAGAAATTGTATCAAGAAATATTTATATTGCAGATATACCCTATTATCAAAAAAATCAATACC
>JAAWEA010000075.1 GCA_022794055.1 Clostridia bacterium
AGGACAGCCAGGGCTAAACAGAGAAACCCTGTCTCAACCCCGCCCCCCCCCCCAAAAAATATTTAAAATTATTAATAAAAATAAAAAAATATATAAGAAAAATAAATATAAAATAAATACAAAAATAATAAATTATCAAAATGAAGAAAATATTATTGAAAATAATAAAAAATATTTAAAAGAAGAATTAAATAAAATAAAAGAAAATTTAAAAAATAAAAATATATTAGAAAAACAAAAAATAATAAGTGATTATGAAAATTATATAGATAATAATAAAATAAATTATTTTTTTAAAATAAATAATTTAGATAATATTAATTATGAGATAGATAATAATCTTCAATTGATAAATGACAAAACGCTAAAATTACATACATTAAATTTAGAAAGAAAAAATATTAAAGAAAAATTAGAAAATTTATCAATCATACAAGAAGAAATAGCTGATTTAGAAAATAAAAAGAAAGACTTACAATATTTAGATTTTAGTATGAATTTAGCAAAGGATGTTTTAAGAGAATCTTATGAAAAAATGAAAAATTCAATTACTCCAAAATTTACCCAAAAATTATCTTCAAATATTTCTGAAATTACAAATAAAAAATATAATAATGTAATAATAAATGAAAATGAAGGACTGATGATAGAATTAGAAAATGGAGATTATGTACAAGCAAATAGGTTAAGCATTGGTACAATCGAACAATTATATATGTCTCTTAGAATTTCTATCATAGATAATTTGTCAGAAGAAACTGTCCCAATTTTATTAGATGAAACTTTTGCTTTTTATGATAACAAAAGATTAGAGAATATTTTAAATTATTTTGATAAAAAAATGAAAGATAAGCAAATAATTATTTTTACATGTACAAAAAGAGAAAAGGAAATTCTAGAAAAAAATAATATAGTTTATAATTATTTAGAATTATGAAATTGAGGATTTTATTACTTGTAAATATTGGAATATTATAGTATAATAATTAAAGAATTTTTTTTAAGGGAGAATTTTTATGTTTGAAAAATTAGAAGCTGTAGAGAAAAGATATGAAGAATTAACAAAAATGATTAGTGATCCAGAAGTTATTTCTAATCAAACAGAATGGCAAAAATTAATGAAAGAACATGCTAATATAGAAGATATTGTATTAAAATTTAGAGAATATAAAAAAGTAAAACAAGCCATGGAAGATGCAAAAGAGATGATGGATGATAAAGAACTTAGGGAATTAGCTGAAACAGAATATTATGATAATAAAGAAAAGTTGCCAAAATTAGAAGAAGAATTAAAATTTTTATTAATTCCTAAAGATCCAGATGATGATAAAAATATTATATGCGAAATCAGAGGTGGAGCTGGAGGAGAGGAAGCTGCCTTATTTGCGGGAACTCTATTTAGAATGTATAGTATGTATGCTGAAAGAAAGCATTGGAAATTAGAAATTTTAAATGAAAATGAAACAGGTCTTGGTGGTTATAAAGAAATTACATTTATGATTACTGGAAAAGGGGTATATAGTAGATTAAAATTTGAAAGTGGAGTACACAGGGTACAAAGAGTTCCAGATACTGAAAGCAGTGGAAGAATACATACATCAACATCAACAGTTGCAGTATTACCAGTAGTAGAAGATGTTGAAATTGAAATTAATCCAGCAGATATTAAGATGGAAGTTTTTCGTTCATCAGGTGCAGGAGGACAACATATTAACAAAACTTCATCAGCTGTAAGATTAATACATGAACCTACAGGAATTGTTGTTGAATGTCAAACAGAAAGATCTCAGTTCCAAAATAGAGATAATGCTATGAAGATGCTTCGTACAAAATTGTATGAAATTGAAAAACAGAAACAAGATAGTGAAGTAGCAAGTAGTAGAAAATCTCAAGTTGGTTCAGGAGATAGAAGTGAAAAAATAAGAACTTATAATTACCCTCAAGGGAGAATTACAGATCATAGAATTGGTATGAGTATTTTCCAAATGGATAACTTTTTAAATGGGGATATTGATGAAATGATAGATAATTTAATAGCTGCTGATAGAGCAGAAATGCTAAAAGGCGAAGAATAAAGGGACTATATAAAAATAGTCCCTTTTGAAAATATTACATAAATTGTAAAAATGTACAAAGAAAAAAATAAAGAAAATTGTTGACAAAAGATTTTTTTTGTATTATATAATAATTAAACACTATATAATTTCTAGAGTTTATAGTGATAGTTATGTAATATTAAGGAGGAATAGAAATGGCTAGTACATTAAAAAGAAATAGTACTGTAGATGATGCTGAATACAATAATTTTATTAGAGATTTTGCAGCTTATTATAAAAAATATCAAGCAGCAATTAAACAAATAGTAAAAGATATATCAGGAACAGTTATGGTACAAAATATTTGGACAGACCAATATGCAGCAGATTTTGCACTTTGGTTTAATGATGAATCAGGTGTTTCAGATGGATGTGATAAATTAAATAAAGCTTTAGCAAAAATGGAAGCTTTATTTAAAACAACTTGTTATGCACCAATTAAAGATGTTGTAAAATTAATAGGTAAGGATTCACTTAGTAAGTGTCCTATGATGAAAAAATCATATAATGCAAAAGATATTTATGCAGTGTTAGGTGTAACTAAATATCGTAAATCAAATTTTGGAAGATTAAATTTGAAAAGAAAATCAGGATGGAAAGCAGTTACAAATGCAGCTAAAATAAATCAATTAGTATCTAGTATAGAAAAAAATATTAAAATAGCTAAAGATATAGAATCAAAAATACAAAAATTAGTAAAAAAGAAAGTATTAACACCTGGAGATAGATGTATAGAAATTACAAATTTTAATAATACTCAATTAACAAAAATTATATCAGAAATAAATACAGCTTTAACTAAATTCGAAACTAAGAGTACAAAGATGGCTAATACAGCTATCTCAGAATTGGATACTACAATGCAAAAAGTTGTTACTAAAATTACTACTATTGAAGGAGAGCCGGGGCAGGTTATAGAAGATACAGGAACTATCGTAAAAGATAAATAATGTAAAAAAAGGATATTCTAAAAGAATATTCTTTTTTTATTATATAGAAGAATTACTTTACAATTTTTTGAAGATAAACAAAAAAGAGGGATATAAATTATTTAAAAAATCTAAAATTTTAATTATGTATCTTTTGATTTAAATGTCATAAAAATGTAAAATGATTATAAAATACTCAATCCCGTAATAATTAAGAGAATAGTAGAGTTTATACTATATTGATATATGTTTTGTCTATGATATAATAATTATAGTATACAAGGAGGAATATTCTATGTTAGTAGTATTAATTGGTGAAGGAAAAATAAATAAAGTTATATTGCCAAAAGTACCATCAGGAAATTATATAATAGATAATAATATGGATAAAAGGGTTTTAGACATAGAAGCTAGGGACGGAAAATGGCAAATAGCAAGTGATAAAGACGTAAAAATTCTTAATCCCAAATGTATTAATATAACAGATGACAAAATAAATGTAATTAATTCTAAAGAATTATTTTTAAGCAGAGTAATCTTAGAAGAATATAATACATATCAATTAATTATTAATGATTCAAAACTTTTATTCACCTTGTGTTGTTTGCCTGTGTATGAAGATGATTGGAAACGTTTAAATATTAGGCATACACAAGAAATATTAATTGGAAAGAGTGATAAAAATCATATATGTTATAAAAATAGTTTGGTTTCTGATACACATGCAAGAATATTTTTAAATAATGGAAGATGGATGATTGAAAATTATGATAAAAAATATGGAGTATTTTTAAATAATAATTTAGTGTATGACAAACAAAAATTTTTATTTAATGGAGATACTATTTTTATAATGGGATTAAAAATTATTTTAATGGGAAATAGCATATATATAAATAATCCAGCAGAAAAAATGATTTATGATCAAAAAGTTTTAGTATTAGATGAAATAGAAGAGCAGGTTAGAACTAAAGATAAAAAAGAAGAAGGATATATTGAGTTATATTCAGCAAAAGATTATTTTTATAAATCACCAAGAATAAGTAACAAAATTAATCAAGAGCGTTTTAAAATTGATTCACCACCTACAAAAAATGATGATGACCGTATGCCATTATTTTTAACAATAGGAACTACAGCTTGTATGGGTATTATGTCTATTGTTAGTGTTATATCAACTATTTCTGGTATTGTTTCAGGCAGAGCAACTCTTGGAGAAAGTATATTAACACTAATTTCAGCTTTAGCAATGCTTATATGTATGTTATTAATACCATTAATGACAACAAAATGGGAATTGAAAAGAGAAAAAAAATATGAAGAAAAACGCCATAAAAAATATAGTGAATATATAAATATTAAGAAACAAGAGATACAACAAATAAAGGATAAACAAAAGAGGATTCTTTTGGAAAATTATGCTAATACACAAGAGTGTACAAGTATTATTTTAAATAAAGATAAGAGATTATGGGAAAGAACTATTGAAGATCCAGATTTTTTATCTGTTAATTTAGGAATTGGAGATATACCACTTAGTGCAGATATTTCATATCCAGAAAAAGAAGAATTTTCAATGGGAGAAAAAGATGACCTAAGAGAATTGTTAGATGATTTTATGGCAGAAGCCAAGACATTAAAAGATGCACCTGTAGTTGTCTCATTAAAAGAACAAAAAATAATGGCATATATTGATCAAAATGAAGAAAATAAAGAAAAATTTATGCAGAATTTATTTATACAATTAATGACATTTCAGAGTTATGATGAACTAAAATTAGTATTTTTATTAAAAAAAGATAATTTAAAAAAATGGGAATATGTAAAAATGTTTCCTTATGTATGGAATGATGAAAAAGATTTTAGATTTTTTGAAGATGATATGAAAGGTATGGAGGAAGTATCAAAATATTTAGAAGATGAATTTTCTAAAAGATATAATCAAAGAAGAAATGATGATAATGATAATAAAGATAAAAAGGAAATACCATATTATCTAATTATAACAGATGATTATAGAAAAATAGAGAATTTAAAAATAATTAATAATATATTACAAGAAAAAGAAAATCTAGGATTTAGCATTTTTTGTATAGCAAATGATATAAGGCAATTACCAAATGAGTGTAAGACTTTTATAGAAATTGATAATAAATTTGGAAGAATTTTTGGAGATGAAGTATCATCAAAAAATAGAATAAATTTTATTTTTGATAATTTAAGTACATTCTTCTTTGAAAAAATTGAAAAAACAATATCTAATATACCAATAAAATATAAATTGGCAGAAAAAAATTCTTTACCAAGTAATTATAATTTTTTAGAGATGTATAATGTTGGGCTAGTTGAACAATTAAATATTTTGGATAGATGGAAGAATAATGATGCAACCCTTTCTTTAGCAGCACCAATTGGAATTAAGGCATCTGGAAAATTACTTAATTTAGATATTCATGAGAAATTCCATGGACCACATGGTTTAATAGCAGGAAGTACAGGTTCTGGTAAGAGTGAGTTTATTATTACTTATATATTATCATTAGCACTTAATTATCATCCAGATGATGTTAATTTCATTTTGATAGATTATAAAGGTGGAGGATTAGCAGGTGCTTTTCAAAAACAAGATATGAAATTGCCTCATTTAGTTGGTACAATTACTAATATAGACAAAGAAGGACTTCAAAGATCATTAGTATCTATACAAAGTGAAATGAGAAGAAGACAAGTTTTATTTAATGAAGCAAGAGAAATGTCAGATGGAGGAGTAATTGATATATATAAATATCAGAAATTATATCATACAGGAGTTTTAAAGAAACCAATTCCACATTTATTAATTATTTGTGATGAATTTGCAGAATTAAAACAACAACAGCCAGAATTCATGGATGAATTAGTAAGTGTATCAAGAATTGGACGTAGTTTGGGAGTGCACTTAATTTTGGCAACACAAAAACCTAGTGGAATTGTAGATGAACAAATTAGAAGTAATAGTAAATTTGCAATTTGTTTAAAAGTCCAAGACAAATCAGACAGTTCTGATGTAATTGAAAGACCAGATGCAGCATATATAAAACAATCAGGAAGATTCTATATAAAAGTAGGAAATGATGATTATTTTGATTTAGGACAATCTGGATGGTCAGGAGCGGACTATTATCCAGCAAATACAACATATAAGAAACAAGATGATTCTATAAAGTTTGTTTCTAATAATGGAATTGTTATAAAAGAGGTAAATAATTATATTAAAAAAACTGTAACTAGTCAGGGAGATCAATTAACTAATGTTGTAAAGGAAATGTATGATATAGCAAAAAGAGAAAACATTACAGCTGAAAAATTATGGTTAGAGGATATTCCAGAAAAAATTTATGTAAAAGATATAAAAAATAAATACAAATACAATAAAAAGGCTAATAATGTAATTGTTACAGTTGGTGAATATGATGATCCAGCCAATCAGAAACAAGGTATTGTAAATTTAGATCTTGTAAAAGGTGGAAATGTTATAATATATGGAAGTGCAGATAGTGGAAAAGAAACTTTAATGAGTACTATGGTATATGATTTAATGACAACTTATACAGCAGAAGAAGTTTGGATGTACTTATTAGATTTTGGAACTGAATCTCTAAAGATATTTAGAGAATGTCCACTTGTAGGAGAAGTTATATTTGCAAACGATGGAGAAAAATTAAGCAGATTTTTCTCAAGAATTAAAGAAATTGTAAAAGAAAGAAGACAAATATTATCAGAATATAATGGAGACTATAATTTCTTTTTAAAAACTAGTGGAAAAAGTATGCCATTAATAAGTATTATGATAAATGGATATGAAAGTTTTGTTGAAAATTATGATGATGTTTTTGATGATACTTTATTAACATTAACAAGAGAAGGGTCAAAATTAGGAATTGTATTTATTATGTCAGCCACAGCATCTAATGATTTAAGATATCGTATGGCACAAAACTTTAAACAAAAAATTGCTTTATCATTAAATGATACAAGTGATTATAGTACAATTTTTGATGATTTAGGGAAAAGAAAGCCTGCACATAGATTTGGTAGAGGGTTAGTAAATTTAGGAGAAGAAATCTATGAACTTCAAATTGCTAAAACTTGTGAACCAGAAGAATATAATGTATTTATAAAATCTGAAATAGATAAGCTTAAGGAGAATAGTAAAGCAAGTGCAGAAAAAATTCCGATTTTACCAGATATAGTAAAATTAAAAGAATTAAAAGTACAGCCTAAAGAGTTATCTAAGATAATTTTAGGTTTAAGAAAAAGAGATATAAAGCCAGAAGTATATGATTTTGAAAATACTCTTATTACAATTATTTCTGCCAAAAATATAGAAGAGGCTATACAGTTTACTTCAAATATATGGAATCAAATGGAGATGATAAATGATATTAACGTTATCATTTTAGACCCTGGAAGAAAAGTATTAAGTGGAAAAAATGAATTTAGTGATAACTATAAAAAAATAACTGCAAAAGGAAAAGATAAATCATCGAAACATAATGTTTGTATAATTTATGAATTAAATAAATTTATAAATTATGTAGAAGAGAAGGCAAGAGAAGATGATGAAGATGATTTAGAAGGAGCAGAAATTTTAGGCAATATTATAAAAAAATGTGAAAAGAAGAATTTTAGTTTTATAATTGTAGATTCATCAGATAAATTGAAAGAGCATAATTATGATGATTGGTATGAAAAAAATGTAACTGAAAATAATATTATTTGGGTAGGAAATGGAGTAGAAGATCAATATCTTTTAGAAACTAATGCATCTAGAAAAGAGATATCAAATAATTGTGGATGTACTTTTGGGTATGTCAACAAAAAAGATAAGACAATAATGGTAAAACTTTTAGAAATGAAAGAAAAGAGGGATGAGGATGAATGAAGTTTTAGTTAAACTATATGTTCCAACCATAGATCAACAATATGATATATGGCTACCAATAAATAAAAAAATTGATACAATAATTACTTTGTTAGTAAAAGCTGTGAATGAATTTACAAAAGGGTATTATACTCCAAGTAAAATGCCTTATTTATACGATAAAGTAACCACAAATGCTTTTGACATAAATTTAAGAGTAATAGATACTGAAATAAGAAATGGAACTGAACTTATAATGATATAATTTTCGTTATATATGTATAAAAGGAAACTCCTTAAAATAAACTAAAATATATAGATTATTTTAAGGAGTTTTTATTGATGGGGACAATATTAAAAACAACATTATTAGGATTATTTTTTGGCACATTTGGAACAACATTAGGAGGAATTTTAGGAATTGTAATAAAAAGAAACTCTAATAAATTTTTAAGTTTCATTTTATCTTTTGCATCTGGTTTGATGATGTCAATTATCTGTTTTGATTTGATACCTGAAGCACTAGGAATAAGTAACATTTATTCAATTGTACTAGGAATTATTATAGGAATTATTTCTATGGTTTTTTGTGATATTATTGTTCAGAAAAAGTTTAATGGAAATGTAACAGCTACAACTGAAAAAGATAATTTATTGAAAACAGGTATAATTGTATCAATAGGTTTGGCCATTCATAACTTTCCAGAAGGATTAGCAATTGGCTCTGGATTTGGGGCTTCTCTAAGTTTAGGGTTAGGATTGGCAATAGCAATATGTTTGCATGATATACCAGAAGGAATATCAATGTCAGTACCAATGAAGAATGGAGGAATGAAGAAGTCAAAAGTAATTTATTATGTTATATTATCTGGGGTTACAACAGGAATTGGAGCATTTTTTGGAGCAATTATTGGTTCAATATCAGAAACTGTAATTGCTATTTGCTTAAGCTTTGCAGCTGGTGCAATGCTTTATATAGTATCTGGAGAGTTAATACCAGAATCTAATAAATTATATAAAGGAAGAATGTCAGCAATTGGTAATATGATAGGGTTTATTATAGGAATTTTTGCTACAACTATATAAAAAGTAACTAATTTATAGTAATTGCTTAAAATTTTTAGTATACACAGTAGTATAAAAATTTTAAGCGATTACTATAAATTACTTGCTTTTTTTTAATTTATGTAGTAAAATGCAAACATATATTTGAGAATTTATCTTTAGGAAGGAATGAAATAAAAATGCAAGAATTATTAGAAGGATTAAATGATAAACAATATGAAGCAGTTATAAATTCAGAAGGACCATGCCTTGTTATAGCAGGAGCTGGAAGTGGTAAAACAAAAGTATTAACACACAAAATAGCATATTTGATAGGAGAAAAAAATGTACTTCCATGGAATATTTTAGCAATTACATTTACAAACAAAGCAGCAAATGAAATGAAAGAAAGAATTTCTAATTTAGTAGGAGAGGTTGCAAAAGATATATGGATGGGTACATTTCATTCAATTTGTGTTAGAATTCTAAGAAGATTTATAGATAGAATTGGGTTTGATTCATCATTTATAATATTTGACACAAGTGATCAAAGAACATTAATAAAAGCTTGCATTAAAAGTGTAGGATTAGATGATAAAATGTTTACCGACAGATTTGTTTTATCTGAAATAAGTAATGCTAAAAATGAAATGCTAGATTCAGAACAATATGCTATAAGAGCGAATGGAGATTTTAGAAAAGAAAAAATATCACTTGTTTATGAATTATATCAAAAGAGATTGAAAGAAAATAATGCAATTGATTTTGATGATATAATTAACTATACAATTAGAATTTTAATGGACAACCCAGATATTTTAGATTATTATTCAGATAAATTCAAATATGTATTAGTAGATGAGTACCAAGATACAAATAAAGCACAATTTACATTAGTTACATTACTTGCATCAAAAAATGGAAATATTACAGTTGTTGGAGATAATGATCAAGGAATTTATAGTTTTAGGGGAGCAGATATATCTAATATATTAAATTTTGAAAGAGATTTTCCAGGAACTAAAATTATTAAATTAGAGCAAAATTATAGATGTACAGGAAATATACTTAAAGCTGCGAATGCTGTTATTAAAAATAATGAAGTAACTTATAAAAAAGAGTTATGGACCGATAATGATATTGGCAATTTACCAAGAGTTTATTCAGCAAGCAATGAATATGATGAAGGTACTTATATTACAGAACAGATTGAACATTTGAGAAGAGAAGAATATTATAAATATTCAGATTTTGCTGTATTATATAGAATGAATACACAATCTAGAGCAATAGAAGAAATGCTAAGAAGAGAAGGAATACCATATAAAATAATTGGAGGATTAAAATTCTATGAAAGAAAAGAAATTAAAGATATTATTTCATATTTAAGGTTAATACAAAATGTATCAGATAATTTAAGTTTAAAAAGAGTTATTAATGAACCTAAAAGAGGAATTGGTAAAACAAGTTTAGAAAAAATAGAAGGTATAGCAGAAAATACAGGTATTTCTATGTATGAAGTTATTAAAAATGCAGACCAATATGGACTAAATCGTGTATTTATGAATTCAAGAGAGTTTATAAATTGTATAGAAGAACTAAGAGCTAAGAAAGATGAAATGTTAATATCTGAGCTAATTAAAGAAACTTTAAATAAAACAGGATATACAAAGGCATTAGAAAATGAAAATACAATAGAAGCGGAAAATAGAATTGAAAACTTAGATGAGTTCTTAACAGTTGCAATTGAATTTGAAGAAGAATCAGCAGAGAATAAATTAAGTGATTTTTTAGAGGGAATTACATTGTCTAGTGATATTGATGATATGGAAGAGAGTGATGAAACAGTAACACTTATGACATTACATAGTGCAAAAGGTCTTGAGTTTCCAGTAGTATTCTTAGTTGGAATGGAAGAAGGAATTTTTCCTGGATATAAGTCAATTAGTGAGCCAAAAGAGTTAGAAGAAGAGAGACGTTTATGCTATGTGGGAATTACAAGAGCAAAAGAAAATTTATTTTTGACTTGTAGTAAGCAACGTACAATTTTTGGATCTACAAGTTGCAATCAAGTTTCAAGATTTTTAAGGGAAATACCAGAAGAATTACTTGAAGGATATGATGAAAGTTTAGGTGAAAAACAAGAAAGTAATGTATTTGGTGATTCAAAATATAATTGGACTTATGGTAGTAAAGATAATGGAGATATAAAATCGTATAAAATAGAAAAGCGAGAACCTGCAATGGCATCAGCATCTAGTAATGGATTTATGTTTAGAACAGCAGAGAACTTTTTAAATTCTTTAGGTAAAAAATCAAAAGGAAGTGAAGTTGATTTATCACAATATAAGGCAGGTATAAAAATTTTTCATAAAAAGTTTGGAGAAGGTATTATTAGTAATGTTGAGCCAGAAGGGGAAGATTTAAAAGTAGATATTCAGTTTGATAAAGTTGGTCATAAAAGATTGATGGCAAAGTTTGCTAATTTGGAAATTATTGAATAAAAGATTGCAATTATTTCAAAATTATGTTAATATATATAAAGCAATAAAAATTTTATGTATAAACAGGAGGATTTATGGAAGCAGACAAAAAAAATGAAAAGCAAACCACAAAAAGTAAGTCTAAGTCTCATCCTATGAAGGAAACAGCAAGAAGATATATTATTCAGTGCTGTATGCAAAAGTCCTGTAGGAAAACATGAATAATGTTTTAGGAGAGCAGGAGGGTAAAACCTCTTGCTCTCCTGCCGTTTTTTGTATTAAAAATGTAAGAGTTTTAACAAAAATTTATTGTATAAAGAAGTAAAAAGTGGAGATAATATACAAAGAAAGAAATAGAAAGGATGGTAAAAATGGCAGATTTGAACCAAATAGAATTACAACATTTAAGACATTTAATAGGAGCACATGAAACAGCATACCAAAAGCTAAATACTTTTTCTGGGCAGGCAGTAGATCCGCAAATAAAACAAGTATTTACAAAAGCAGCACAAGATGCTTTAAATACTAAACAAAAATTAATGTCTTTTTTAAATAATTAAATAGGAGGAATTGCAAATGGATGAGAAAACAATGGTTAACGATATTTTAGCAGGAGTAAAAGCAGATTTAACAGCATATCAAACAGCTATTTCAGAAGCAGAAAATATGAATTTAAGACAAACATTTCAACAAATTAGAAATAATGATGAAAGTTTTCAATATGAGTTATTCAAAATAGCACAAAACAAAGGATATTATAAACCAGCTCAAAAGGCTACAGTAATGGAGATAGATACAGTAAAAAATGAATTAAATAATGGATAGTAAAATGAATAGGGAGTTCATATTTGGTATATTTTAAAATATACCAATATGAATCTCCCTTTTTAATTGTATTGAAAAATCAAAGACTTTCCACTATACATAAAATATATTTATTATGTTTTTAGGTGGGACAAAATCTAAAAAGGGTATTGCAAAAAAAATAAAAAGAGTATAAAATAATTACATAGTAATATTATAAAGAGAATAGGGAGAAATTGTAATGTTAAAAAAATTACTTATTCATACAAGGAAGTCCATGAAATTAATTATTTTAATAGCAATAGCACTTTTATTAATTTTAGGTGTAATATCATCTTTTTATAAGGTTAGTTATAGTGTAAATATTAATGGAGAATTAGTAGGGTATACAGATGATAAAAGCAAATTACAAGCACTTATCAATGACTATATAGAAAGAGGAGAAGAAGAAAATACAGCATTTGTGCAAGTAGATAATTTGCCAGAATATAATATGTGTTTATTAAAAAAAGATGTAAGTTCAAATGACAATGAAATAATTAATTCTATAAAAGATGATGGAACTACTTATTATAGATATTATGCAATTTTAGAAAATCAAGAAGAAAAGATATATGTTTCAAACTTTACAGAAGCAGAAGATATAGTTAATCAATTAAAACAAAAAAGTAGTTCAAATATAGAAACAATTACAATATCAGAAAAATATGAAACAAATTTGGCAAATATGACTACAGTAGAGGAAGCAGTAAGTCAATTATTTGTTGCACCTAAAGATGTATTAGTTGCATCAACTAATACAAAAGATTCAAATAGTAAAAATACAAATACTAAAAAATCAACAGGAACAGCTAATGTTTCTAGTAATACTTCATTAGGTAAGGTGAATTTAGGGGTTTCTTTAGTAAGACCAGTATCTGGAGTTATCTCTGCACGTTTTGCCGAAAATAGTAGTATAAGAAGATCTTCACATACAGGATTAGATATTGCAGCTTCAACAGGAACACCAGTTGTTGCAGCAGCTTCTGGAAAGGTAACTTTTTCTGGATGGAAAGGATCTTATGGAAATATGATGGTAATAACACATAGTAATGGTGTTCAAACTTATTATGCACATTGTAGTAAATTGTATTTTGATGCAGGAGCAACTGTATCACAGGGACAAGTAATAGGAACGGTTGGGTCAACTGGTAATTCAACAGGACCACATTTACATCTTGAAATTAGAGTTAATGGAGTAGCATATAATCCACAAAATTATTTATATTAACCTAAGGAATTTATTAATATTAAAGTTTTATGTTGAATTATAAAAATATTTAAAATAAAAGAATGTCAATTTTGACATTCTTTTTATTTATAAAAAAACATTCCATAGAGAATTTTTACGAAATTTTTGCAGGTGAACAAAGACAAAATGTATAAAAAACTATATACAAATTTACATAATTCTGCTATAATAATAAATTAGAGGTGGAAATATGATATTAAGTGATATATTATTAAATATAGATAGTAGTTGGAGTGTAAAAGAAAAAGTAAGGTATATTTATGTTGAAATGTGTAAGCAAATTAAATATGATGAGAGATTTTCATATAGTTCAAATCCTAAAATGCTAATAGACATATATTATAAAAGTGTTAGTATTGATGAGGATATTTCTCCTAAAGTTGTTTGTAATACAGCTAATAAATTATTTTCACAATTAATGAATAGAGAAAAGATTAAA
This sequence comes from Clostridia bacterium, assembly GCA_022794055.1. Taxonomy (GTDB): domain Bacteria; phylum Bacillota; class Clostridia; order TANB77; family CAG-508; genus CAG-269. Next base: position 13,990 of record JAAWEA010000075.1, read on the forward strand.
AATAAACTAATATATAAAAAGAATAAAACTAATAAAATTATAGATATAAATGATGTTGCTTGTTTATTTTATGATGAAGAAGGTAATGAATACTATACTAATATAGCTGGGGACATAGAAAATTGTAAATTTGGATTAAAGACTACTTATTTTGGAATTAATATAAATGAATATGAAGAAGCACAAAATGTTAGTAGGATAACAGACGAAGAATTATCAGAGATAGATAAGAAAACAGGCTTAATAAAACAAGGATATAGTGATATTGTATTTAAATTATTAAATAATGAAGTAAAAAATACAAATAATTTTAAGAAATTTTTAGAAACGCAAAATATAGATACTTCACAGTTGACTCGTACTCAAATTTTAGAATATAAAATGAAGTTTTTAAATAAATATATAAAGTTTAGAGATAAGAGTGCTGGTACAAGTGAAATGAAAAAATTTTATAAGAAGCTATTTAAAAGTTCTGCTATAGACAAGTTTGAATCAAAAGCTTTTAAATCTTTTGATTATGTAAAAGAGGAAGGAGAAGAGGTTGATATTTTATTATTAATTGCAATTAATTTACAGACAGACCCCCAATATTTTTATTATTCAGATGACGCACAGAGCTATGTTGCTATAAGAAGAGATGAATTAAAAGAAATGTTAAAAGGCTATAGTTGCAATAAGGAAGATGGAGATATATTAAATATTAATGGAATTAGTAGTGAAAGGAAAGATGTTTACGAAAAATAGGAAGTCCTAAAGTGTTTAAAACATGTATATAAATGTTTTAATATTTTTCAATAAATATCACTTAATATGTAATTAGTTTACTTTTTTAAGGTTTTATGTTATAATTTAGTCTAATAGTTATATGTGATGGGAAAAAGCATATTTAAGGAGGAAATTGACTATGAAGAAAATTTTAGCAACCTTTTTAGTAGTATGTTTTATGATTATTAGCAGCAGCAATGTCTATGCACTTAGCCCAGCAGATGCAGCAATAACAAATCAATACGGTTTTTTCACCTCAGAAGTATATGATATTTCAGAAGTCAGTTTTAAGGAGATTGATGAATATTTAGAAAATTTTGCTAAAGAATATTTCATGGAGACAGGTGAGAAGATTACATGGGCAATTTGTAGCTTATCTAATCACAGGAAACTTAAGTTCTATGTATTTTTTGATAAGAAGGTAGAAGCGTATCAAGAACTTATAAATGCAATTGATGTGGATTTTATCCAATTTGAAACTTTGCAAGATAAGGAACTGTTAGATGACACAAAGGAGGCTTTTGAGGAGGATAGTGTGAAAGCAGCATTGGATACTGTCCTGCCAATTAATAATGATTTAAAGCCATACAAGGATTTGAGTCATCTTCCAGTATACTGGTGCATTAAAGAAGAAATAAACATGGACACTTATATCCTGGAGGTAGCTATTGGAAAATATGTTATTAATCGGGGTGATTCTCTGAGTAAAATTGCTTGGAAAAACCATACAACAGTTGAACGATTGTTAGAACTGAATTCTAACATCATAGACCCTAATATGATTTATCATGGCGAATATCTAGTTGTAAAATAATAATAGTTTTTTTCCCATCACACATGAGCCCATACAATAGGGGCGAAAAATAGCGGATACAATCTAAAAGATATGTGTCCGCTAATTCTAATTATAATATTATGCAAAATATTTAATTCCTGTTTTTATAGCATTATTTTTCATAACAACTTTTCCATGTTCTATGAGCTTTGATTCAAAATTTGCATCATTTGATTGAAATTTAGCAAACTCTAACAAATAAGCATGAATGGAATGAATTGCATTATTAGTAGTAGAAAAATCATTAATTACTAAAAAATATAAATTATTGTAACAGTATAATATAGATGATTTAAATAATCCTCTTAAATTTATAGTATTATTGATGGAATCACAAAAAGAACAAAAATCATCAAATGTTTTAAATTCATAAATATTTAATTTAGAATTTAATTTACAATTTTTTCTCTTAACAGTTACATATTTTTTAGATGAAGTATGTGGAGTTGCATTGTAATCTATGTATTTAGTAATTGTAAAAACGAATATGTCATCGTTTTGTAAGAAAACCTCCAGTAAAAGTTTATGTCCATCAGTATCAAAATTTACTTCTTTTTTAGCCTGATTAAGGATTTCTAAAAATAAGCTTTGTAATTCAGGGGTAGATAAAAGTAAAGAATGGATATTAATATTTTTATTTTTAAAATCCTTTTGTTTAAGTATAACTCTAATTTTATTATCAGTAAGTTTTTCTATTTTCATTTTTACTATCATTCCTTTCTATTGCTTGCCTCGGTTATTAAAATCTAAAGATTTTTTAAATCTTCATCTCTCAATCCTAATGCATAAATATCATCGAAAAATTGAATATTTAGCTATACTTAAGTTTTATATCTTAAGTAATGTACAACTGGTAAATGAGATTTCAATTTAATTAGTGTACACAGTTTACATTAATTAAATTAAAATCGCAATAGTACTTTTCAAAATACCAATTTATTTTTAATCTTATTTATATAATACTAATTATATTATACTACTAATATTATTATATGAAAAGGAACAATTTTTGGTAATTTACTTTGTAAATTTACGCAAATTTGTGCAAATTACTTGAAAAAATCAGCAAATCAATATATAATACTAATATACCAAAAAAAGGTATATCCGTAAGGACAAAAGAAAAATGGAGGGATACAGATGGCAACAAGAGAAAAAAATATATGGGTATTGTTATTATTTTTATTAGCTGGATTAGTAGTAGGAGGATTAATTGGAAAATTAGCTTCAGGAGTACCAGGACTTTGGTGGCTATCTTTTGGAGAATCTTTTGGATTAACAACACCAATAGAATTAGACCTAAGTATTTTTAAAATAACATTTGGTTTAATAATTAATATTAATTTAGCAAGTATAATAGGAATGTTATTAGCATTACTTATATATAGAAAAGTATAAAAAAATGTGGGACAAATATAAATGAAAGGAAGTTTTTATTTGTCATTAAAAATAAAAGAATTACCAGAAACAGAAAGACCTTATGAAAAATTAGAACTATATGGGGAAAAACAATTATCAAATGCAGAGTTATTAGCAATTATTATCAAAAATGGAACTAAAGAAGAAACTTCAGTACAGATTGCACAGAGAATTTTAAATTTGAATGATGATCCACAAATGGGAAGTCTAGGATTTTTAAAAAATATAGAATTGTTGCAGTTAATGCAAATAAAGGGGATAGGAAGAGTTAAAGCAATTCAAATTAAAGCAATGTGTGAAATTGCAATCAGAATGTCCAAGTCATCTAATTATAAGAAAATTGTAATAAAAAGCACAGAAGATATTGCTAATTTAGTATTAGAAGAGATGAGACTAAAAAAAGAAGAAGTAGTAAAATTATTTTTATTGAATACAAAAAATCAGATTTTAAATATTATTGATGTTGCAATTGGAGGAACAAATTTTGCAAATGTAAATATAAAGGGAATTATTGGACAAGCGTTAAAAATACAAGCACCAAAGATTATATTAGTTCATAATCACCCTACAGGAGATTCAACACCAAGTAAAATGGATATACAATTTACAGATAAATTATATAATGCAACAAAATTATTTGAAATTGAGCTTTTAGATCATATTATAATTGGAGATAATAATTATAAAAGTGTTTTTTTAGAAACTAAAAAATTATTAAAAAACATGAAAAATAATAAGAAGGAAGGAAAATGAAAATGAAGTTTTTTAAATTTGGTTCAAAAGATATAGGAATAGATTTAGGGACTGCAAATATTTTAGTTACATTAAAAGGAAAGGGAATTATTTTAAAAGAACCTTCTGTTGTAGCAATTGATAGAAGATTAGGAAGTATTACAGCTACTGGAAATGAAGCTAAAGAAATGTTAGGTAGGACACCAGATCAAATTAGAGCTGTTAGACCATTAAAAGATGGAGTAATTGCAGACTTTACTGCTACTCAATTAATGCTTAAAAATATTATAGGAAAAGTAGAAGAAAAATATAATATTGGAAGACCAAGAGTGGTAGTAGGAGTGCCATCAGGAATTACAGAAGTTGAAGAAAGAGCAGTTGAAGAATCTGTTATGCAAGCTGGAGCAAAGGAAGTATATTTAATTGAAGAACCTATGGCAGCAGCAATAGGTGCATCTTTAGAAGTTGCAGAACCAACTGGAAATATTATTGTAGATATAGGAGGAGGAACAACAGAAGTAGCAGTTATTTCTTTAGGTGGTATTGTAATTAGTCATTCTTTAAGAGTAGCAGGAGATCAATTAGATAAAGATATTGTAAATTATGTAAAAAGAGAATTAAATTTGGCAATTGGAGAAACAACAGCTGAGCAAATAAAAACAGAAATTGGATGCGCAATGCCACTTATGACAGAAGCATCTATGGAAGTTAGAGGAAGAGATTTAACAGATGGTTTACCTAGGAATGAAGTAATTACTTCGACACAAGTTGAAGAAGCAATGAGAGAATCAATAGCTAAAATTGTTGATATTATAAAAGCTACTTTGGAAAAAACACCACCTGAATTAGCATCTGATATTATGGAAAGAGGAATTGTACTTGCTGGTGGTGGAGCATTAATTCAGAATTTAGATAAATTATTAAGTATGGAAACAGGAATACCAGTTTTCGTATCAGATGAACCTTTAGATTGTGTTGTAAGAGGAACAGGAAAAACATTAGAAGATTTAGAGAAATTAAGAGAGGTCCTAATTAATTCTAGAAAAAGAAAATAATACTAGCATTTAGAAAGGAGAAAGAAATGTACAAAAATAAGAAAAATGGATTTTTAGGAATAATTATTACAATTGCTATTCTAGTTTTAATTGTTATATTTTCCAATAAAGAATCTAATACATCTTTCTTTGAAAATATTGCTAATAAATTAGTTATGCCAATACAAAATGGTCTAACTTATGTGAAAAATAAACTAAGTGGAAATTCTACATTTTTTTCAGATATTAATAATTTAAAAATTGAAAATAAAGAATTACAAGATAAAAATAGTCAATTAGAACAATCTCTAAGAGAATTAGAAAATATAAAGACTGAGAATGAAACTCTAAAAGAATATTTGGGATTAACAGAAAAGTATGGTGAATATAAAACAATACCAGGTTATGTTATTAATAAAGATATAAGTAATTATTCTAAAATGATAGTAATTAATGTTGGAAAAGACGATGGAGTCGAAGAAAATATGACAGTTATAGCAGATGAAGGACTAGTAGGTCATGTTGTTTCAGTAACAAAAAATACAGCTAAAGTAATGACTATTATTGATACATCAAGTTCAATTAGTTGTTTGATGAGTACTAACAAAGATAGTATTGTATGTAAAGGAACATTAGGAAATAATTCAGAATTAAAAGCTATATATATTCCAACAGATGCAGATTTAATACAGGGAGATAGTGTAGATACATCAGGTTTAGGTGGAATTTATCCTAAAGGAATTCATGTAGGAAATATAAAGAAAATAGTTTCAACTAAAAATATAACAGATAGATATGCTGTTATTGATACAGCAGTAGATTTTAATAAAATAAATACAGTTTTAGTTATAAAAAATAAATAGATTAAAAAATAATTGGCATTTGGCGTTATTGAATTTCAATTTTTTTTAATCGAATATTGAAAACTATGAAAGGAATGATAATTTGAAAAAAACTTTAATAAACGTTGTATTAACTATAACAGTTTTTATATTATATTTTTTACAAGTTAACTTTTTTAGTTGGTTTACAATAGCAGGAATAAAACCAAATCTTTTTGTTATTTTTATATTATTTATAGGACTTTTCGGGAATAGAAGTATGGGAATTATATATGGTGCTGTTTGTGGTCTAATGTTGGATTTGATAATAGAGCAAAAAGTAGGAATTAATATGATTGGATTAGCTCTTATAGGTATGATTTCAATAATTTTTGATAAAAACTTTTCTAAAGATAGTAGGATGACAATTATGCTTATGGTTCTTAGTACTACAATAATATTTGAAGTAGTGTCATATATTATAAATTACATGTTATATTCTATTAATATAGAGATATTCAAATTTATTGAAATTCTTATTGTAGAGGTTATGTACAATGTCATAATAACAATAATTATATATCCAGTTATTCAAAGATGTGGATATTATATTGAAAATGAATATAAAGGTAATAGAATTTTAACACAGTATTTTTAAATATATTGAAAGAAGGTGAAAAATTGGCAAAAGGAATTAACAAAAAAAGTATTAATTTTAGATATAATATTATGACAGTTTTTACTTATTTCATAGGAATAATTCTGATTATCCAATTGTTCAATCTTCAAATTGTACATGGAACAGAATATAGAGAGCAATCTAATACAAGATTAACCAGAGAAAGTGTATTAGAAGCTGCAAGAGGTGAAATATTAGATCGTTCTGGAAATGTTTTAGTAAATTCTGGCCAAAAATTTAATTTAGAATTATATAAAACTAAAATTGATAATGAAACTTTAAATAAAACTATACTTAATATTATTCAAACATTAGAAAAACATCAAATTAGCTATACAAATTCTTTCCCAATTAATATAGAGCCTTTTCAATTTACAATTGAAGGTAAAAATTTAACAAGTTGGAAGAAATCAAATGGCTTAGACGAAGATTGTACACCTGAAGAAGCTTTTTATGAATTTAAAGATAAATATAAGATAGAAAGTACTAATATTATAGAAATAAGAAAGATTATGGCAATTCGTTATGCGATAGCTAAAGAAGGATATAGTAGTACAAAATCGATTACAATAGCTAAAGATATTCCAAGGGAATTAGTTGCAGAATTTAGTGAAAATAGTGATATATATTCTGGGGTTAGTATTTCTGTGCAACCAACTAGAAAATATACTTCAGGAAACTTAGCATCTCATATATTAGGATATGCTACTAAAATTAGCGACTCAGAATATCAAGAGAAAAAGGATACTTATAATCAAAATGACATTATAGGAAAAACTGGAATAGAGGCTTTATTTGAGGAATATTTAAGGGGAAAAAAAGGTGTAAAACAAATTGATATGACAGTGGATGGAATGATAACAGATGAAGTTATTGAAGAAGAAGCTATTGCTGGATCAGATGTTATCCTAACAATTGATTCTAAACTTCAACAAATATCAGAAGCAGCTTTGGCAGCTAATATTGAAAAAATTAAAAGTGGTGGATTTGGAACAGTCTATAATGCAACAGGAGGATCTTGTGTTGTTATGAATGTAAAAACAGGAGAAGTATTATCATTAGCTAGTTATCCAGATTATAATCCACAATCTTTTACAGATGGTATTAGTAAAGAAGAATGGGATAGTTATAATAATAATTCTTCACATCCATTATTAAATAAAGGAATTCAAAGTGCTTATGCTCCTGGATCAACTTATAAAATGGTTACTGCAATAGCTGGGTTAGAATCTGGAAATATATCATTAACAGAAAAGATTAGAGACACAGGAGTTTATGAGAAATATGGTGGAAAATGGAATTGTTGGTATTATACAGATTATCATGTAGGACATGGATATTTAAATGTAATTGGGGCAATAGAAAAATCTTGTAATTATTTCTTTTATGAAACTGCTGACAGGATGGGAATAGATATGTTGGACAGATATGCAAAACATTTTGGACTAGGGCTTAAGACTGGAATTCAATTACCAAGTGAAGAAGCTGGAACATTAGCTAGTAAACAATATACAGATTCAATTAACGCAAGTTGGAATCCTGGAGATACTATAAATGCTGCTATAGGGCAAGGATATAATAAATTTACACCTATACAGATGGCAAGGTATATTAGTATGATAGCAAATGGTGGTAATAAAATTGATGTTAGTATTATAAAAAATATTCAGAATGCAGATGGAACAAATGTACCAAGGGAAGAAATTAATAGATTTGTAAATAGCAAATTAGGAATTAAACAAGTAGAGCAAGAAGAAATTACTCTTAATCCAGATTATTTATTAGCTGTAAAAGAGGGAATGAAGTCGGTTACAAGTGATGAAGCAGGAACAGCTTATGTAAGGTTTAGAGATTTCGATATAGAAGTTGGAGGAAAAACAGGTTCAGCAGAGGCAGGTGTAGATGCACAAGGAAATGATTTGGTAAATGCTTGGTTTGTGGGATTTGCACCTTATGAGGATCCAGAGATAGCAGTTGTAGTTATGGTTGAAAATGGAGGTCATGGAAACTATACAGCAGAAGCAGTAAGAGATATTATGGCAGAGTATTTTGGAATGAATACTCAAAATGTAGTAGAAGATATGAGAGCAATATCTTATGCTGAAAGTATAAGATAAGAAAGGTTAGAATGTAAGATGAGTTGTATTAATATAAATTTAAAGCAAGATTATAGTATTATAAAAATTTCAGAAGAGGCCAGTCAACAAGAAATAATAAAATCATTATCAGAAAAATTACCAGAATTAAAACAATTATATCAAGATGAGAAAACTCCTATTAAAATTACTGGAAAAGTTTTGAAAAATAAAGAGATTGAAGAAGTAAGAAAATTAATAAAGGAACAAATGGATGTTGAAGTAATATTCGATATGCCACAAACATTAGGATTGTCAGGTATTGTAAGAGCATTTCAAAAGGATATTGATTTTTCTGAAACAAAATTTTATAAAGAATCTTTAAGATCAGGACAAAAAATAGAAGAAGAAGGAAGTATTGTTATATTAGGAGATGTAAATTCAGGTGCAGAAGTTATTGCATCTGAAAATATAGTTGTCCTAGGAAAGCTTAGAGGACTAGCACATGCAGGGGCAAAAGGGAATCAGAAAGCTATTATATCAGCAGGGGAATTAGATACAGTACAAATTCGAATTTCTAATATAGTAAAACAATTAAATAGAGAAAATTCTTCTCAGACGATGGCATATATATCTATTCAAAATAATGATATTATAATTGAAGCATTAAGATAAAAGTAGAAGAAATAATATTATATATAGCATTTCATCTTTTATTTTTTCTTGGTATAAAAAATAAAGTAATCCTAAAATAATTAAATCATCTTGATATATTTTAATACCAAAAATTTCGAAGATATATGGATTAATAGTATTACTAATTTTTTTAGAATTAGTAATACTATCTTCTTTTTTTGTTTCTTTTAATTCCTCTATTGGTAACTTGTTATTCATATAATTATTATAATAATTATAATAAGGATAATTATAAGGATAACCAAAAAAAGGAAATCTAAACATTATTTTCATTCTCCTTATCATTATTTTTCATTAATTCAGCAATTTGAGATACATTTAATAAATTCATATAATTATCCAATTTTCCTTTTTTGCTATCACGTAGGTATGGACGTAATGAATTTAAAAGATTTTTTCTTGGGTCATTATTGTTATTATTCATTTTACCCATAATTGATGACATTTTAGATAACATATTTATATCAATATTACTAAAATCAAAACCTGAATCATTACCTGTAGTGTTTGTATTTTTATTAGGAGAGCCTGAATTTGAAAAATTTTGTGCTCCTGCCGATTCTTTAGAATTTTCCGAATTTGTACTAGAAAACATTTTTGAAAAATTTTGTATCATTTCTGGAGAAATTTGTGAAATTGCATCCGAAATATTACCATTATCAACCATATTTTTTATATTTTCCATAGTATTTTCATCCATATTAAAATTACTCAATCTCATCACCTCTGATATAGTATATTATGGAAAAAAATAAAAAATGTGTCAATTAATAGATCTATTTTTTACAAAATTATAAGGATAATATTTATTCATATTGAGAATTTATACTTTAATATTGCATTTTTTGATAATTTATAATAAAATAAGTTACGTAAAATGTTAAAAAATAAATAAAATAAAAAATATATATCACAAATTGGAAAAAACTTTTTAAAATAGCTTTCCAAAAAAGACAAAAAATACGAAGGACAAGTAGTAAAATAATGCTATAAAAGTTTAAGAGGTGGTAAGGATGTTTCAAAATATAGATGAAAGTACAATTAATATAGATGACTATAAAGAAAATAAAAAAGAAAAAAAGAAAACAGACATTTTCAAAAATGTTCTTGAGATTAAGAATGTTCCTATTTATGTTTTATCTTTAATGGTTTCAATGGTTGGAATAACTGGAGACATGTCACCATTTAGTATTAGTATTTTAGGTGCTTGTATGGCTAATTCAATTCCTTTATTGGGAGTAGTACTTTTTGGAATTATAGGAAATGCTATAAAATTTAAAATTAGTGGTTCTTTGGGATATATATTAACAACATTGGTACTAATGGTAAGTTTATTTTTAATAAAATCTAAAGTGAATGAAGATGAAAAAAATGAGAAAATAAAATTAGCCAAAAATATATTTTTTGCTTCTATAGTTATACAAATTGCAAAAATTGGAATTTCAGGGTTTACTTTGTATGATATTTTATCAGCAATAGCCTTTGCTATGATAACAGTTGTATTTTATAAAATATTTGTAAATTCAATGATTGCAGTTAGAGATATATGGCAAGGAAAAGCATTTTCAATAGAAGAAGTTTTAGGTGCAAGCTTAATTTTTGCAATAGCTGTAGGGGCATTTGGAGAATTAAGCGTTTATGGTTTTTCAATTAGAAATATTTTAAGTATATTAATTGTTTTAATTTTAGGATGGAAAAATGGAGTTTTAGTTGGAACGACATCTGGTGTAACAATTGGAGTAACTTTAGGAGTAATTACATCATCTGATCCAATTATGGTAGCAACTTATGCGATTTCAGGTATGATAGCAGGTATTTTAAACAAATTTGGTAAACTAGGCGTAATTTTTGGATTTACTTTAGGAAATATTGTTATAGCTTATGTTTCAAATGGTTATACAGTTGAATTAATTCACTTTAAAGAAATTTTGATAGCTTCTATAGGACTTTTGGCAGTCCCAAAATCAGTTCAAATAAATATTGAAGAATTTGTAGGAAAGTCTAAATTTTTACCAGTTTTTCCAGAGAGAACGTTGAATAAAAGTAAAGAAACAGCTGAAAGACTTAATAATGTATCTGAAACTATTCAAGAAATGGCAAATAATTATAAAACAAAAGAAACTATAGAAGAAGCAATGCAATCAAATAAGGAAATTTTTATTTCTGAATTGCTAGATAATCTAAATGGATATGAAAATAATATGCTATATGAAGATATGTCAAATACTGAAGGCAAAATTGTAGATGAAATATTTAAGCATTTAGTGGACAAGCAAGAAGTAGGAAGAGAAGAGATATTGGAAATTTTTGCTAAATGTAATAGTTATATAGTAGGATTAGAAGATCAAAACATTAGTGAGTTTTTAGAAGAAAATATTTTGCAGATGGTAAGGGTAATAAATATGTCATATAAAATTAGTAAATCTAATTTTGTTTGGCAAAAGAAAATGGAAGAAAATAAGAAAAATATTGAAACACAGTTAAAAGATGTATCTAGAGCAATTTCTAATATTGCAGAAAATATAGAGAAAAATATAGAAAATGAAGAACAATTTTTAAGTGAGAAAAAGCAAGTAACACAATTGTTAAAACAAAAAGACATTGAGATACAAGAAATTTCAATACAAAGAGAAGAACGATATTTGGTTGAAATTTATATGCAGAGATCTAATAATACAGATATTGAACTTATACAGAATATATTAACAGATATATTAAAAGAGCCAATTGTATTTAATCCAGAGTCAAGTGTAGGAACAAGACTTAACTTTTTATCAGATGATAAATTTGTTATGGCAATTGGAAATGCAGAAATTACTAAAAAGGATAGTAAAATATCAGGAGATGGAATATTAAGTATTAGATTAAAAGATGGAAAGTATCTATTAGCTTTAAGTGATGGCATGGGATCAGGAGAAGAAGCAAGACAAAGTAGTATTAAAGCATTAAAGATGCTGGAAAACTTATTATTATCAGGATTTGATAAAAGTACATCAATTTCACTAATAAATACAAGTTTAATGAATCAGAATGAAGAAATATTTGCTACATTGGATATTGCTATTATTGATTTATATAAAGGAAATATTGAATTAATGAAGAGTGGAGCATGTCCAACTTATATTAAAACTAAAAATAAAGTGCAAATAATAAAATCAAATTCACTTCCAACAGGAATTATAAATAATACTAATCAATTAGAAACTTTTGATAGAGATATAACATCAGGAGAAATAATGCTTATGTGTACAGATGGAATTATAGATTCTAATGTAGAATACAAAAATAAGGAATTATGGGTAAAATATTTGTTGGAAGATATAGAAACTGTAAACACTAAAAAAATAGCAGATTTATTGTTAAATGAAGCAGTAGATAATTCTTATGGTATTGCAAAAGATGATATGAGTGTAGTTGTTTGTAAATTTTTAAATAAATAGTAAAAGGAATTAATAAAACTCTTATATGTTGTTATAAGAGTTTTTATTTTTGTGTGCTAACAAAGAAGAGGATGTAATAATCTAGAAGTTAAAGAATTTCAATTATATAAAGTTTTAAATGATTACCTTAAACTACTTGAAATATTAAGTGTATTATGTTATAGTATACGCATAAAAAGGGAGGAAATTATGGATAGAGGAAGAAGATATGATGGAGAACCAAAACTAAATATGAAAAAGGTATTTGCGGTTATTATTGCCATAGTAGTAATGATAATGTTTATATTTATCATAAAGGGAATTCTGAAAAAAGATGATGGAACAGGTAAAATAGTAAGTAAAAGTTATTTTACATCATATAAAGATAATAAATGGGGAGTTATAGATTCACTAGGAAATACAGTAATAGATCCTTCTTATCAAGAAATGATAGTTATACCAAATAGTAAGACACCAGTATTTATTTGTACTTATGATATTAATTATACAACTGGTGAGTATAAAACAAAGGTATTAAACCAAAAAAACGAAGAAATATTTAAAGATTATGATAGAGTTGAAGCAATTCAAAATATAGCTCCTAATAATAACTTATGGTATGAACAAAGTGTATTAAAAGTTTATAAAGATGGAAAGTATGGATTAATTGATTTAACAGGTAAAAAGATTGTATCAAATGAATATGAAGAAATTATACCAGTTGTAGGAATACAAAATTCATTTAAAGTTAAAAAAGATGGAAAATATGGAATTGCAGATGTAGATGGAAAGATAGTAGTACAGCCAAAATATATTGATATTGATGTACTAGGAAAAGATAATAAATCTGGTTTCATTGTAAAAGATGAAACAGGAAAATGTGGAATTATTGATTATTCTAATAATGTAGTTTTACAAAATCAATATGATTCTATTCAAAAAGTGTATGGAAATGATTTATATGTAGTAACAATTGCTGGGAAACAAAAAGTTATAAATAAAGAAAATGCAGATGTATTAACAGCTGGATTTGATTCAGTGGAACAAATTTTACCAAGCCAAGAAAATGCAGTTATATTTAAAAAAGACAACAAATATGGAATTATGAGTTTAACAGGAGAAATCTTGATAGATGCCCAATATGATAGTTTAAAAGAGGCTAAAGTTGGAATGTTTATAGCACAAAGTGCCAATTTGTATGGAATTATTTCAATAAATAGAGATAGCAAATTAGGATTTGATTATTCTTCTATTGTTTATAATGAAAAAGCAGATTTATTCATTGCAGAAGATAGCAACTTAAATGCAAGTATTTTAAATGGTAATTTAGAAGTTAAGGCTCAAGGATTTTTAATAGATTTAAATACAGAAAAAGGATATTTTAAGTTAAGAGTAGATGACAGCTTTAAATATTACAATTTTAAATTTGAAGAAAAACAAGAAACTGAAATTTTTACAACAAGAACATTATTTTTAAGTAAAAAAGATGGAAAATATGGATATGTAGACAAAAAAGGTAAGATTATTGTAGAACATTTATATGATGATGCAACTGAACAAAATGATTATGGATTTGTAGCAGTAAAGAAAGATGGAAAATGGGGAAGTATTGATAACAAAGGAAATGTAGTACAAGAACCAGCATTTAATTTAGACGATTATTTATTAATAAACTTTATTGGTAAATGGCATTTTGGAAAAGATATTAATATGAATTATTATAATCAATTGTAGTTTGAAAAAAATTAGAATTTGGTTAAAGCAACAACAATTTATTTTTCAACAAGATATGTGTCTAAAGAAAGGAAGATAGTAAAAATGGAACTAAAGACAAATTATCAATATACATATTTTGTACATCCTTTTATTATAAAGGAAAGTAAGTATCAAAAATATTTATTAAAATTATTAAGAGATAAAAGATTTAAAATAAGGGTATTTGATAAAAATAAGGATATTAACCTATATCAATATTTTTCACCTAAAACTGCTAATTTTCTTTTTTCTAGTTTTTCTCATTCAAAATCGAAACTAGAAAAATTAGAACAACTTCCTGAAGATACAAAATCAGCAGTTTTAAGTAAATATCCTTGTGTGATTTTTGAATCATTATTGGAAAAAGATATTCAAGGAAAAAATCAAGAAAAGGGTATTTTCTTTAAAATACAAAAATTAGAGTTAATTTGTTTTAATACAGGTATATGTTTTTTAATAATGAAAACAAATGTAGAAGATAGCCAAAGTTTTTCAGATTTATTAAATTTTAATTATAAATTTAGAGACATTCGTCAAGGAGATACTTTACAGAAATTTGATAAGATATTTTTACAAACAGATACATTTAGTAATGTAAATAAGCTTGCAGAATTTATTAAAGATATTACAGGTTCTGACATTGAAGCAATGAAACTTGATATTGATACTCAAAGATTTTTAACTTATTCTTATGTGTGTATAGATTCTTCTAATTGGAATATGGAAAAAGATTTTGAAAAAGTAGAACATTATTTTATTAAATATGCAAATTTTTTGTCAGCAGATGATAGTACAAGCCTAAATGCAGATGAATTAACTACTATTTCAGATTGGCAATTTGCTAAATTAGGCATTACGAAACAAGGTTTAGCATTATTTGCATCAAATGCTAATATTAATAATTTTACAGATTTACCAAATAAATTTGAAAATGAATATTTCTTTACTTATATTTTAAATTTGTATAAAAAGATATATTTAAAAAAGCTTGAGTCAGAATTTAGGAATTCAGCTAATTTAAAAAAGGCAAGAAAAAAATTTATAGATTTTACAAAGAATCTATGGATTCAAGAAATTACAGATAATGAAATAGGTTCGAGTATTAATTATAAAATTTCTAAAGTTCTAGAAATAGATAGATTGTATAATGAGATAAAAATTAAATATGATATTTTATATAAAGAATTAAATATTGAAAAAAATTCAAAATCGATTATAGTTGTTGCAATAATTTTAGTTGTATCACTAATTTTTAATATTTTGAGTTATGTAGAAATTATAAAATAGGGGAAAACAATGAATATTAGTTGTGGAGTGGATATAATAGAAGTTGATAGAATTAGAAGAAATATAGAAAAGTCTGGAGAAAGGTTTTTAAATAAAGTTTTTACAGATAATGAAATAGAGTATTGTAATTCAAAAAAATTACAGAAATATCAACATTTTGCTGGTAGATTTGCAGCTAAGGAGGCAGCATTTAAAGCAATTTCACGAAGTTTGGATAATAAATATTCTTTATCTTGGAAAGACATTGAAATTGTGAATGATAGCCAGGGAAGACCAGAATTGAAATTATCAAATATAGATACTAGTAGAATAGAGAATATGGATATTAGTATTTCGCATTGCGAGTTATATGCAATTTCTAATGTTAGTATTTTGTGTAAAAAGTAAAGGTTGGAAAATATTTATTTTCCAACTAAATTTATATTATGGAAGGATAATTTATGGAATTATTTGATAGTCATAGCCATCTAAATGATGAAAAATTTAATGAAGATAGAGAAGAAATTATTAGACAAATATATAATGCAGGTGTAACTCGTTTTGTTACAGCTGGATATAGTGTTGAAAGTTCAAAAAAGGCGATTGAAATAGCAGGAAAATATGATTTTATTTATGTAACATTTGGAGTTTCTCCAAATGATATTCCACATACAGAAGAAGAAATGTGGAAAAGTTTAGATCAAATTAAGAAATTATTGAAAAATAATAAAAAAATAGTGGCTGTAGGAGAAATTGGATTAGATTATTATTGGAATACTGAAAATAAAGATTTACAAAAGAAGGCTTTTATTGAACAGATAAATATAGCAAATGAGTTTGAACTTCCTATTGTAATTCATACAAGAGAAGCGGTTAGAGATACAATTCAGATTTTGAAAGAAAATAAAGTAAAGCATACAGGAGTATTTCATTGTTGCCCTCAAAATCGAGAGTTAATAAAAGAAGCATTGAAATTGGATTTTTATATTTCATTTGCTGGTCCAATTACTTTTAAAAATTCTAAAAATGCAGATGAGATGATATCGCTTGTTCCTTTAGATAGATTATTGATTGAGACAGATAGTCCATATTTATCGCCTGAACCAGTTAGAGGAAAAAGAAATACACCAGTAAATGTTAAATATATTGCGCAAAAAATAGCTAATGTAAAAAATATGACTTTAGAAGATGTTGCAAGTACTACTTATAAAAATGCTAGAAGAGTATTAGGAATTTAGAAATATCAGATAATTAATCAGCAAGGAAAAGGGGAAAAAGGGTCCAGGACAAAAATTCCCTCTTATTATTAAGAGGGAATTTTTGTCCTGGACCCTTTTTC
>JAAWEA010000076.1 GCA_022794055.1 Clostridia bacterium
CATTTTTTACAAGCATTACACATTGATATAACTCCAGAAAATTTAGAAGATCAACTATGGCTTATCTATGATTTGTACGAAACCTTTGAGATTGTAGGACAAGCAAGAAAATATTAAAAATTTTTTTTGAAATGTACTTTTAAAGAAAAAATATATAAAATCTTGTTATAGTAATATTTACAATTATTAAACTATAGGAAAGGGAGTATGAAAAATGGATAAGAAAGAATTAAGAGTTGCAACTTATGCAAGAGTAGCAACAGAAGAACAACTAAAAAATATGAATGAAGAGGAACAAAAAAGTGTGACAGAAAATGAAATGAAAAGTCATTTAGCATTATTACAGATTTATCAACTAGAAGATAATTTTAAAAACAAATTAAGTAGACTAGACAATAATATAGCAGATAATAAAGTAAAAGCAGTAATTTATACTAATGATGAAGAGTATTTTGATGGTAAAAGCAAAAAGTTAAATAAAATTAAAAAATTTTGCAAAAAGCAAAAAATCAATATTGAAAAGGAATATTTAGATTCATCTTTAGTGAATAATTATAAAAAGAAAGATTTAAACAATTTAATTATTGATGCTATTAGCAGAAAGTTTAATACCGTTGTATTACTTAATTCAAAAGATATGGGAGAAAGTACTTTAATTAATACACATATCATTAATGAAATTTTTACAAGAAATGGTATCAGGTTTATTGATATCGAACAAAAAGTAGATACTAATTTAGATGGAACACTTGTCATGTATGAAAATATACCATATCAACAACTTATGAATTTTATAGATACTGAAGAAAGAAAAATGAGAAGTGAAAAAATAAAAATAGGCAAAGAAGCAAAAAAACGAGAAAAAATAAAATAGTGTAAATAGAAAAGTCAGAGATGGCTTTTTTATTATGCTCGGAAAAGGAGAAAAGGAAAATGGAGTATATTTTAGCAATAGGTTATGTAGAAACAGTAATGCTAGAAATGAAATGGAAAAAAGAAAAAGAAAAACTAACAATGGAAAATATAGAAAGTAGATTAAGCACATTATTAGATAAAAAGAAAGAAATAATAATTGCTTATGCAAAAATAGCATATAACAATATAAAAAATAGTAAAAAAGAGGTTACAATAAGAGAAATGGAAGCACAAATACAAATTTTGAAAGATAAATATACAATAAATGAATTAATAGAAAAGGCTAAAAAAATGTAAAGGAGAGTTTAATATGTTTTTTTTAGGACTAATAATAGGAGCAATATTGGGAGGAACAACTACATTAATTCTTTATGCTTGTATTTTAGCTGGAAAGGATAAAGAACAATAATATGGAAACAAAATATATAGATAATAAAATTAAAGGAAGTATGGAATTATCGTTGTTAAATAGAATCTATGAAATGAAAATAATATCAAATTCTACATATATGGAATTAAAAAGGCAGATTTTAGCAGAATATCAATTAAAATTGCTATAATTTGAAAAATTTTTTTTGAAATAGGTGATAGATAAAAATAGTGATAATATTAATGTAGAATTGTCCTTCTTAAAAGGAGGAAACAGTGGAAGTACAAGTAATAGAAAAAGCTATTGGACGAATAGACCGAATAAATGGAACAATTATAAGAGAGCGTTTAAGAGTAGGTGCTTATTGTAGAGTTAGTACTGATTCAGAAGACCAAAAAAATAGTTATGAATCACAACTAAAATATTATGAAAAAAAGATAAGAGATAATATAAATTGGACATTTGTAGACATTTATGCAGATGAAGCAATTTCTGGTACACAAGACTATAAAAGAAGTGATTTTATGAGAATGATACAAGATGCACTAGATGGAAAGATAGATATTATCTTAACAAAATCTATTTCAAGATTTGCTAGAAATACATTAGATACTCTAAAGTATGTAAGAATGCTAAAAGAAAAAAATGTTGCAGTTATATTTGAAGAAGAAAATATCAATACTTTAGAAATGGCAGGAGAATTATTACTAACAATTTTAAGTTC
The DNA here is from genome assembly GCA_022794055.1 of Clostridia bacterium. GTDB lineage: Bacteria > Bacillota > Clostridia > TANB77 > CAG-508 > CAG-269. The sequence continues at coordinate 2,010 of JAAWEA010000076.1, forward strand.
AGTAGCGCAACAAGAAAGTGAGACTATTTCATCACATGTTACATTAGGAATAGAAATGAAAATGAAAAGAGGGGAGATGATAGGAAATCAAGGAGCTTATGGATATGATTATGACAAAGAAACAAAAAATTTAGTTATTAATCAAGAACAAGCACCAACAGTACAACATATATATGATAGATACTGTAAAGGAGTAGGAGCAAAAACTATAGCAAAAGAATTAACAGAAATGAAAATACTATCTCCAAGAGGATTTGATAGATGGAGAGAAAATACAACATTAGGAATTATTAAAAATCCTGTTTATAAGGGTGATTTGTTAATGGGAAAAACATATACAACAGATCCAATAACCCATAAAAGAGTAAGAAACTATGGAGAGAAGAATCAATATTATGTGAAAGACCACCATCCAGCAATTATTAGTGAAGAAATATGGAATAAAGCTCAAGAAATACTCAAAAAGAGGTCAGAAGTTAGAAATGGTGGAAGAAGAAAAGGAAATTATAGTAGAAAATATCCTTTTAGTAGTAGAATTTTTTGTGGTTTTTGTGGTTCTATTTTTACAAGAAGATGCTGGGCATCAGGAACTAAAAATGAAAAAAGAACATGGCAGTGTATGTCATCAGTTAAAGAAGGTATGAAAAAGTGTCCTAAATGCAAAGGAATTAGAGAAGATGTTTTAGAAAAATGTTTTGTTGATGCTTATGAATTACTATGTAGGAATGATACAGAAGTAATAGCACAATTTATGAAGAAAATTAAAAGTATTTCTAAAGATACTTCAAATGAGCCTTTAATTAAAGAAATATCAAATAAGATAGATGAAGTTAATAAAAAAATGGGAATGCTAGTTGATTTACATATTGAAGGAAATATTGATGAAACTGTTTATTTAACTAAAAAAACTGATTTAGATAAAAAGAAAGAAAAATTACAACACGATATGGAATTATTAACATTAGAAAAAGAAGATAAGGCAAATATAGAAGTTGGTTTGCAAAAAATAGAAAAAATCCTATTGAATAGTAAAATTATGCCAAAGTTTGATAAAGATGTATTTGAAGCTATTGTAAAAAAGATTATAATAGGTCAAGAAGATGATCCATTAGCAGTAATTTTTGTACTGAAAAATGGAGATGAGTATAAAAATTCAATGCAAGAGATACAAGAAGAAGTAAAAGAAGAGACAACTTATAGTAGAGAAGATATTATACTAGATTTCTTTAGCAATCAGAAAATAGTTAATTTTGAACCCAATGGAGTAGGAAAAACTAAAAAAATAATAGATAAAATAAGAGTAAAAGTAGTTTACAATCATAATAATATGTTATAATAAACCAAAAGATGAATTTAGTTTATTTTTTTATTAGAATATTAGATACACACAAGCAGAGTTGTATATGTACTAGGAGCATATAAGAAACATTGAATTATCAAGTGAAATTATGATTTTTAGAAAAGCACATATTCACAGTGCATATACAAGGAAAATTTTTATGTTCATGCTGACTGTGTTAGCCACGTGGAATGCGTGGCAGTGCTACAATTAAGACAAGGCATGTAATACTTGATTTTGATATGTTGTCAAGGATTATAACTTTTGAGGATAAAGGCAGATTTGGAAAAGAAAAACATCAAAATTTAGGTGTGAAAGTTAAAGTGGTTGCTTAAGTGGTAAGTGGAAACACATAAATAGAACTTTAAAAAATAGAGCAAAGTGTTTGAAATACTAGAAAGTTTATGATTGTATCTACTGTAAGCAGAACAGATATAGGTTGTGTAGGTTAGTAGATATGAAATAAAACTAGATATTTCAAGTGTTAGAAAGAATTTATTAAAATGAGTTATAGAGAATCTTTAGTAAATAGGTGTCAGTAGATATGTGCTGATGCTTATTTTTTATAGCACGAAAAATTGGAAAAATTCGTGCTATGAATTTCTATATCACGAAAATTTAAGAAAATCCGTGCTATAACATTTGCATATCAATTTTAATCTCCAATAGAAATAATATCAAGAGTAAATAAACTCACTATCACTCGCTCTTGACATTATTTTTATTGGAGATTTTGTGTGCAATTAAGCAAATGTAAGGATAAATATGTTTTTAAATATTGGCAAAACACTATGAAAAATTGTTAATTTGTGATATAAATAAAGGAAATTGTTAGATATAGTAAAGATTGGAGAAATAATGGAATTTAGAAAAATAAAAGTAGAAGAATTTGAAAAATTAAAAGAATTGTTTCCAGATAGTGAAGAAATGTGGTTTAAGTATAAAAATAAGAGATTGAAACAATTCGAAAAACAAGAAATAGATATATTTGTAATTGAAGATAACAAAGATATTATTGGAGAATTAACTGTCAATTATAAAAGTCATCAATTAGAAACAGAAACAATACCAAATAAAAGAGTACATTTAGAAGCGTTTAGAGTAGATAAAAAATATCAAGGACAAGGTCTAGGACAAAAATTAATCAATTATTGTACAGATTATTTAACGGATATGGGATATACTGAATTTACAATAGGGGTAGAAGAAGATAATGAAATAGCAAAGCATATATATTTTAAGTTAGGATTTACAGAA
>JAAWEA010000077.1 GCA_022794055.1 Clostridia bacterium
AAAGGGTGTACATAGAGATGATTTTATGATATATATAAATGAAAAGCAAATTAATATTTATGGATCACAAGGTCAAAATAGAACAGCTATGCTTTCTTTAAAATTAGGTGAACTTCAAGTAATTTATGATGATATAGGGGAGTATCCAATATTATTATTAGATGATTTTATGTCTGAGTTAGATAAAAATAGAAGAAAAAATTTTTTAGAGAATATAAGGGATACACAAGTGATTATTACAGGAACTGAAAAATTAGATATTGAAAATTTAAAATATTTAGAATATAATGTGCATAATGGACAACTAAAAAATAAAAACATTTAAGGAGGAAAACAAATGGAAAAATTTGATCATGAATATGGAGCCGAACAAATTCAAGTATTAGAAGGACTTGATGCGGTTAGAAAAAGACCAGGAATGTATATAGGAAGTACATCTGTAAGAGGACTTCATCATTTAGTATATGAAATTGTAGATAATGGAGTAGATGAAGCTTTAGCTGGTTATTGTTCAGAAATAAATGTTACAATAGAACCTGGAAATATAATATCTGTTCAAGATAATGGTAGAGGAATTCCAGTAGAAATACACCCTAAAACAAATATTTCAACAGCAGAAACAGTTTATACAGTTTTACATGCTGGTGGGAAATTTGGTGGAGATAGTGGATATAAAGTATCTGGAGGTCTTCATGGTGTTGGAGCTTCAGTTGTAAATGCACTTTCAACTTGGACAGAAGTTACTATTGAAAGAGATGGCGGAATTTACAACATGAAGTTTGAAAAAGGAAAAACAACACAAAAATTAGATAGAATAGGAGATTCTAAAAAGACAGGTACACTTGTTAGATTTTTAGCGGATGATACCATATTTGAAAGTACTGATTATGAATATGAAGTTTTAGAAAAAAGACTTAGGGAAATAGCATTTTTGACAAAAGGATTAAAAATAACAATAGAAGATAAAAGAGATGAAGAAAATATAAAAAAAGCAGAATTTTGTTATGAAGGTGGATTAGTATCATTTGTTGAATTTTTAAATAAAAATAAAGAAAAAATATATAAAACACCAATATATATTGAAAAAGGTGGAGAAGTTCCTGTTGAAATAGCTATACAATACACAACATCTTATAGTGAAAATATATATACATTTGTAAATAATATAAATACTATTGAAGGTGGAACACATCTTGAAGGGTTTAAAAGAGCATTGACAAAAGTATTTAATGATTATGCAAGAAGTCATAATATTTTAAAGGAAAAAGAACCTAATCTACAAGGTGAAGATATTAGAGAAGGGATTACAGCTGTTATTTCCGTAAAGGTTAAGGAACCTCAATTTGAAGGTCAAACAAAAACAAAATTAGGAAATAGTGAAGTTACAGGTGTAGTTCAAAGTATGGTAAATGAAGCTTTGTCAACATTTTTAGAAGAAAATCCAAGTGTAGCAAAATCTGTTTTAGAAAAATGTATAAGTGCTTCAAGAGCAAGAGAAGCTGCAAGAAAAGCAAGAGAACTAGCAAGAAAACAAAATAAAATGGAGACATCTACATTACCAGGAAAATTAGCTGATTGTAGTAGTAAAGAACCAGATGAATGTGAAGTTTATATAGTTGAAGGAGATTCTGCTGGAGGGAGTGCAAAACAAGGAAGAGATAGAAAATTTCAAGCAATATTACCTCTATGGGGAAAAATGTTAAATGTTGAAAAAGCAAGAGCTGACAAAATTTATGGAAATGATAAATTAAATCCTGTTATTCTTGCAGTTGGAGGAGGAATAGGACCAGATTTTGATATTACAAAAATTAGGTATGGAAAAGTAATAATAATGGCAGATGCAGACGTTGATGGTGCACATATAAGAACATTATTATTAACATTCTTCTTTAGGTATATGAGACCTTTAATAGAAAATGGTAATGTATTTTTAGCTCAACCACCATTATATAAATTATCAAAAAAAGGTATGGAAGACATTTATTGTTATACAGATGAAGATTTAGATAAAGCTTATAAAGACCTTGAAGAAAAAGGAATAACAAGAGAACAACTAGGTCTTCAAAGATACAAAGGTTTAGGAGAGATGAATCCAGAACAATTATGGGAAACAACAATGAATCCAGATACAAGAGTTTTAGTAAAAGTTACAATGGATGATGCAATAAAAGCAGACGATACATTTTCATTATTAATGGGTGATGAAGTAGAACCAAGAAGAGAGTTTATAGAACAAAATGCAAAATATGTAAAGAATTTGGATTTTTAAAAATATAAAAATAAAAAATTTAATGGCAGGTTAATTATAAACCTGCCATTAATCGATAAAGCTGATAACAATCTCCACTAAAACTAATATATCTAATATTTAAACCTAATATATATTGCTATATAAATAAGCCAGATACCACATATATTAATCAGTCGCTCGACTATTAATCCACCACAAGTAACTATATTCATCCAAACAAGGGACTAATAATAACCACTTTTAAATATTTTAGATAAAAGAATAATCTTAGCTCGAATATATTATATATGTTATGACCATATAAAAATAGAATAAAAAATAATACAGCCTACGCACACCTAATATACTCTTATCGCCGACATATTATAATATATTAAATACACCATAATACATCTTTGCTCGAATTATAATAAACTAACTAAAATCCATTATAATTCTTCGCTCAACTATTATCAACCTTATAACATTATTATAAACAAAAATAAAAATAATATTCATTAAATAAAAAAAATTTTATTGTCAAAAAATGTCGAAATATTTTTATTGACAAATAAAAAAAACGAATGTAAAATATATAATCAAATGGAGGTGAAAAAAATAAAATATAAAACTATTCAACAATGGTTGCCAATTGAAAAAGTTTATGAAAACGGAATTATTAAAATAAATAAAAATAATTATATAAAAATTATAAAAATAATTCCAATAAATTATAATTTAAAATCGGATTTAGAAAAACAAACTATATTAAATTCTTATAAAATTTTATTAAAGACATGTAATTTTAATTTTCAAATTTTAATTCAAAGTAATAAAAAAGAT
>JAAWEA010000078.1 GCA_022794055.1 Clostridia bacterium
ATAGGTAGATTACAAACTGAAAAAGAAAAACTAAAACAAGAATTACAGAAATTCAAAGGATTTTGGCATAGTATTATGAGCCATTTTCACAAAAGAATTTGCTATGACAAAGATAATAACTATAAAATTGTTAGTGATGACATATATAAGAACGGAATATTTGATAACAACGATAATGAAATTGCAAATAATATTGTTAGAAAAGTAACTATACCAGACGAAAACAAGCAAAGCAAGAATAAAAAAAGGAATAATGATACTAGATTTTAAAAGGAGGAAAAAAGCTATGAATAATGAATTACCAAAAACAAAAATTGATGAAAGAACAGGCATTGAATATCATTTAGAGGGGGATTACTATATACCAAACCTATCAATGCCTAAACAAGAAAAAATCACTTTAAATAAATATGGAAGAATGAGATTAAAATATTTGAAAGAATATAAAAAAGCTGACTATACTATAATGCTTATGGATTGAACGTTAAATACACATTTGAAAGAAATACAAGAAATGGCAGATAATAGAGTCCAACAGATTGTCAGCGAGTTAAAAGCCAAAAGCGACTTGACCGAAAATATGAAAAATAAAAATATGCTTTATTGGGTAGGTACAATGAACTCTATTAAGGCACAAGCTGAAGAAATTGTTTCTAGCGAATTGATTTATATTTAATAAAGAGAAATTATAAAATATATTTAATCGCTTTAAAATTGAAAAGGCATAGGTTAAAATTAAGAAAAATCTAAAATGAAGTGAGAGATAGCAAAATTGAAAGGTGTAGTTCTCTCGTAACTACACCTTCTTAGTATAAGATACTCTCTTTAATATTTCTAAACCAAATTTTATTAATTATCTGTTTGCAATTTTTTTCTATATTCTAATAATCTTTGTTTTCTCATATTATTAGATTTCTTTAAGTTTGCTATTTGTCTGTCATATAAAGTGCATAATGAATTTACTTGTTCTTCTGTCAATTCCTCTTCTTTTATTTCTCCAGAGCGATATTGTCTTTGAAGTTTTAATAATTTAGTTTCTTCGTCTTCAATATTTTTAATTGACTCCATAAAAGAATTTTTCTTATTTTCACTTTCTACTGAATTATTGTTGTTTTTTATAGCAACATAATTGTCAGTAGTATCAGCATGTTTATTAAATAAATTTAAAAAAAATCTCTTTATTTTATAAAATATGCTATTTTCATTAACTTGTACTAACGATTTTTCTTGTGTGTTTTTCTCCATACTATTACTCTCCTATATCTTGTACTTCTTTTTCAGTTTGTTTATCAATTAATGCTTCTGCTTCTGATATGGTCAATGCTTCTTTTTCTAACTTAGATAATTGTTCTTCACGATTTTTTAATGGACTACTTTTGCCACTAATTTGCAAATCATCTATTCCAATGCCATAATCACTTTCGAGTTCTCCTTCATCATAATAACGTGGAAAACTTTGCTTTGAATAATCAATAAAATTACTAAAATATTGTTCACATGATATTTATGTAATTAAATTATTTTTGTTAGGTATTGGAACTGTTGTACCTTTTTGATATTTAGTTTCATATTCACTATTTCTCATTGATGATAATAAAAATGAATCTCCATATAATTTTGCATTTTCTGGAGTAAGTTCAATATATCCATTCCTTAATAATGTTTTAGCAAAATCTAATCCTCCTGGAAGATTTATACACCAATACCCAGGTAATGGTGCTACTTTATTGCCAAATCTTTCATCTTTAATAAATCTTTCTACAGAAGGATATCCTTCTGTCAAAAAAAATTGCCTATAGGTTACATCAATTAAAATATTTTTTTCTTCAATTTTTTCACTTTCATTTATAATAGGAATAGCTACAGTACTAAATCCATGTTCATCTCCATCATAATTTTCTATAGTATCTCCTATAGTCAAATATCTTGGAGTTAATCCTATATTAGTAAGCAAATTGTCAACTATCTCTTGAGATAATCTGCAACACCCGACTAAGCTAAAATCATCTAAATTTTCTCCAAGGCATGATGTTAGTAACTGTCTGTCTCGTTGTATAACCCATTCAATAATTTTTTTGGCTTCATCTTCTGTTATCCCTTTAACAATGCAACCTTTCTCTAAATTTTCTTGTAATGCTTCTTTTAACTTTCGCTCGATAATAGAAATTTCCACTAACTCTGTATCTGAATATTTATATATATATGGTTTGGTTTCATCTATATATTTCATAAATAACCTCCAACTACTAACTTGTACATATAAATATTATCATAGATTTATTGTTTTATCAATGAATATAAACGATTTTTATAAAAGGACTTGAAAGTTTATAAACTTTATGTTAAAGTTAAGATAATAAATTGATTGATATTTGTATCAATCGTCAAGAGAGCCGAAAAAGTTGTAAATAACTACGCCAACGGCACCATAAGTATTATCAAAGCTTTAAATGTTTTGATAATATTTTTGTTTTAAAAATACATCTAACCAATATCTAACCGATTCATAAATTATCTACTTTGGCAAAAGTAGGTATATTTTTTTGTCTATTTAAAATATTAGATAATATATTTTTTGACTTTTGTTTTACATTTGATATAAAAATGCTTATATAAAGTAAATAAAAGATAATAGTTGAACTTTATGAGTTCTTTTTTAATCATTTATTGTAATTTTTTGTTTTTTTATGTTATAATATTTTTATAAAAACGTATTGAAAAAAGGAAATAGAAGTACTATGGAAAAAAATAGAAAATACATTGCAATTATTTCATTTTTAAGGAAATTTATAACTGCTTTTTTTACGTTATTTTTTAATATATATATACTTAAAATAGTAAACAATGATTTGAACTTCATTATTAAATATACAGTTTTTGGAGTAATTATAGGGCTATTTTTTGAATATATAATTTTAAAAATAATAAATGCTAAGAATGCTAAAATAATATATAGAGCGAGTTTCCCATTAATCTTAATATGTATTATGTTGTTAATAGTGTTTAAAGAAAAAATAATAAATTATATATATTTATTTAAGCTATTACATACATTGGCAACTATATGCTATTCTGCACCTTATGAACTTATAGTTATAGGTTCTAATAATGACAAGACAATGAGTAACTTTTTAGCAAATATAAATATATTAGAAAGTATTACAACTATATTAACACCAATATTTTCAGGATATATTATAAATAGATTTTCTTATAACATTTTTTTTATTATATTAACATTAGAAGTTATAATAATAATTTTAGTTACTATACAAATAAAAGATTTTACAATAAGTAATAAAAAATTAGAGATAAAAAAATATTGGAATTTATCTAAAAGTAAGAATTATATACAGGATATTTATAAGTGTATGTTCTATAGACGAATATCAACTCATGGTGCAATGGTAGAGTTATTGCCTATTATTCTGTTTTGGAGATTAGGAAAAGAGTTAGACTTTGGTACATATAATTCAATTTTTGCAATATTATCAATATTATCATTGCAGATATTAAAAATAATAAATAGTAAAAATATAGAAAAGAAGTTTTATCCCTATTTGGCAGTTATAATATTTATATCATCGATATTTGTAGTATATAATTCAAGTTTTAGTACATTATTAATTTATTATATTTTAATGAATACCTTTGGCATAATAATAGAATCCGAATCATGTAGTGTAGTTTACACTGTAATAAATATAGAGGATTTAATGCAATACAAAAAAGAACATATTTTTATATTTAATATATATATGACTATTGGGCAACTTATTAGTTATGGTTTACTATATATATTATATAAGTACTTTTATAATATAAATATACTTTCAATTACAGTTTCTATTTTAATGTTTTTCTTAATTATTTCAACTATATATTTAAGAAAAGCAGAAAAATATTTATATATGAAAAATAATAAAATGGAATAACATATTTGGAATTATAATAAATAGAATGTTGCTATTGTCTTTTTCGCAGATTTTATGTATAATATAAAACAAATTGAACTTAAAGGAGATTAAGGAGGAAGTTAAAATGAATGATCTTAGGGATATAGACAAATTTTTAAAAATAAAAGTTATAGGAGTTGGAGGAGCAGGAAATAACGCAATTAATAGAATGATAGAAGATAATGTAAAAGGAGTATCATTCTATATGATAAATACAGAAACAGGGTCTCTAAAAAGATCAAAAACAAGTAATATTTTACAAATTGGAAAACAAACAACAAAAGGGCTTGGAGCTGGAGCTAATGAGATTATGGGAGAAAGAGCAGCAATAGAAGATAAAGAAGAAATAAAGAAAATTTTACAAGGAACAGATTTATTATTTATAACAGCTGGAATGGGTGGAGGAACTGGCACAGGTGCAGCACCTATTATAGCAGAAATTGCTAAAGAAATGGGGATTTTAACAATAGGAATAGTAACAAAGCCTTTTGCATTTGAGGGAAGAGCAAGAATGTTAAGAGCAGAAAAAGGAACAGAAAGATTAAAAAATAATGTAGATGATTTAATAGTCATTTTAAATGATAATCTTTTAAAAACAACAGATTCTAAAGTAACATTAAATGATGCTTTTTCTTTAGCAGATAATGTGTTAGAACAAGGAATTACAGGAATTACAGATTTATTAACATCTATTGGGGAAGTAAATATTGATTTTGCCGATATAAAAACAACAATGAGTTATAGAGGAAAAGCATATTTAGGAATAGGATGGTCAAAGGGAGACAAAAAGGTAGAGGAAGCTGTATTACAAGCTATTGAGAATCCATTAACAGAAAATAAAATTGAAGGTGCAAAAGGAGTTATATTTAACATTAAAGGAAATGAACAGTTAAGTTTATTGGAAATAAACAGTGCAGTAGCACTTATAAATGATAAAGTAAGTGATGACGCAAATATAATATTTGGAACTGTAATTGATGAAGATATGGGAGACTATGTATCAGTAACTGTAATTGCAACAGGAGTAGAAGAAAAGATAAAAATTAAGCAATAGCAGGAGGGATTTCAATGAAGAAAATGCTAGCTATTATATGTGTTTTATTGATTATTTTTATAGGAACTTTTATTTATAAAAAAAATATAGATAAAAACACTATAGAGATTTCAGAAGTTAATAAAATACAGGAATATTTATCAAAAATATATATGTGGCAAGAGGTAACAGAAGAAGCATTACCAAAGTTTAATAATATAAATAATGCACCTGATTTATGGGTATGGGAAGTTGTGAAAAAGGATTTAGAACAATTTGAGTTAGCAAAGGAAGATATTGAGAATAAAGCAATTGAATTATTTAGTAGAAATTTTACTAAACAATTTCCAAAAGAGGGTTCGGAATTTATAAAATATAATGAAGAAACAGGTTTATATAACACAAATGGTATGGGACTTGACTCATTAGAGGATAGTTTTTTAATAAAAAAAATTAAAAAAGTAAAAAATGGATTTGAAGTAGAAATTATAGAATATTTAGAAGACTATGAAGAATCAATTGACATAGATGGAAATTTACTAGATGAATATAATGTATATGTTAAAAATTTACAACATGAAATAATATCAACAATTAAAAGTAATGAAGGAACAGAAAAAATAATTGAAAAAGTAAAAGAAAATCAAGAAAGATTTTCTACAAAAAAGATAATATTAAAGCTATCTGAAGGCAATTTATATGTAGAAAGTGTAGAATAAAATGTTAGAACATTTAGAAAAATGTACATTATGTCCTCATGAATGTAAAATTAACAGAAATAATGGACAAATAGGGAGATGTAAATCAAAGAATACTGTAAAAATTGCATTGTATTCAATACATAATTTTGAAGAACCATGTATAAGTGGAAAAGAAGGCTCTGGAACAGTCTTTTTTTCTAATTGTAACCTAAATTGTGTATTTTGCCAAAATTATGAAATTAGCCATCAAGGAAAAGGTAAAGAAGTAACAATTAGAAGGTTGGCTGAAATATTTTTAGAGCAACAAGAAAGAAATGCTCAAAATATAAATTTAGTTACACCAACAAGTTATGTTCCTCAAATTATTGAGGCTATAAAAATAGCAAGAAATAATGGGCTTAATTTGCCAATTATTTATAATACAAATGGTTACGAAAAAGTTCAAACTTTAAAACTTTTAGAAGGATATATAGATATATATTTACCAGATTTTAAATATTCAAATAATTTACTTGCAAAGCGATTATCAAAAGTAGATAATTATTTTGAAATTACTACAGAAGCATTAAAAGAGATGTATAGACAAACAGGAAAAGCGGTTTTTAATAATGATGGAATGATGAAAAAAGGAATGATAATACGTCATCTTGTATTACCAAATCATATTTTAAATTCTAAAAGAGTTTTGAAGTGGATAAATGATAATATGCCAAATGTTTTTGTTAGTGTAATGGCACAATATTTTCCAACTTTTAAGGCAAAGGAATTTGAGGATATAAATAGAAAACTTAGTAAAAAAGAATTTCAAGAAATAGAAAATTATTTGTATCAATTGAATTTAGGAAATGGTTTTGTTCAAGAATTGGGAGAGCATGAAGAAGAGTATGTGCCAAAGTGGGAAAATTAAAAAATTTACTTGTAAAAAAAGATATAATTTGTTATAGTAAAGAAAATTGAAGAAAGGAAGTAATAAAATGAGAATAGTCGAACCATGGATTAAAGTAGAGAAAATAGATGGAGTTAAAATAATGAAAAGAATCGAAAGATCTTGCAGAACTTGCTACCGTTCAGAAGGAAAAATATCTGAGGATTCTTACAAAAATTTAATCAACAATTGTTTAACAAGAGGACATGAATCAGTATTAGAACATGAAAAAGTTACAGTAAGAATTTATAATGATGTAGGTTCTTATAAAGATTTAACAAGACATAGATTTGCTAGTTTCTCAGTAGAATCAACAAGATTTTGTAGTTATAATAAAGATAAATATGGAAATGAAATTGCTTTTATGAATCCTTCATATATTGAAGATGAAGCAATTTATAATGAATGGAAAAAATGTATGCAAGAAATTGAACAAAGATATATGAAAATGAAAGAGTTAGGGGCAACAACTGATATGTGTAGAGAAGTATTACCACATGGAACAGCTGGAGAATATACAATGACTGCAAATATTAGAGAATGGAAACATATTTTAAGTTTAAGAACAACAAAACATGTTCACCCATCAATTAGACAAGTATTGATACCACTATTAAAATATTTCCAACAAGAAATGCCAGAAATATTTGCAGATGTTGAATATGATAAAGATTTTGACCCTAAATATTATGCTAAATTAACTGTAGAAGAGGAAGTGTAGTTTGTGATTGATTTACATATACACAGTACATATTCAGATGGAAGTTATTCAGTTATAGAGTTATTAAAAGAGGCAGAAGAAAAAAAGTTAGAAATAATTTCTATTACTGACCATGATGATGTTAGAGCTTATGAAGAAATAAAAAAATTAGACATAAGAAAAAACTTTTCTGGAAAAATTATACCAGATTGTGAATTCAAGTGCTATTTTAAAGAATATAATATTCCAATTGAATTATTAGGATATGGAATAGATGTGGATACTATAAAAAGCCAAGAAAAACCAATTGGAGAAATACAAAATAGATATTTGCAGCATTTAAAAGAAGTTGGAAATTCGATAGGACTAATTTTTAATAAAGATTTAGAAATCAATAAAGATGAGAATAGATATGCTTTAGCAGTCTTTGAAACAGAAATTTTGAAGTATCCAGAAAACAAGAAAATTTTAGAAGAAAATAATATTTCAATAGAACCAAACTTTTATAGAGAATCACAATGTAATTCAGAAAGTATATTTTATATAAATGAAGAAAAAGATTTTATTACAGTAGATGAATTACTTGAAAAAATACATAAAGCAAATGGAAGTGCATTTTTAGCACACCCTTATATATATCATATAAGTAAAGTGGAAGAAATGGTAGAAACTTTAATAAAAAAATATAAAATAGATGGAATTGAATGTTGTTATAGTACATTTACAGAGGAACAAAAAAATAATATGCTTTCTTTATGTAAAAAATATAATTTATTTTCTTCTGGGGGGTCAGATTTTCATGGAAAGTTAAAACCAGCTATTGCAATGGGAATTGGTATGGGAAACTTACAAGTACAAAAAGAATTAGTGGAAAATTGGGTAACAAATATTAAAAATATAATCAATTAAAAGGAGCAAAAAAATGTTAAGTATAATAGTAGCAAAAGCAAAAAATAATATAATAGGAAAAGATAATGGAATGTTATGGAAAATACCAGATGATTTAAAAAGATTTAAGGAAAAAACAAGTGGACACACAATAATAATGGGAAGAAAAACATTTGAATCTTTAGGAGGAATTTTACCAGAAAGAATGCACATTATATTGAGTAGAAATCCAGATTTTAATATAGATTCAAATTGTGTTAAAGTTGTACATTCTCTTTTAGAATTACAACCATATATGGAAGATGAAGAAGAACATTTTGTAATTGGTGGCGCAATTGTTTATAATTTATTAATGCCTTATGCTAATAAAATGTATATAACACAGATAGATAAAGACTTTGAAGGTGATAGTTTATTTCCAAAAATCAATGAGGAAGATTGGAAAGAAGTTTCAAGAGAAGAAGGACAACAGGATGGAATAAATGATTTTAAATATGAGTATATTACTTATGTAAGAAAAAAAGAACAAAAGGGGCATTATTAAAATTCTTTAACATTTTATATTATTTCATGCCCCGTTTTTGTTCGAGTGCCAATTTTACATAAGTAAAATTGTGTATAATATATAAATAAAATAAATAGCTTTCGGTTAAAATATAATTAAATTCTAATTAAGGAGAAAATTATGTTTAAACCAAAAGCTATTTATTTTGAAAAAGAAATTGAAAATTATGAACTTGGAAAACAACTTTTAGAAAAATATAAAGAAGTACCAAAAATAGAGATTGAAAATCATAATAATATAGAGGAAATGAGAAAAAAGCAAAATAGTGAATTTATGGATATGAAGAAAAATCTAATTATAGGAACAAGAAAAACACATAAATTTGTAGATAATCATAAGACTTCAGATTATTTAGTTCCATATACATCTTCTGGATGTACAGCAGCATGTATGTATTGTTATTTGGTTTGTAATTACAATAAGTGTGCTTATTTGAGATTATTTGTTAATAGAGAACAAATGTTAGAAAAGATTATAAAAGTTGCAAGCAAAGCAGAAAAAGATTTAACTTTTGAAATAGGGAGTAATAGTGATTTAATACTTGAAAATACTATAACAGGAAATCTTCCTTGGACAATTGAGAATTTTAAAAATTCTCCTAAAGGTAATCTAACATTTCCTACTAAATTTGATATGGTTGATGATATTTTAGATATAGATCATCAGGGTAAAGTTACTATTAGAGTTAGTGTTAATCCAGAAACTATAATAAATAGAGTAGAATTTGGAACATCTAGGTTACAGGGAAGAATTGAAGCTATAAATAAGCTAAAAGAAGCGGGATATAAAATAGGAATTTTAATAGCTCCTGTTATTATGGTTGAGAATTGGAAAGATTTATATTTAGATTTAATAAAACAGCTATCAGAAAATTTAACTGAAAAAGTAAAAAAAGATGTGTTTTTTGAAATAATTTTTATGACATACAGTTTTGTTCATACTAAAATAAATGAAGAGGCATTTCCTAAAGCTATTAATCTTATGATAAAGAACTTATGACAGGTAGAGGAAAGGGAAAGTATATGTATAAAAATCAGTTAAGAGAAGAAGGCGAAATCTTTTTAAGAAGTGAGATGAAAAAATATTTTCCTAATAATGAAATAATGTATATAGTGTAATCTGTCAATAGGGATATCCTTTTTGCACTGTTAATATATTAATATTTTTGACAAAAACATATCTTGGGGCTACCTGCTAGTCTTTGTTAATTAAATATTAATATATTAACAGCTAGAGCCAAGCTAAATTATGGGGTAAAAGAATGTCCCTTGAAAATAAAATATTGAAATATAAGAGAAAATAAAGTATTATATGTAAAAGGAGGCATTAATATGGAGAAATATATGAACAAAAAAAGAGAAAACTATATTAGTTGGGAAGAGTATTTTATGGCAATAGCTAAACTTTCAGCAATGAGAAGTAAAGATCCATCAACTCAAGTAGGTGCTTGTATTGTTAGTAATAGCAATAGGATTTTATCAGTAGGATATAATGGTGCACCAAATGGATTTAATGATGATCAATTTCCTTGGGCTAGAGAAGCTGAAAATAATTTGGATACTAAATATCCTTATGTATGTCATGCAGAATTAAATGCTATTTTAAATTATAGAGGGAGCAAGAAGGATTTAGAAAATGCAAAGTTGTATGTTGATTTATTTCCCTGTAATGAGTGTGCAAAAATTATAATCCAATCTGGTATTAAAGAAGTTGTTTATTTGTCAGATAAGTATGCCGATTTGGAAAATACTATTGCATCTAAAAGGTTACTTGATAGTTGTGGAGTAAAATATAAAAAGCTTAATGTAGAAAAGAATATAGAAATAGAGTTAAAATAGTCAGAAAAAGTTAGTCAAAATAGCTGTCTCTCTAGTTATAACATCTAGGTCAATTTTATAACTAGAGAGACAGCTATTTTGACTAACTTTTTCTGACTACTTTAACTCTATAATAGTGGCACCCATTTCTCCTTCACCAAAAGTACCAATACGAAATGATTTAACATGAGAATTAGATTTTAAAAATTTATGAATTCCCTCACGCAATTTTCCAGTACCTTTTCCATGAACAACTCTTACAGTTTGAAGTTTTGCTAAAGAGCTATCATCTAAAAATTTATCAATTATCCAAACTGCTTCGTCAACATTTCTTCCAATAACATTGATTTCAGATTTTGCTGATTTAGTTTTTGAAATAGAATTATATGAAACTGTTGAATTTTTACCAGTATTTGTCTTTGAAACTTTTTCTAAATATTTAATTGGCACACTCATTTTTATACTTCCTATTTGAACTTGTACTTCATCAGATTTAGAAATGTTAGAAACAATTATGCCATTTTTACCTAAAGATGTTACAAAAACTTCAGCATTTGGTATAACATCTTTTTTACTTATTGCATTTTTGGTTTTTTCTGGTTCTGCTTTAGGAATTGACATATTATTAATTTTGTCATTTAGTTCATTTCTTAGCTTATTTAGTTCTTTATTTGAGTTAGAGATATTATTCATCTTTTTAATTATAGTATTAGCTTCATCTTTTGCCTCTAATAAAATATTTCTAGCATTTTGTTTTGCATTATTTATAAGGTTTTTTTCCTGTTCTAATAGTTTTGTGTTATCTTTTTCTAAAGATTTTCTCAAAGTTGTTACTTTTTCTAATTCAGCTGAAATTTCTAGTTTTTCTTTCTCAATTTTAGATTTATTATCATAAATATTTTTTAATAATGCTTCAAAGTCAATATCAGTTTTTGTTAAATTAGATTGAGCATTTTCAATAATATTTATTGGTAATCCAAGTTTTTTACTAATTTCATAGGCATTACTTTTTCCAGGAACACCAATTAAAAGGCGATAAGTAGGAGAAAGAGTGTTTACATCAAATTCAACAGAAGCATTTTCAAAACTATCATGAACTAAGGCATATTTTTTTAATTCTTGATAGTGAGTTGTAGCAACTGTTAATGTGTTTTTGGTGTGAAAATGTTCCAAAATGCTAATAGCCAGAGAAGCACCTTCTAAGGGATCTGTTCCAGAACCAAGTTCGTCAACCAAAATTAATGAATTTTCAGTAGAATTTTTTATAATATCAACAATATTTTTTATATGAGATGAAAATGTACTAAGTGATTCAGAAATACTTTGGTCATCACCAATATCGGCAAAAATTTCATCAAATACATAAATTGACGTTTTTTCAGAAGCTGGAATATTAAGACCACTACAAGCCATTGCAGTTAATAATCCAATTGTTTTTAAAGTTACTGTTTTTCCACCAGTATTTGGACCAGTTATTACTAATGTTTGGAAATTATTTCCTAATTCTAAAGATATAGGAACAGCTTTATTTTTATCGAGTAAAGGATGTTTAGCATCTTTTAGAATTATTTGCTTTTCTTGATTTACTTTAGGCGTAATTCCTTTTATACTATTTGAATATTTAGCTTTGGCAAAAATAAAATCTAATTTTGCAATTGTCTCAATATCAGTCTGTAATTCTTCTAAGTAAGGGTAAAATAATTTACTTAAATTTTGTAATATTTTTTCAATTTCAATATTTTCTTGTACTTTTAAATTAGCAATCTCATTATTTGTTTCAAAAATAGATATTGGTTCTATAAAGATTGTAGATCCAGAACTTGAAACATCATGTATAAATCCTTTAATTTGAGATTTATATTCTTCTTTTACAGGAATTACATATCTATCATTTCTGATTGTTACAATACTATCTTGAATGTACTTAGAATAATTTGAAGAGTGAAGATAGGTATTTAGTTTGGACTTGATATCTTGTTCTAAATTTTTCAGTCTTTTTCTTATAGTATATAATTCTTTTGAAGCTTTATCATCAATTGTATTTTCATCTAAGATACAATTTGTAATTTTTTCAATAATAGTTGTATTTGTATATAATGTAGAAAATAGAGGTTTTAAAATACTGTATTCATCAACATTTATATAATCTACTTTAAAATAATTTTTTAAATCAAATGATATTTGAAAGATTTTTGTTATTTCTAATAAAGATTTTTGTGATAGTGTGCCATTAGATTTTATTATTTTTAAACTATTTGTATTATCAGCTATTTCAGAAAGAGGAGGGGTGTTACATCTTGCTAAAAGATTAACACATTCTTCAGTTTCTTTTAAAGTACCTCTAACTTCCTCTTGTTTTGTTGATGGTAATAATTTTAAACATAAATCTTTTCCTAAATAAGTTATTGCATAGCTTGATAAATTATTTAAAATTTTATAATATTCTAGTTTTTCTAGATAGTGATTCATTTTATCATTCCTTTGTTTGAGTATATTTTATGCTTTTTTTGCACATTATAATTATACATAGATTGGAAATATAAGTCAATTAGTGTTGTAAGTTAAAAAAATTTAAAAATTAGGGTTGACAAATTAAGGGAAAATGGGGTAAAATATATAAGTGCCAAGAACAAACATGAAACTATGGTGGATGTAGCGTAGTTGGTTAACGCGCCAGTTTGTGGCACTGGAGACCGTGGGTTCGAGTCCCATCTTCCACCCCATATTATATTGGGCTGTAGCCAAGCGGTAAGGCACCAGACTTTGACTCTGGCATGCGCTAGTTCGAATCTAGCCAGCCCAGCCAAAAAATGAAAGTGATAGCGGAAGCTATTGCTTTTATTTTTTGAGTGAGATAGTTAGTAGGAAGAAATAGCGTGCCGAAGGCAACGCGGCGCTGTGAGCGAAGCGAGGAAGTACTCTTGGGGTATTCGAATCTAGCCAGCCCAGCCCCAAAACGGGATTTTTATATTAACTTAAGAGTAAACCACAGGCTATACACGTAGTAACAGAAAGTTTATAGCTTTGAACAAAGTAACAAAAATATCCACCCCAATTATGCACATTATCATTTATGGGATATTAAAAAGGAGATTGTACATTAATATCTCATACAATTTGGTGTCTTCAAACAAATTTGCTAGCTAATGTTATTGCAACATCGATTATATATGTCAAACAATTTTAAAAATCTATTAATTAATATGAAAGTTGCACATAAAAGTGATTTATGCTATTATATAAGAAATTTTAAAGAAAAAAGGAGAAAAAATGGAAGAATTATATGTGGAATTTGTAAGGAATCAGAAGGAAAATATAAGTGTGCTGTAGTTAATGAAGAAGGAAATGAAAAGCATAAATTTACTATAGAACTTTCACAAGGAGACCTACAAGATATGACTGAAGATATAATCTTCAGGGATAAAATTACTCAAGATACTTTATATAGGGATTTAAAAGAAGCAATAATTGCATTAATAATTGAAAAATGTGAAGAATTTAGTGAATCTATAAATTATGATGATTTATCTCGTTATGATAATATGGCTGCTGGGGATATTGCATCTAGTTTATTAGGATGGATTGAACAAAGAGTGTATGATTATTTGAATAATATATACAGCTTAAATAATGAACAATTAGAAGAAATAAAGAAATTCTATGATGAAGGAATAGATTTAAACTTAGCTATAAAAAGAAGTAATCAAACTTCTGTGTTAGGAAGTGAAATGTTAAATGCTGAAGAAATGAAAAATATAAGAATTTGTAAAGAGAAAGAAAGGCAAAATAAGAGAAGAAATAATGTCTTTAATGGATTTAAAGATAGTCTTAAAGTTAATGGAATTATTGAGTCTATAGAGGAAAAAAAAAGATAATATAGGAAATATTAATATCCCAGAAGAAAGAGAAATCTAAATGAAAAGCAAAACTTTATAGTGTATAATATGATAGCTTATAATGAAAAATTTTTGGAGTAATTACAATAAAGAATATATATTTGTTAAATATATGTTATGGTTTTGCAAATGTATTAATAGCAACATTTGGAAGAGTTATGCTATAAAAAATGGTATACCAACTATAGAAAATTTCTGTAGAATTTTTGTGGGAGAACAAAGATAGGCAAGCAAATTTTTTAAAGGTCTAAAAAAATTTTAATAATGATCTTTTGTTCTATATATTATAAAAGCTCCTCAACCATAAAGGTTTTGGAGCATGGAGATTACTTTTGTTTGAGCAACTTATTAGCCCGTTTGGAACCAAAGGTTCTTCTAGGTTTCCGCCTAGCTTTTTTGGATTTTCTAGACATAACACGCATCTCCTTTCTAGTTTATATATAAAGTATAACATATTTTATATATAAATACAAATTATAATATGAGGGAAAAAATGTATAATATTTATAATGAATTAAATAAAGTAACTGATTATATAGAAGAACATATTTTGGAAAAATAACAATTTCAGAATTATCACGTCATATAGGATTAAATGATAATATATTAAAAAATGTATTTTGCTGTTTAACAGGCATAAGCATATATGAATATATTAGATTACGTAGAATAAGTATTTCAGTTACTGATATATTAAATGGGGAAAGTATAACTAGCGTTTCATACAAATATCTATATAATTCACCATCAAGCTATAATAGAGCATTTAAGAAATTTCAAGGATTTACACCAAAAGATTTAAAAGCTAGTAATAAAAAATTAAAATTATTTAATAAAATTGTATTTAAGGAAAGCATAAAAAATTATAATTTAGATTACATAATCTATAAAAATAAGGAATTTAATTTATATTTTATTGAAAAACCAATTGATTATAATAATAGAACTAAAGAAATACCACGTTTTTGGCAAGAGATAAAAGCTAAATATCCTGAATTTATTGATAATAGACGTTATGGTTTTTTAGATACTAATAAAAAATATTATTATTGTTTATTAGAGAAAAAGTTTGATAATGCAAAAATGTTAAAGATTGAAAAATGTAACTATTTTGCTATAAAAACGACTAGTTTTGAATCTAAGAACATAATTTATAATATAAATAAAGGAATAGAAGAATATATAAAATCATTAAACTATGAATACTTAAAGTTACCTAATATTGAAGTATATTATGATGATTTTGTAGAAATTTTGATACCAATAACTTGACATTTTTTGATATAAAAATGTCAAGTTTTTATATATTTTTTTTGAGATAATTTATTAGGGATATATATGTTAAAAGAGTATAAAAAGAATGTTAAAAATTATTATAATTTAATAAAAGAAGATAAGAAGAAACTTGTACCGTATTATATAAGCTATTTTTTAAATGTTGTGGTAGAACTATTAATTCCAATATATATTGCAAGAATAACAGAAAAATTAACTAATTCTTTATTTGTTGCAACAGCAATTAGCATTATAATTTATTTTTTACTTAAAACATCAAATAGTTTGCTATCATATTTTGATAAGTATATATATCAAAACTTTTTTCAAGATAGTTATATAACTATATATAAAAAGATTGTAAAAAAAATATATGATTTTGATGAAGAATATAAAAAGCACATAACAACAGGGAAAATGATTAATAGTTTGACAAGGGATATTATAAATATTGGAGAAATGGCTGATAATATATTAATAGTAATTCTGGATACTTTAAAATGTATAGTAGTTGTATTCTATTTTTTAAAAGTCAATATTTTTTTAGCGATGATAATAGTTATAATTGATATAATTTATATAAAAAGAAGTAATTATTTAAATAATATGACGACTAAATATTTAGAAAAACAAATAAATGAAAATGATAAACTTACTTGTTTGATAAGTCAAACTTTGTTAGGACTAAAGGATATACAAACTTTGGATTTTTCAAGTTCTATAAATGATAAATATAATTATATATATAAATCTTGGAAAAAGGCTTATAATAGTAGGAAGAAATATGAGAGATATAAACAGACTATTTTAAAATGTTTTTTAACTTTGATAAAAGTAATAATTTATTTTATAAGTATGTATTTAATAATAAATAAAAAAATGAGTATAGGTATAATGTTAATTATAATTTCATATTTTGATTCTTTGTTTTCATCAAGCGAAAGAATTATGACAGCTAGTCAATCAATTAAAGAACAAAATATATCTGTAAATAGAATTAGGGAAATATTAGACCATAATAATATAAAAGAGGAAAAACTAAAGAAAATAAAAAAAATAATTGGTAAAATAGAATTTAAAAATGTATTCTTTTCCTATAACAATAAAAAATTTTTAGAAAACTTAAATTTTACTATTAATCCAAATAAAATAACAGCAATTGTTGGTATAAATGGAGCAGGAAAAACAACGATTACAAATTTGATTTTAAGATTGTATTACCCAACAAAAGGTAAAATATTACTTGATGGAAAGGATATTAATAGTATTGATAAAAAGTCATTTTTAAAGCAAATATCTATATTAAATCAAGATACATATTTATTTAATTTAAGTATTAGAGAAAATTTTAATTTAATTGATAAGAACCAAGAAAAGCAAAAAGAAATATGTAATTTTGTTGGAGTAGATAAATTTATTGAGGGTTTACCTAAAGGATATGATACGATAATAGATGAGAATTCTCATAATATTTCTGGTGGTCAAAAAAGACTTCTTTCATTGGCGAGAACTTTACTTAAAGATTCTAAAATAATAATACTTGATGAAGCAACTTCATCATTGGATACAGATAAAATACATAATGTCATTGAAGTTTTAAAGAGATTAAATAAAAATCATACAATTATTGTAATATCTCATAAAAAGGAAATAGTGAATATAGCAGATGAAGTTATAACAATAGAAAGAGGTAATGTAAAAAAATTTAATAATATATAGTACAATTTTTATTGTAATGTTATAATAATATAAAAAAGTGAGGTAAAAAATGGAAGAAAAGAAAACTATTAAAATAAGTTTAGCTACATTATTTTTAATTATATCAATTATAATAATTATAATTATGGGATATTTTTTATATAAGTTAAATTTAAAAAATACTAATATGATATCAACAGAAAAAAAATTGAAGATTAAAATATCAGAATTAGAAAATAGAGTTATTAATAAAGGTGAAGAAAGTGAAAAACAGATATCAGATTTTTCCTTTTCAGAAATAATGAATATATTGTATACAAAAAATGGTACTAAAGTAGGTGAAAATGAATATATTATTACCCCATCAGATTCTATTTATATGACTTATGAAGATGTATCAGGAGATATAGAAAATATAGAATATACAGATATTAGGGTTATTGATGGTGAGATAGATTTTTATATAAATAGAGTTGAACCTAATAAAGATATTTCTACTTCAATTAAAGGAATAAATGAAGAAGTTGTTTCAATAAAAATTATTTCTGTGGAAGATGGAGTTATACCTTCAGCAGTTTACTTTTTGACTATAAATGGTAATGTGTATTATATAAATCAAGAGATGATTGTTTCGAATAATTTTGTTGCGAAAAAGTTAGAAGGTTTAAAAGAAGTTATTTCTATTGAGGTAGCAGATACATTATATTCTGATGCAATACATGGAAGTACTACTTTAATTGCTACAATTTTTGGAGGAGAAAAAATTGATGTATTAGAGTTACAAGACAACTTTTTCAATGATAATAATTAAACTGCCACAATGAGGTAGCCCCTACAAAAAGTAGCCCAATTATTGGGATTATTCTTGTTGGGGGCTAAATTTTATTGCTTCAGAAAGGAGACTTTAAGACATATTTTTAAAATAAAATAATATAATGTATTAGATTATTTTTGGGAGGAAACTGTATGAAAGAAAATACAATTATAAATTTAGTAAAGGGAATTGGGATTTCAATAATTGTAACAGTAATTTTATTAATAATATTTTCAGTTTTGTTAGCATATACAAATATATCAGAAAATGTAATTAGTCCTGTAATAATGGTTATTACTGCAATTAGCATTTTAATAGGAAGCTCTATTGTAAATATAAAAATAAAAAAGAATGGATTAATAAATGGAGGAATTATTGGAGGAGCATATATTTTAACAATTTATTTAATTTCTAGCCTTTTAAATTGGAGATTTACTCTTAATTTACAATCTATTATTATGATAATATTATCAATATCTGTCGGCATTTTAGGAGGAATAATAGGAGTAAATAAAAGAGCTGTCCATTAAATTTAAGTGAACCCAAAAAATATTTTATTTTTTGGGTTTGCATAAATATAGCTCTTTTATTGCGAAATGTCATATTTTGTCGAAAAGTTTTTATTGACATTTTATAAAGATGAAATTATAATTTAAATACATTTTCATATTTTAATTTATTCAAGAAGCGGTTCAAAAGAACTTTGCTTATAAAATCTAAAAAAAT
Source organism: Clostridia bacterium (assembly GCA_022794055.1). Taxonomy (GTDB): domain Bacteria; phylum Bacillota; class Clostridia; order TANB77; family CAG-508; genus CAG-269. The sequence continues at coordinate 18,995 of JAAWEA010000078.1, forward strand.
CCAAAAAAAAATTTTAATAAAAGGAGGAATGCTATTGATAAAAAGAAGGAAAATAGTATTATTAGTTATTGCTATATTATTTGCAATAATATTATCATTTATTGGTGGAAATGTATTCGCCAAATATATGTCAAAAGTAGAGGGACAAGGTAGTGCAGACATTGCAAGCTGGAAGTTCAAAGTAAATGAGAATGAAGAAAAACTACAAAAGATATTTTTAGAATCTACAATTGATAATGAAACTGTATCAAACAATAAAGTTGCTCCAGGCACAGAAGGGAGTTTTCAGATAAAATTAGATGCCACAGGAACAGAAGTAGGAATAAACTATAAAATTTCATTTGAAAATGAAACACAAAAACCTACAAATTTAATGTTTATATATCAAGGAAATAATTATAGTTCAATAAAAGAGCTTGAAAAAACTTTAACAGGTACAATAAATGCAAAAGAAGTTGAAAAGACAAAAGTTATAGAAATTGGTTGGAAATGGCCTTATGAAACAGGAGAAACACTAGAAGCAATTTTGAAAAATGATGAAATTGATACAAAAGAGGCTCAAAATATTAGTACATATTCTTTTGATATTATTGTTTCTGGTACACAAGTACAACCACAAAATTCATAGAAAAATAAGAAATATGAAAATGTATAAAAGGAGGGAAGATGAGAAAACCAGAGAAGAGAAGAAAAAATAAAATTTTAATAACAATTATAATAATATTTATAATTAGTATGCTATTTGTAGGATATACTTTTGCAAAAAGTATAGAAAGTGTAATGATAAAGGCAACAAGCCAAATAGCAGAGCCAATTTTAGTTATTGAAAATGATCCTAGTTTAGATATAACAGCTATAGAAAATGAAGCAACTTATAATTTTACAATAAAAAACTATAATGAAAATGAAAAAATAACTGATATTAAATTAAAATATTATATAGAACTTTCTTCAAATGTTGATGAAAGTATTGATATAAAGCTATATGAACATGAAAATGAAATACAACTTAATGAAAATATAACAGAATATATTGAAGTTTCAAATAAAGAAAAAGAAGAAAAACAATATCAAATAAAAGTAAAGTATGATGAATCAAAGTCTGAATCAATTTCAGAAATAATGGAAAAGATACAAGTTAGAGTTCATGCTGAGCAAGTAAAGGCATAAGGTGATAACATGAAGAAAATTAAAATTTTTATTTTGTTTCTAATTATTTTTGTCATAAGTATAGTATTTATTAAAGGTTGGAAGAAAAATCAACCCTTTGATGACTTTTTATTCTTAAAATTAAAATCTAATGTTTATCCAACAAAAACAAATATTAATTTAATTGAAAGTGCAAATCAAAATACATTAATCAATGAAAAAATTGCACCAGGAACAAATGGGGAATTTTCTATTATTTTAAATGCAAAAACAAATGTTGAATATGAGTTGGTATTTGAAAGTATAAATAAAAAACCAAGGAATTTAAAATTTAACGTAATTAATGGAAATAAAACAATTGAAGTTAACTATTTAGAAGAATTATCAAAGTATTTATCAGGTAAAATTTTGAAAAATCAACAAAGTGAAATTAAAATTAAGTGGTATTGGAATTTTGGAGAAGAAGGAGGAGAAAATAATACAGATTTTCAAGATACAACAGATGCACAGAAAATTAAGCAATATCAATTCAAAGTTTATGCAGTTGCAAAACAAAATTAGGAGGTGAGATAAATAAAAAATAAACTATTGATAATTACATTTTTTATAATATTTATAATTGGAATTACAAAGATAGTTAATGCTAAATATATAACAGATAAACAGTTTTGTGCTATAAATCTTTCTATTGATAGGCACAAGCCTTTTATAGAAGTTTTAGACATACAAAATAGTAATTTGAATTATGAAGGATATGCAAACAGAAATCATACAATAGAAATTAAAATCAAAATTACAGAAAAATATATAAAAGATATTTATTTAGATAAAGAACATATAAAAGTAAAAATTAATGGACAAGAGATAAAAGATGTGTTAGTTAATATAAAAGAAGTTCAAACAATTCAAGAAGGAAAAATATATCAAATACAGTTAAAAGAACTCTTAGGAGATGGAAAGCTAGAAGTGCATATATTAGAAGGAACTGTTATTGATACAAGTAATTTGAAAAATGAAAAAAAAGAAATTAAGACAAATATTATTATTGATAATACTTTGCCTAAGATAAAATTAATAGAGGATAAAATAGATGGAGGAAAAGTAAATGCAGTTATTCAAGGAAATGAAAAAATAAGGGAATTAGAAGGATGGAATTCTTCAGAAAATAAGGAGCAGATGGAAAAGATATTTACAAATAATATTTCTTATGAGTTACCAATTCAAGATTACGCTGGAAATAAAGTAGATTTTAGTGTTAATATTACACAGGCGACCTTTATAAATATTGAATATGCTTCTCATAATTCTAATATGGGGTGGACTTATGGATATGGAAATTATGATATTGCAGGAAGTAATGCAGTGAGATTAGATTTAAAATTTAAAACAGAAGCAATAGCATTTAGAATAACTGGAAATGTAGACAATGATTTTGTACAAGCTAATTCTTATGTTTATACACATTGGGGAGTAGGAAGTATAGCCAAGTGTAGTAGTTCGAATTCAATTTTTAATTATGGATATAATCCAGGAATAGAACTTTATAAATCTATGAATTCAAGTGATTTAGTAACAATTCAAGGAAAGAAGTATTTTCAATTAGGAGGTTCTGGAGTTAATGCAATTAATTATACTGATATTAATGGTAATAATCCAATAACTGCTGATTCAGTTTATAAATATGGTATTTGTGGAATTAAGATGAGGCTAAAAGATTATTCACAATTTTCTATTGTATATCAAGTTTTAGTAAGTGGTATTGGATGGATAGAAACTTCTTCAAATGGGCAAGAGTGTATGTATAGTAATGTTAATCCGATTTCAGCTTTTAGGATAGCATTAATCCCAAATTCTGAAAAACAATATGTTATTAATACATGGAATAAAGATGTTGGAACTTATAATTTATAGTTTATAAGTATTACTCTAGACAAAAAATATATAATATGATAATATAAGTGAGATTTAAACAAGATATTATTAAAATTCTGAGGCTGTTTTTAAGGCTAAATTTTAGCTTACAGCCTTGGTAATATAATAATTATTTTTTATATTGGGGTATCGCCAAGCGGTAAGGCATCGGACTCTGACTCCGACATTCCTGTGTTCGAATCACAGTACCCCAGCCAAATTAATGTATTTAAATATAATAATTTTTATATTAAATGTGAATAAGATGCTACAGATTCTGAACCAAAAAGACCTATAAAAATTGAAGTAATCATCTTGTTTGGATCTTATGTAAAAGCAACAGAGAAGAAAATAGTGATATAGCAATAATTTTATTGTCAAATATGAGAAAATATGATATAATTATATTGGTTATATGGCTTTTAGCCATTTTATATATAAATTTCATCACAAACCGTATTGGAAAAATTAAATCAAACAAGGAGGAAGCATTATGAGTGAGAAATTTAATGGTATTTGGCGGAAGGTAAAAGATGGAATAAGTTTTGCAATAGCTTGTATTCCTATCGTATTACTGGGGGGGATATTCGCTACTGGCATGTTACTGATGGGGGCAGCTATTAACGGAGCAATTGTCAGTATGTGCTGGAATGTGGCTATGACCACTATGTTTGGCCTTCAAAAGATAACAATGTTTCAGGCTTTTGTATTAGCTTTTACAATTGCTTGTCTTAGGTCAAACTATCTCAGTGGTGCTAAGTCGGAGTACGAAAAACTTAAGAAGAAAATCTTCGATAAAAGCGGTAAAGAGAAGATGGCAAAGGTTGTATCTGCAATTTTTGTCATAGTATTTGAACTGATTTCAATTCTTATCGCTATTTGGGTAGTAATGTATTCTTGGAATAACATTTTACCACAACTTTTGAATAGAGAATTGATTCAGATTAATTTCGGACAGGCTTTTGCATTTGCTTATCTAGCCAATTTGCTTTTTGGTATTTCAAAATCTGATGATAAGAAATCTGAAGATGAAGAAAAAGATGAAAGCAGCGATGTACTTGAAACGGAAGACAGCACAGAAATGTAAACAATTGAGTCTGAAGGTTAACCTATTAAAAACGCTAACCAGTGAGGTGTGAATTTGTATAAAATTCACACCTCATTTTACTGTTATTTCTCTAAATCCTATTCTTTTTCTTGCTCTTCATATTTTAGTTGCTTTACTGGATTAATAAAAGTACAAGTTTCTTTTTTAAAATTTCTAACTAATTCCTTTGATTCACCAATGCCAAATAGTGAGCTGTTTACAGATTGGGCAAACAAAAACTCTGCAAATAATGTTTATTAAAATTACTAAAAATCCTCCTCACTTTCATAGAGAAAGTTGAGGGGGTTAGACATATTAAGATATTTTATATTTTTCTTATGTAGATTTATTTCTTGAAAATAATGTAAATATTTAATATAATATTTTGTGATATAATATGAAAGGAAGGTAATAAAATGATATATAATATTGAAAATAAAGAAATTAAGGCAAGTTTTAGAGACGAGATTATAGAATTACCACACGAATTAAAAGAAAAGATAAAAAAGAATTTTGTGAGTATAGTAATGACAGGAGTTAAAGTATGGAATGGAGAAGTCTTATGTGTATCAAAATTTGATATAAAAGATGAAATAGTAGAAATAGTATGTAATAAATCTGATTATGCACATTATCTATATGGAGAAAAAATAGGGCTTCCTAAAGAATATGAATGTAGAAATTTAAGTGCAGGTTGCTTAGTTGAAACAATTGATGGATATTATCTAATTGGAGAATTGGATGACAATACTTCATATCCAAATGTTTTGCAAGTAACAGGTGGTAATATTGATAAAAAAGATGTTATTGGAGAAAAAATACTTGTTGAAAAAACAATATTGAGAGAGGCTAAAGAAGAATTGAATATAGACTTAAATGATAGTAGAATAAACTATATGTATATTACAGAAGAGAATGAGCAACCAGGAATTCAAATATTTTCAAAAGCAATAATTAATATGACAGCAGAAGATATTAATAATCATTTTCAAAAATATTATAAGTATTTAAAAGAAAATAATTTGGAAATAGAATTTAAAAAATTACATTTTTTAAAAAAGGAAAAAGCAATAGAAAGCTTAGGAAAATTAGATAATCCAAAAAGAAATTATTTGATACCATTAATTCAATTAGATTTAAAGTCAATAAAGTTGTGCAATGAAGAAGAATAAAGATTATGAAGGAGAACAAATGAAACTAATAGGAGAAAAAGGAATAACATTAATGGCATTAGTAATTATGATAATAATAATTCTAATATTAGCATCTATAGGGGTTACAACTGGAACTAATACTATAAAAGAAGCGAAGTATACACAATTTAAGAATGAATTAAAGATTTTACAAACAAAAGTAAATGAACTAAATCAAGAAAATAGAGTTGAAATCGGAAGAATATTGACCCAAGAAGAAAGAAAAATGCTTGAAATACCAGAGGTTTCAAGTATTATATATAATGGAAAAAGTGATGAAGAAAAGTTGAAAATTCAAGATGGATTTAGATATTGTAATGAAGAAAGTTTAAGAAATGACTTATACTTATATAGTATAAAAAGAGACTATTTAATAAATGTTGAATATCGTTATATTATTTGTTATAAAGGCTATGAGTATAATAATAAAAAAATTTATATGGTCAATGAAATTGAAGGAAGCATATATAATGTACAGTATCAAGAAAAAAATAATACAATAGGAAGTTTTCAAGCTCAGTATGTACGTGAAGGAAATAAATGGAAAATTAATATAATAAATATAAATTATAGTGGGAATATAGACAATTGGAAAGTAAATTATAAACATGTTGACGATGAAATGTGGAAAGAGATAAATAATTTAAGCTTTTATGTAACAAAAGCAGGAAAATATTTAATTGAAGTAAAACATGAATATGATATTAATTTAGGAATGGAAACTTTAATAATTCAAGAAGAGTAAAATCGGTCAAAATTGACCGATTAAATTGGTTCTACATGGATAATAGTTTTATAAACATTATCTAATTTATTGATTGTTTCTTCAATACTATTTGCTAGAGAATGACTATCAAAAGTAGATAAATTCCCATCTAAGTATATAGTAATAAAGATTATATATTGGGCTCCAACAGGAGTAGAAGATATAGAAGCTATTTTTTGAACATCTTTAAAACTATGTATAATATCTAAAATCAAATCTTTAGTTTTATCATCAATTGAAATATCCATTAGAACGTTGTAACTTTCTAAAAGTATTGTAATTCCAGTATATCCAATCCATATAGAAATACCAATACCGACAATACTGTCAAACCACATAATTCCAAAATAAGATAGAATAATAGAAACAAGAGTGAAAAAAGTTAATACACAATCATTTCTATGATCTTTCATATTAGATTCTATTAAAATATTTTTACATTTTTTATATAGATATTTAGTATATAAAAATAAACATAATTTAGTTATAATAGTAATAGTACAAGCTATAATTAAAAGCCAAGAAAATTTTAAATCATTTCCTAATAATAGTGTACATACTGCATCATAAAGTAATTTAGCAGCAATGAATATCATAGAAATTGAAATAAATAAAGAAAAAATGTATTCAGCCTTTCCATGTCCAAAATTATGATCTTCATCATTTGGGGCACTTGCAATTCTATTTCCAATAAAGGTCATAAGAGAGGCAAAAATATCACCTGCACTATTAAAAGCATCTGCTATCATTGACTGACTATTAAAAGCAAATCCAATAATTCCTTTAATAATAAGTAAGAACATATTACATATTATTCCTAACAATCCAGCTTTTTTTGTTAATTTGAATCTTTCTTCATTCATTATTTTCACCTAATTTAATATATTTCGAATAAATATATTATAACACAAAAAAATTTTTTTCAAGTATGAAAGCAAAAATTATTGATAAAATATAAAAATTATAGTAGAATTAATATGTTTTAGAGGAGATAAAAAATGGTAGCAGAAGTAATAATAAATAGTACAGCAAAAAAATTGAATAGAACATTTGACTATCAAATACCAAAAGAATTAGAAGACATTGTGTTAGTTGGTAGTAAAGTTTTGGTACCATTTGGAAGGTTAAAAAATTTAGAAGAAGCTCATGTAGTAAAAATAAAAACTTCTTCAGAATATGAAATAAAAGATATTGCCAAAGTTGAAACAGAGCTTACAGATAAACAAATAGAACTTGCAAGGTGGATGTCAAAAAGATATTTTTGTAATTTTTCGGAATGTATTAAACTAATGCAAACACCAGGAACAAGAACTAAAAATATTAATAATAGAATACAAAATAAAAAGATAAATGTAGTTTATTTAAAAAAGGATTTTAATAAAATTTTGGTGGATATAGAAAGTAAAAAAATAAAGTCTGAAAAACAGATAAAAATATTAAAATTTTTGAAGGATAATGCTGGGAGTACTATCCCAGAAATAGAAACGTTTACAGGGTGTTCAAGAGCAATTGTTAATACATTGATTAAAAATCAATATTTAGAACTTGTAGAACAAAAGATAGAGAGAAATCCATTAGATAAAAAAGAGATACAAAAGGTACAAAGTTTAAAATTAACAGATGAACAAAAGGTGGCTTTTGAAAGGGTATCTAAAACAATTGATAATGAAAAATATGAAGAATTCTTATTATATGGCGTAACAGGATCAGGAAAAACAGAAGTATATTTACAACTAATTAATAAAGTATTTGAAAAGGAAAAATCAGCAATTATATTAGTACCTGAAATTTCACTAACTCCACAAATGTTAGATAGATTTATTTCACGTTTTGGAAAAGAACACATTGCAGTTTTGCATAGTAAGTTATCAATTGGAGAAAGGCATGACGAATGGGAAAGAATTAAAGAAAAAAGAGCAAAAATCATAATTGGAGCAAGATCAGCAATTTTTGCACCAGTTCAAAATCTAGGAATAATCATAATTGATGAAGAACATGATAGTTCATATAAATCAGAATCAAGTCCAAGATATGATGCGAAAGATGTTGCAAAAAGAATAGCAAAAGATTTGCAAGTTCCATTATTATTAGGAAGTGCTACACCAGACTTAAAAACCTTTTATAAAGCAAAGGAAAAGCATAAAATTACATTATTGGAATTGACCAAAAGAGCAAATAATTCTAATTTACCTAGAGTAGAAATTATAGATTTAAAGCAAGAATTAGCAAATGGGAACAGGTCAATGCTAAGTATGGAGCTATATAATGCAATTGAGCAAAATTTAAAAGATAAGTTACAAACAATTTTATTTTTAAATAGAAGAGGATACTCAACTTTTATTATGTGTAGAAATTGTGGGTATACTGTAAATTGTAAAAACTGTAATATTAGTATGACATATCATAGTTATGAAAATAAACTAAAATGTCATTATTGTGGGTATGAAGAAAATATTGTTAAAATTTGTCCAGAATGTGGAAGTGATAAAATTAGATATTTTGGAACTGGAACACAAAAATTGGAACAGGAAATTTTAAAACAATTTACAACTGCCAAAACAATTAGAATGGATGTTGATACAGTAACTAAGAAAAATTCATTAGAGGAGATTTTAAATAAATTTAAAAATGAAGATATAGATATTTTAATTGGGACTCAAATGGTTGTTAAGGGACATCATTTTCCAAAAGTTACTTTAGTAGGAGTAATTGCAGCAGATACATCTCTTAATATTGATGATTATAGAGCAACAGAAAGGACATTTCAAATTTTAACACAAGTTGCTGGAAGAGCAGGAAGAGAAAATCTTCCAGGAAAAGTTATTATACAAAGTTATAATCCAGAAAATTATAGTATTCAAAATGCACAAAAACAAGATTATGAAGAATTTTATAAAATTGAGATACTATTAAGAAAACAGTTGAAGTATCCGCCATTTTGCGATATAATTGTAATCAGCTTTAATGGGACAAGTGAAGAAGAAATAAAGGAAATATCTAATTTAACTTATGAATTTGCACAAAGTAACTTAGAAAGTCAGAAATTTAAAGTAATGAAGCCAATGCCATCACCAATAAATAAAATACAAAATAGATTTAGATGGAGAATTATTATTAAAGGGAATATGACAGAAGATGCAAATGATATTTTAACAAAGTTATTGAAAAATATATATGATAAAGATTATAAAAATACTAAAATTACTATTGATGTAAATCCTAATAGTATGGTATAACCCAGCACAAGCATCAAATATTTGAGTTTCGTTGGTACTAGAGTGCCACCTTAATTCGAGATGCTTATTTATGGGACAAAGGGGGAATAAATATGGCAATTAGAAATTTAAGATTAGAGGGCGATGAAATTTTAAAGAAGAAATCAAGAGAAGTAGAAGTAATTGATGAGAAGTTGCAAACATTGATTGATGATATGATAGAAACAATGCATAAATATAACGGAGTAGGACTTGCTGCTGTACAGGTAGGGATTCTAAAAAGAGTTGTAGTCATTGATTTGTATGATGATAAAGGACCTATTGTACTTATAAATCCTGTTATTTTAAAAACAAAAGGAGAACATGAAGTTGATGAAGGTTGTCTTAGCTTTCCTAATCAATTTGCAAAAGTTATGAGACCTGAGGAGGTTACAGCTGAATATACTAATAGAGAAGGAAAAAGAGTTAAAGTTAAAGCAAAGGATTTGCTTGCTCAAGCAATTTGCCACGAGTTAGACCATTTAGAGGGAGAAGTTTTTGTTGATAAAATATTGCCTGGAACTTTAGAGTATGTAGAACCAGAAAAATAATGTTTAAACTTAGGACAGATATCTGTAATTTACTTTAATAGAAGACAAATAGCTATAGGATATTTTAAAACTCATGAAAGGAATGAGAAGAAAATATGAATATATTATTTATGGGAACACCTGATTTTGCCCAGAAATCTTTAAAAAGTCTAGTTGAAAATAATTATAATATAATAGGAGTGGTAACAAATATAGATAAGCCAAAAGGAAGAGGAATGAAAATGATGCCATCTCCTGTAAAAGAATATGCCTTAGAAAAAGGACTTAAAATTTATCAACCAGAAAAGGTAAGAAAAAATCCAGAATTTATAAATGAAATAAAAAGGTTAAACCCAGACGTTATATGTGTTGTAGCTTATGGTAAAATTCTTCCAAAGGAAATATTAGAAATACCAAGATTTGGGTGTATTAATGTACATGGTTCATTATTACCGAAATATAGAGGAGCAGCACCAATTCAATGGGCTATTTTAAATGGAGATAAAAAAACTGGAATTACAACAATGTATATGGATGTTGGAATGGACACAGGAGATATGATTTTAAAAGAAGAAGTGGATATTGGGGATAATGAAACAACAGGAGAACTATGGGATAAGCTTTCTGAAATTGGAGGAAAGTTATTGGTTGAAACATTAAAGAAAATAGAAAATGGAACTGCCCCAAGAGAAAAACAAGGTGATGAATTTACAATGGCACCAATGCTTGCTAAAGAAATGGCTAAAATTGATTGGGAGAATAAAAATGCTAAAGAAATTAAAAACTTAGTTAGAGGATTAAATCCTATAATGGGAGCTTATACTTTTTTAAATGGCAAAAAAGTGAAATTTTGGAAAGTAGATATTGCTTCAAATATAGGATATGACGAAGAAAATATTCAAATATTTAGTAATGGTACAGTTCTTATATCAAATCAAAAAAATGGGCTATTTATAAAAACTAAAAAAGGAATTTTAAGTGTTTTAGAAATTCAAGGCGAAAATGCTAAGAGAATGAGCATATCAGAATTTTTAAGAGGAAATCAAATTAACGAATTTGAAATATTTGAGTAATAAATAAGAGAGGTAAGATGTTAAATACATGTATTACCTCTTTTAAAATAAATGTTTATAAAAAATGAACTAAAAGGTTGTAAAATATAGTAAAAATTGATATACTTAAACATATTAAAATTAAGGTTATTAACCATAATTTCAAAAAAGGAGGAATTTTTTATGGAAGAAAATTTAGAAAATGAGGAAATTAAAAAAGTAGAGAAGATTGAGGAAGAAAAAACAGATAATGGTATAGAAATTTCAAATGACGTTATAGCAGTAATTGCAGGAGTAGCTGTTACAGAAGTACAAGGTGTTTCATCTATGGCAGGAGGATTTGCAGGAGGAATTACAGAAGTATTAAGTGGAAAGAAAAACTTAGCTAAAGGAATAAAAGTTGAAAAAATAGAAAATAATACAAAAATTGATGTTAATATTATTGTTGAATATGGTTCAAGAATACCAGATGTTGCATTTGAAATTCAAAATAGAGTAAAAAAATCTGTAGAAGATATGACAGGACTTAAAGTTGAAGAAGTAAATGTTCATATTCAAGGAGTTAATACAGAAGTTGCAAAAGAACAAAAAGAAGAAAAGACAGAAGAGTAAAAGGAAATTTTAAAAAATAAATATGCTAATACTAGTAGTTTGTATAAAAAATGTACAAAGAAAGAGGTAAAAAATGAAAATAATAGAAAAAATTACGCTAATTATATATTCAAATTTAATGTTAATTGCATCAGTAATAATATGTATGATAATATTTAGATGGTTAGATGTAGATATTGTACTTAGCTTAGTAAAAAATTTAGTTATGTCAGAAGTAGCATCAAAAATTATTTTAGGAGTTAGTTTAGTATTTATTTTATTATCTATTAGATGTATTTTCTTTGACCCAACATCTAAACAAGAATCGAAAGATAAACAAGGTGTTTTATTAGCAAATGAAAATGGAAAATTAATGATATCAAAAGAAACAATAGAAAGTTTAGTAGAAGCTGTAACAAGTGAATATAAAACAGCAAAAGAAGTATCATCAAGAGTAGAATTAGATAAAGAAAATAATGTTAATATATTTATTAATTTAGTTGTTAGTGCAGATTCGATTATAAAAGACTTATCAGTCAACTTACAAGAAAAAATAAAAAGAAGAGTAAAGGAAACTACAGACTTAGAAGTAAAAGAAGTAAATATTATGATAAAAAAAGCAGTACAAGAAAAGCAAAAGCCAGAAAAGGAACAAGCATAGAGCTATTACATTAAGAAAGGAATGATATAGAGATGGAAGATTTGAAAAAATTTATTATGCAATATAGAGGAGCTATTATAGGTGTTATTATTGCGATTCTTTTATTAGCTACTAGATTATATATGTTAATTATAGGAATTTTGCTAATTTTAGTAGGTGCTTTTGTAGGAAATTATGTACAACAAAATAAGAATGATGTAAAAACTAAGTTAAAAAATTTTATTGATAAAATGTAAAAAGAAAAGGATTAAAAAATGAATAGAACAACTATTAGAGAGAATGCTTTTAAACTAATTTATAGTTTAGAAATTCAAAAAGCAGAAGATTTAGAAGAGCAAATTGAATTATTTTTTGAAAGTAATGATATTAGAGAGCAAGAAGCTACAAAATATATTAAAGGTGCTATTTTAGGTATTAAAGAAAATGAAAGTGATATTTTAAAAGGAATTGAACAAAATTTAAAATCTGATTGGAAATTAAGTAGAATTTCTAAACTTGATTTATCGATTCTAAAATTAGCTATTTTTGAAATAAGATATAATGAAATACCATATAAGGTAGCTATTAATGAAGCAGTTGAGTTGGCTAAAAAATATGGAGAAGAAAAATCAAAAAAATTTGTTAATGGTATTTTAGCAAGTATTGTAAAGGAAATGTAAAATATATGAATTATGAAGAAATGGCAGTTACAGTTAGTCAATTGAATAGTTATATAAAAGATAAGATAGCAGATGATGAATACTTAAATAATATTTTAGTAAAAGGTGAAATATCAAATTTTAAAAATCATTATACAGGACATTTATATTTTACACTTAAAGACGAAAAATCTTTAATTAAGTGTATTATGTTTAAAAGTTATGCTCAAAAACTTGAGTTTATGCCTAAAGATGGAATGAAGGTATTTGCATTTGGTGGTGTTTCTGTTTTTGAAAGAGATGGAGTTTATCAAATATATGTAAAAGCAATACAAGAGGATGGAGTTGGACTTTTATATAAAAAATATGAAGAATTAAAAAATAAGTTAGAGAAACAAGGCTATTTTGATGAAAAACATAAACAGAAAATACCATTAATGCCAAAGACAGTAGGTGTGTTAACTTCTCAAACAGGTTCTGTTATTAGAGATATTATAAATGTTAGTACTAGGAGAAATCCTAATGTTCATATTAGATTATTACCAGTGCCAGTACAAGGAGAAGGTGCAGCCGAGAAGATTGCAGATGGAATAAGAATAATGAATGAAAAAAAGTTAGCAGATGTTTTAATTCTTGCAAGAGGAGGAGGCTCTTTAGAAGACTTATGGCCATTTAATGAAGAAATTGTTGCTCACAGCATATATAGTTCAGAAATACCAATTGTTTCAGCAATAGGTCATGAAACAGATTTTACAATATCCGATTTTGTAGCTGATTTAAGAGCACCTACTCCATCTGCTGCTGCAGAATTAACAGTACCAGATATTTATGAAATAAAACAACGAAATAATACTTATCAGAATAGATTAAGAATATCATTATTAAAAAAAGTAGAAATTATGAAATTACGTTTTGATAAATCTATGTCAAGTAGAATTTTTAAAGAACCACTTAGAAATATAAATGATCAATATTTAAAGGTAGATACTAATATAAAAAAATTAGAGACAGCAGTACGAAATAAGCAAAAACAAGTAAATGAGCAATATATAGAATTAGTATCAAAATTAGATGCACTAAGTCCGTTAAAAACACTAACAAGAGGATATTCTTTTACTGAAAAAGAGGGGAAAATGGTAAAAAGTATAAATGAACTTAATGTTGGAGATAAAATAACAATAAAATTAATAGATGGAGAAAGCAATGCTCAGATTATTTAAAAAGGAATGATAATAAAATGAACAATAGAACAAAGATTATAATAGGAATATTAATAGTAGTTACAATAATAATTGCTATAGTAGGCATTATAGGTAATTTGAAAAAAGAAGATAAAAATGAAAATAAAGAAGAGTTTTCAGAGATTTATAATTATCTTAATGAAACTAATGAAATAGTTGAAAATGAAATAGATAATAATGAAGAAGTAAATGAAAATGAAAATAATACTGTAAATAATAATGCTACAAACACACCTATAATTGGCAAAGAAGAACAAGAAAGTAAGAAGGAAGCAGACAACATGGTTGATTATGAACAAAAAGCAATTGAAATGGCTAAGAAAGAATGGGGAATTTCTGTTGAGTCTTATGATTTTGTAGCAAAGAGAGAATCAAATACAGTATATACAGTAACTGTAGAAGAGCAAAATGGAAATAAGTATAGATTAGCAACATATACTATTGATGTTATTGCAGGGACTGTAGTGGAAAAATAAAATGTATAATTTAAGGAAGGAGATATATCTTAAGGTTGAAGTTAGGATATACTAAGAAGATGTCAAAAACAAATTTTGAAGATAATATGCAAAATTTAGAACAAATTGTAACAGAATTGGAAAAAGGAGACTTAAATTTAGAAGAATCAATTATAAAATTTGAAAAAGGAATTAAGTTATCAAAAGAATGTAATAAAATGTTAGAAGAAGCAGAGAAGAAAATAACAATTTTATTAGAGAAAGATGGAAATTTAGAAGAAAATAATTTTGTTGCTGAAGACTAATATATGAGGAGAGAACAAAACGTGAACAATATGTTAGGAATAATACAAAATAGATATATTTATATACCATTTTTATTGTGGTTTTTTTGTCAAACTTTTAAATTATTGTTTGATTTAATAATAAATAGAAAGTTTGATTTTAAAAGGTTAATTGGAGCAGGGGGAATGCCAAGTTCTCATTCTGCTATTGTAACAAGTATAACAACTATGTTAGGAAGATACGAAGGAGTAAATTCATCAATATTTGCTGTTTCATTGATATTTTCATTAATTGTAATGTATGATGCTTGTGGAGTTAGAAGGGCAGCAGGAAAGCAAGCACAATTATTAAATAAAATAATAGAAACACCAGGGCTTACTGGAGTAGAAGTATCAGAGAGGTTAATAGAAGTATTAGGACATACACCTGTACAAGTATTTGTAGGTGCGGGAATTGGAATTATAGTAGGATTGATAGTTTAAAATTAACTAGTATTGGAGGAAGAAAATGACAGATATAGAAATTGCAAGAAATACAAAATTAGAAAAAATTGAACAAATTGCTAAAAAAATTAATATTGATGATGAAGATTTAGAATGTTATGGTAAATATAAAGCAAAGATTTTAAATTCAGCATATAAAAAAATAGAAAAAAATAATAATGGAAAATTGATTTTAGTAACAGCAATAAATCCTACTCCATTAGGAGAAGGAAAGACAACTGTATCTATAGCAATAGCAGATGGATTTTCTAAAATTGGTAAAAAATCTATTTTAGCATTAAGAGAGCCATCTTTGGGACCAGTATTTGGAATTAAGGGTGGTGCAACTGGTGGAGGAAAAGTACAAGTTGCTCCTATGGAAGATATTAATTTGCATTTTACTGGTGATATACATGCTATAACTGCAGCTAATAATTTATTATCTAGTATGATAGATAATCATATTTATTTTGGAAATGAGTTAGATATTAAAAGGGTAACTTGGAAAAGATGTGTTGACTTAAATGATAGACAGCTAAGAATAGTTGATACAGGACTTTCAGGAGAGAAAAATATTGTCCAAAGAAAAGATGGATTTGATATTACAGTTGCTTCTGAAATTATGGCTATACTATGTTTAGCAGAAAATATAGTAGACTTAAAGAACAAATTAGGCAATATAATAATTGGATATAATTCAAAAGAAGAGCCAATTTATGCTAAAGATTTAAAGGCAGAAGGAGCAATGACTGTTCTTTTAAAAGATGCTATTAATCCTAATTTAGTACAGACATTAGAGCATACACCAGCAATTATTCATGGTGGACCATTTGCTAATATTGCACATGGATGTAATAGTATTATTGCTACAAAAATGGCTATGAAATTAGCAGACTATATTATTACGGAAGCAGGGTTTGGAGCGGATTTAGGAGCAGAGAAGTTTTTGAATATTAAATGTAGAAAAGCTGGAATAAAACCAGATGCAGTGGTAATTGTTGCAACAATTAAAGCATTAAAATATCATGGAGGAATTGAGAAGGATAAAATTCAAGAAGAAAATTTAGAAGGCTTGAAAAATGGAATGGACAACTTATATCAACATATTAGAAATATTAAAGAAAAATTTGGACTAAATGTAATTGTTGCAATTAATAAATATAATACAGATACTGATAAAGAGATTCAATTTATTCAAAAAGAATTACAAGAAAGAAACATACCAGTAAGTCTAGTAGAAGGCTGGGCAAAAGGTGGAGATGGTGCTATAGATATAGCTCAAAAATTAACTGAATTAGTAGAACTGGAAGAAAAATTTAATTTTATTTATGAAGATAGTGATGATATTAAGACTAAAATTGAAAAGGTTGCAAAAGAATTATATGAAGCGGATGGAGTTCTTTTTTCAGAGGATGCAATAAAGGAAATAAATAGAATTGAAAAATTGGGATATACAAATTTGCCAGTTTGTATTGCAAAAACACAATATTCATTTTCAGATGATAGCAAGAATTTAGAATGTAAAGAACCTTTTAAAATAACAATTAGAGAAATAACTTTAAAAGCTGGTTGTGGCTTTGTAGTTGCGATTGCTGGAAAAATTATGACAATGCCAGGGCTACCTAAAGTGCCTGCTGCTGAAAGTATTGATATTGATGAAAATAAAGAAATAGTAGGGATATTTTAATTCCTACTATTTTTTAGGCTTCATAATATCTATCAGTATCAGAATAAAGTTCATCTAAGCTAATTCCTAATACTTTACAAAATGCTAATGCTTCAAAATCTTTTACTGTTTTTTTACCATATTCAATTTCATAAATATCACAGTTATACATTGTAACCCCTAATAAATCTAGTTTTCTACATATTGCTGGCTGAGATAGTTTTTTTAGTTTACGATATTTTTTTAAATTATTTCCTACAATATTTAAGTTGCCATTTAAAGTTTTTACTTTCATTTTTATTTACCTCTAATTCATACAAAATAATCATTTTATAATTATTTTATAATAAAAAGATAGCTAGATTTACAGGTACAAGTTGTAGATATTACAAAAATATTTCAGAAATTTGACAATTTTGTATTATTGATGTTGAAAGATTGAATAATAATATATAATATGTTATATTTTAATTACAGGATAGACCTGCATGGACTAAGGAGGAAAATATGAAAGCATTAGGTAAGAAAAAAGTAATTATAATAGTAGCTATAATAGTAGTAAGCTTACTTATTTTTATAATGCTTATTAATAGAGTAAAAATA
>JAAWEA010000079.1 GCA_022794055.1 Clostridia bacterium
TAGTATAGTTTTTTTATGGAAAAAGAAAATTGAATTTGAAAAAGCAACATTTGTTAATATAAAAAATGATATGAAATTTATTTTAAAAAAAGCTCATTTAAATATGGAAAATAGAACGTGAAAAAAATATTAATAAAAATAATAAAATTATATCAAAACCATATATCTTTATGGTTAGAGAGTAAAAATATAAAATGTAAGTATTATCCTACATGCTCAGAATATACAATACAAGCAATTAAAAAGTATGGAGCATTAAAAGGAATATTTTTAGGAATATATAGAATTTTAAGATGTAATCCTTTCTCCAAAGGAGGATATGATCCGCTAAAATGAGAAGGAGGAAAAAATGTTTCAATTTTTTGCAAATATTTTTGGTTTTTTATTAAATATAATTAATAATTTTGTAGGGAATTATGGTTTAGCTATTATTTTATTTACAGTTTTAATAAAATTGATAATGATTCCATTGTCTATAAAGCAACAAAGAACAATGAAAAAAAATACTGTAATGCAAGAAAAAATAAAGATTTTAAAGTTTAAGTACAAAAATGACCAAGAAAAATTAAACAAAGAAATGATGAATTTATATAAACAAGAAAATATGAGTCCATTTAGTGGTTGTTTAAGTGCAATTATTCAATTTATATTATTAATTTCAATTTTTTATATGGTAAGATTTCCATTAACATATATGGAAAAAATAGATAAAACTAATATAGATAATTATATACAACAGATGAAAGATGATGGTAAAGAAGTAAGCCAAGCTTATTCAGAAATAGACATTATTAGAGAAATAGAATATTTAAAAGCAAAATTTCCTGAAGATGAAAATTTAGACAAAATAAATATTAATATGAATTTTTGTGGTTTAGATTTAAGTAAGATACCACAACAAAATTTAAGTGATTGGACTGTATATATAATACCTATTCTTTATATTATATCAACTTTTATTTCAATGAAAATTACAACCTCAATGCAAAAGAAACCTAAAAAAGAAGATAATAAAGAAATTATAGATATTACTGAAAATAAAGAAAAGGAAGAAGATACAAAAAATGAAATGGAAGATGCAATGGCTCAATCAAGTAAGATGATGTCTTGGATGATGCCTATTATGTCAGTGTCAATTTCTCTTGTAGCACCATTAGGACTAGCGTTATATTGGTTAGTAAATAATGTTTTAATGATTGGTGAAAGATTGGTTTTAGATAAAATTATAAAAGATTAAAATAACAAACTATAGTGTTTGCCAGAAGAAAGGGAGAATAAAAATGGATAAAGTTATTATTTCAGAAGGTAAAACTACAAATGAAGCAATAGAAAATGGATTAAAAAAATTAAATGTTTCTAAAAATATGGTAGATATAAAAGTTTTAGAAAATGAAGAAAAGAGAAGTTTTTTTAGTATATTAGCTCCTAGAGTTGTTAAGGTTCAATTAACAGTAAAAGAAAAAACTGAAAATACAAAAAAATTAAAAAAAGATATAATATTATCAGTAGAAGAACAAGAAAAAGCTAAAAAGAATGTAAGTGAGTTTTTAGACAGTTTTCTTGATAAAGTAAGTAAAGATACAGTATATAAAATAGAAAATGATGAAAATGGATTAAGTATTTCTATTGAAAATAAAGATTTAGGATTTTTAATAGGATATAGGGGGGAAACATTATACGCATTTCAAAATATCTTATCATCAATTGCAAGTAAAGGAATAGAAAATAGAGTTAGAGTTATCCTTGATATAGAAGGATATAAACAAAAAAGGCAAAAATCTTTAGAAGATTTAGCAGAGAAGCTTGCTAAAACAGTTATAAAAACAAGAAAATCAGTTACATTAGAACCGATGCAAGCGTATGAAAGAAAAATAATTCATAATAAATTACAAGAAAATGATAGAGTTGAAACAAGAAGTATTGGAGAAGAACCAAGAAGAAAAGTAGTAATTGAATTAAAAAGAAAATAATAAAAATCAGAGGTCAAAGGTCAGATTTTTACTTTAAAAGTAATATCTATCTTTGATTTTTTTGATGTATGAAAGGAAGGTTAAAAAATGGATGTAATTGCCTCAATATCTACGGCTCCTCGGGATTGGAGGAATTGGTATTATAAGAATGAGTGGAGATAAATGCTTTGAAATTTTAGATAAAATTTTCAAACCAAAAAATCAAGAGAAAATAGAAAATATAAAAGGATATACTATTAAATATGGTTATATAGTGGAAAATGGAAAAAAAGTTGATGAAGTTTTAGTTTCATATTTTAAATCACCTAAAAGCTATACAACAGAAAATATGTGTGAAATTAATACTCATGGAGGAAATATAATTGTAAGAAAAATTTTAGAATTATGTTTAAAAAATGGTGCTAATTTAGCAGAACCAGGAGAATTTACCAAAAGAGCTTTTTTAAATGGAAGAATAGATTTATTACAAGCAGAATCTGTAATTGATGTCATTAATGCTAAATCAGAAAGAGAGCTAAATACAGGGATTAAACAGTTAGAAGGGGTTTTATCTAATAAAATTAAAGAAATAAAGCAACAGATTTTAGATGTTATGGTAAATGTAGATGTAAGTATAGATTATCCTGAATATGATGTAGAAGATGTTACAAACACTGAGATTTTAAATATGTTAGATAATGTACAAAAAAAACTCAGATTATTAGAAAAGAGTTTTGATAATGGAAAATTAATAAAAGAAGGAATAAAAACAGCAATTATAGGCAAACCAAATGCTGGAAAATCTTCATTATTAAATTATATATTAAAAGAAGAAAGAGCTATTGTAACTGAATATGAAGGTACAACAAGAGATACAATTGAAGAGTTTGCTAATATAGAAGGTGTTCCATTAAAATTAATAGATACTGCAGGAATTAGAAATGCAAAAGATGAAGTTGAAATAATAGGAATAAAAAAGTCTAGGGAAATAGCCACTACAGCAGATTTAATAATAGCAATTTTTGATGCTTCAAAGAACTTGACAGATGAGGATCTTGAAATTTTAGAGATAATAAAAAATAAGAAGGTAATTATATTATTAAATAAAGTTGATTTGAATTCAGTTTTAAAAGAAAATGATATTATATTTAAAGGAATTTCAAAATATGTTTTTAATATTTCAATTTTAAAAAATATAGGATTAGATAAGTTAAACAATGCAATATCAGAAATGTTTAATTTTAATGAAATTAATTTAGATAATGAAGTAATTATTACTAATCTAAGACATAAAAACTTAATTACAAGAGCAATAGATAATGTAAAAAAAGCAGAAAAAGCTGTAAAAGAAAATACACCAATTGATATTATAGCAATATTTATAAAAGATATTTTAGAGGATTTAGGAAATATAACAGGAGAATCTGTAACTGATGATATTATAAATGAAATTTTTGCTAAATTCTGTCTTGGAAAATAGAGATAATTACAACTCTTAAAATCCAAAATAAGACACTTTTATAACAACACTAATATAATTTAATGAAAAAACAATAAAATAAGTATAAAACGAAAATAATAAGAAAAAAGTAAAAAAGAAATAAAAAATGATTATTAAAAAAAGCGAACAAAAATATAAGTTTACATAAATACAAAATGAAATTATAAAACATTTTAGCAAAAGGTATATTTCATTATAAATCGATTTTTGTGATAATAAAGCTATTTTATGCTTATATTTCAAAATTAGACAAATAAACCATAAAGTAAAACTTATAAAATAAAGAAAAAAAACATAATTTTTTGTTTCATAAGGAAAGGAGAAAAATATGAGTTATTATGCAGGTGATTATGACATAGCTGTTATAGGAGCAGGACATGCAGGATGTGAAGCAGGGCTTGCAGCAGCCAGATTGGGGATGAAGACATTGGTATTTTCTATAAGTTTAGAAGCTGTTGCAAATATGCCATGTAATCCACACATTGGTGGAAGTTCAAAGGGACATTTAGTAAGAGAAATAGATGCACTAGGTGGAGAAATGGGGAAAAACATTGATAAAACAATGATTCAAATTAAAATGTTGAATACTTCAAAAGGTCCTGCAGTGCATTCTTTAAGAGCACAGGCAGATAGAAAAAAATATCATATTGAAATGAAACATACACTAGAAAAACAAGAAAATCTTTATTTAAAGCAAGGAGAAATTGTGGATATAAAGGTTGAAAATAATAAGGTGGTGGGGATAGAAACCTCAGTAGGAGCTATTTATGGAGTAAAATCTGTTATTGTTGCAACAGGAACATATTTAAAAGGAAAAATTTTCATGGGAGAATTTTCAGAAGAAAGTGGTCCAGATGGGGTAGCAGCAGCTAATAAATTATCAGAATCTTTAAGAAATATTGGAGTTGATTTAGTAAGATTTAAAACAGGTACACCTGCTAGAATAAATAAAAGAAGCATTGATTTTACTAAAATGGAGATTCAGAAAGGTGATGAAAATATTGTTCCTTTTTCTTTTGAAGATGAAATAAAAGATTTACAACAAGTAGATTGTTATTTAACCTATACAAATGAAGAAACACATAAGATAATAAGAGAAAATTTACATCGTTCACCTTTGTATGGAGGAGAGATTACAGGAACAGGACCAAGATATTGTCCTTCAATAGAAGACAAGGTGGTTCGTTTTAGTGATAAACCAAGACATCAAGCTTTTGTAGAACCTGTAGGAATAGATACTGATGAAATGTATATACAAGGTTTAAGCTCTTCTCTTCCAGAAGATGTACAGATTGCTTTATATAGAACAATACCAGGATTAGAAAATGCAGAATTTACAAGATCTGCGTATGCCATAGAATATGATTGTATTGATCCATCTAATTTAAAACTATCATTAGAATATAAAGGAATTGATGGTTTATTTATGGCAGGTCAAACCAATGGAACTTCTGGATATGAAGAGGCTGCATGTCAAGGATTGATTGCAGGAATAAATGCTACACAAAAAATAAAAGGAAAAGAACCAATTATATTAGATAGAACACAAGGATATATAGGTGTTCTTATAGATGATATTGTTACGAAAGGAACAAATGAACCATATCGTATGATGACATCTAGAGCAGAATATAGATTATTACTAAGACAAGACAATGCGGATTTGCGTTTAACAGAAATAGGACATGATGTAGGACTTATTTCAGAAGAAAGATACCAAAAATTTTTAAATAAGAAAGAAAATATAAGAAAAGAAGTAGAGAGGTTAAAAAATACAATCGTAAAGCCTACAATAGAAGTAAATGAATTATTAAAAAAATATGGAACATCAGAACTTACAACAGGAACAAAAATGGGAGAACTTTTAAAAAGAACAGAGTTAAACTATGAAAAATTATCCCCAATTGATGTAAATAGACCAGAACTTACAATGCAGGAAAAAGAAGAAGTGGAAATTCAAGTAAAATATGAAGGATATATTAAAATGCAGGAAGCACAAGTGGAAAAATTTAAAAAGCTAGAAACAAAATTGTTGCCTGAGGAAATAGATTATGAGCAAATTAATGGACTAAGCTTAGAAGCGAGACAAAAGTTAAATAAATTTAAACCACATTCTATAGGACAGGCTTCAAGGATTTCAGGAGTTTCTCCTGCTGATATATCAGTATTACTAATTTATTTACAAATAAACAAAAATAAATAAAAGAAAGGTTTTAATCATGGAAAAAACAGAATTTAATGAGTTAATGATTTTTTATGCAAAAAAAATAAATTTAATGTTTACTGAAGAACAATTGAATCAATTTTATAAATATATGAATTTACTAATTGAATGGAATAAAAAAATAAATTTAACAGCAATAGTAGAACCGAAAGAAATTATTTTGAAACATTTTATTGATTCTTTAACAATTAATACTTATATTAAAAAAAATCAAAGCTTAGTGGATGTTGGTACAGGAGCAGGATTTCCAGGAATACCAATAAAAATATATAGACCAAATTTAAAAGTAGTATTAGTAGATTCTTTAAATAAAAGAATTAATTTTTTAAATGAAGTAATAAAGGAATTAGATTTAAAGAATATTATGACAGTACATAGTCGTATAGAAGATTTTGGAAAAGACAATAAATATAGAGAAAATTTTGACGTTGTTACTGCTAGAGCAGTTGCTAATTTATCAGTGTTATCGGAATATTTAGTGCCTTTATCAAAGATTGGAGGGACTTGTATTTGTATGAAGGGAAATGAAATATCAGAAGAGTGTGATAATGGAAAAAATGCTATTAAATTATTAGGAGCGAGAATATTAAGGGTAGATAAGTTTGAATTACCAGATTCTGATATTAGTAGAAATATAATTGTTTTAGAAAAAACAAATAACACACCTAGTAAATATCCCAGAAAACCTGGAATTCCAAATAAAGAACCTATAAAATAGACTTAGTTAAAAGTCTATTTTTTTTATAAAATTTATTGACTTTTTTAAGAAAATTATATATGATGTATATAGAAAAATAAATAGAATACCAAAGTAAAAATTTACTAAAAATAAATAGGGGGCAAAGTTGTGGGAAAAATAGTAGCAATAGCAAATCAAAAAGGAGGAGTTGGAAAAACAACTACAACAATTAATTTAAGCACAATATTAGCAAAAAAAGGAAAAAAAGTATTATTAATCGATGCAGATCCACAAGGAAATGCAACAAGTGGAGTAGGAGCAGAAAAAGAAGTAGAATACTCTACTTATGACATTCTAGTTAGTGAAACAGAAATGGAAGAAGCTATAGGAAAAACAATAATAAAGAATTTAATGATTTGTACATCTAATATTAATCTAGCAGGAGCAGAAGTAGAATTAGTATCAATGATGTCAAGAGAACAAAGGTTAAAAGAAAAACTTGAAATAATAAAAGATAAATTTGATTATATATTTATAGATTGTCCACCATCATTAGGATTAATTACTTTAAACGCATTTACAGCATCAGATAGTGTTTTAATTCCTGTACAGTGTGAATATTATGCTTTAGAAGGATTAGGACAGCTATTAAATACAATTAATTTAGTAAAAAAACACTTAAATAAAGAAATTAAAATTGAAGGAGCACTACTTACAATGTATGACGCAAGAACAAATTTATCTAATCAAGTAGTAAAAGAAGTAAAAAAATATTTTGATAATAAAGTATATAAATCAGTAATTCCTAGAAATGTTAGATTAAGTGAAGCTCCAAGTTATGGAATGCCAATTACAGAATATGATGCAAAATCAAAAGGAGCAAAAATGTATGAAAAATTTGCAAAAGAATTTTTAAAAGGAAATGAATAAGAAATAAAACAAAAGAATAAATAAGAAAAGGAAGTGATATAGATGGTTAAGAAAACAGGGCTAGGAAAAGGATTAGATGCTTTGTTTGGTCCAGCTCCAGAAGAAGAACAAATGCAAGAAAATGATATTCTAAAAAATTTAAAAATAACAGAAGTAGAACCTAATCGTGAACAACCAAGAAAAAATTTTAATCAAGAAGCATTAGAAGAATTAGCAGAATCTATTAAAGAGTATGGTTTAATTCAACCAATTATTGTAACAAAAAAAGAAGGATATTATGCTATAATAGCAGGAGAAAGAAGATGGAGAGCATGTAAATTAGCAGGATTAGAAGAAATACCAGCCATAATTCGTGAAGATGATGAAAGAAAAAATAATGAAATAGCATTAATAGAAAATATACAAAGAGAAGACTTGAATCCTTTTGAAAAAGCATTAGGAATCAAAAATTTAATGCAAACTTATGGATTAACTCAAGAAGAAGTTTCAAAAAAATTAGGAAAAAGTAGAAGTGCTATAGCTAATACAGTAAGAGTACTTAATTTAGAACCACGAGTTTTAGAATTTGCAAAACAAGGAAAATTAACAGAGGGACATTGTAAAGCATTACTTGCAATAACTGATCCAGAAAAGCAATATATTACAGCAGTTAATTTAATAGAAAGAGGAACAACAGTAAAAGAACTAGAAAATACAAATAAAAAGATAAATAAAAAAACAGTATCAAGAGAAGAACTAAGAAAGATGAATGTATTATATAATGATATAGAGAATACATTTCAAGGTTTTTTTGGAACAAAAGTAAAACTAGACCCAGGAAAGAAAAAAGGAAAGATTATTATTGAATATTCTTCAAATGATGACTTAGAAAGAATATTAAATTTAATGAAATAAAGGAGAGATATTATGGAAGGAATTATTAATTTTTTAAAAACAGATACTTTTTTATTGACTTCCGCTATAGCAATTATAATTTTGTTTATTGGTTTAGTTATTTTGATAATTACTAATATAAGAATAAAGAAGCAATATAATAAATTTCTTAGAAAACTAGGAAATGGTTCTAATATACAAGAGGATTTGCAAAAATATATAAATGATGTAGAACAAGTAAAAAGACAAAATGGTGAAATTATGACACTTTATGATGGAATGAAATTAAATTTAAAGAGCTGTATCCAAAAAACAGGAATGGTTAGATATAATGCTTTTAAGGATGTAGGAAGTGATTTAAGTTTTGCTTTAGCATTATTAGATGAAAAAAATGATGGTATTGTATTAAATGGAATTTATTCTAGAGATGTTTCTAATATTTATGCAAAACCAGTTAAAAATGGAATTTCTACATATACTTTATCAGTAGAAGAGGAGCAGGCAATAAATAAGGCAGTTAAATATGATTATAAGGAACAATAATATGGAAAAAATTAAAAAAATTATAAACAAACATTATGATATGTTTGTTTTCTTTGTAATAACCATAATTATTACAGGTACAGCTCTAAACTGTAAAACTGATATGTGCGATGAATTGTGGAATTTTCAAAATATTTATAAAATGTATAATGGATATAAAATATATATAGATGCTAATGTTATAACAACACCATTATTTCATTTTATAGGCTTAGTATTATTTAAAGTATTAGGCGCAAATTTTTTAATATTTAAAATATATAATAGTATAGTAAATATATTATTATTTTGGGCAATATATAAAATATTAAAATTATTGAAGATTCCATTAAAATTATCATCGTTTTTGACAATTTTTATTTTTATATTAGAAATAACAAGTGTTAGAGCTATGGCTAATTATAATACACTAGCGTTAATGTTTTGCTTGTATGGAGTAATAATAATAATTAATAAGGATAAGCTGACTTTTAATAGATTTACTATATTACAATCTATATTTATATTTTTAATTTTTATTACAAAACAAAATATAGGGGCATTTTATTATATTGGATTTTTGATATGGAATTGTATTTTTGTAGACAAAAAGGAAAAAAATAAAATATTTTTTACAATATTATTGTATATTATTATTTATAGTTTATTATTTATATGGATATTGTATGTAAAAGGATTATTATTTGGATTTATAGATTATGCAATTCTTGGAATAAAAGAATTTGCAATAAAAAATAATAGTTTTAAATATCTGGACATATTAAAGATGCTAATAATTGTTTTAATGAATACAACATTTATAATTTTTTTAAATAAACATAATAAAATACAAAAGAGGAATATTATTAATCAAATATTATTCTTTTCTTATCCATTATTAATTAGTGCATATCCAATATTTAATTGGACTCATATAAATTTAGCACTAATTTTTCAGTATATAATGCTAGCTTATGTTATATATGTTATTTTTGACGAATTTAATATTTCTGAAAAATTAATAAATAAATTAAATGTAGCTTTTATCTTCTCTTTGTTAGTTTTATCTATTATAAATATTATTATATATTTTATAAAAATTGATTATAATTATGAATATAGTAATTTATATTTTGGATCTATATTAGATGAAAAAACTAAACAAGATATAAGTGAAATAACAGAATTTATAACGAAAAGTAATAAAAAGGTAATTGTTTTAGATTCAGATGCTCCATTATATATGATGCCTCTAAAAATGAATAATGGCTTTATGGATGAACCATTATTAGGAAATCTTGGAAAAAATGGAGAAGATGGTTTAATAATAAAAATAAAAGAATTGAAAAATACAATTATTTTAATAAGAAATAATATAAAAGTTTGGCAAGAGTCAGTTAAAGCAAATGAATATATAAAAAATAATTTTGAATATATTGGAGATATAAAAGATTATTTAATATATGAAACTAAAAATTAATTAGGTTAAATGAAGTTCATATAAAAAAATTAATTAGATTAGCATAAAACTATTGACAAATACTTTTTAAAATGCTAATATAAATACTGTCGTTGGACAATCATAAAGTATTTGTCTGACATAAGGAGAGGTGGTCGAGTTGGTTTATGGCACCAGTCTTGAAAATTGGCGTGCGTTTATAGCGTACCGTGGGTTCGAATCCCACCCTCTCCGCCAAACTTTTATAAAGATATAAGACCATGAATTTATAATATTATAGATTTAAGTTTTTATATCTTTTTTTATATAATATATAAATGTATTTAATATGGAGATGTACCCAAGTGGTGAAGGGGACTGTTTGCTAAACAGTTAGGTCCTGAAAAGGGCGCGGAGGTTCGAACCCTCTCATCTCCGCCAAAAGCACTTTAATTAAAAAATTTAAAGTGCTTTTTTATGTATAAATAGAGAAAATGTAAAAAAATATAAAAAAAAGTTGAAAAATATTAAAAAATAATATATAATTAATGTATACGTAAGAAAGTTGGTGAAACTATGAAAAAACATCTTAAGTTAATATATCCTATAATAGTTTGTATAATAGCTATTAATATATTTTCAATAAACAGTTTAGCAGCTATTAAAGTAGATGATTATAAACCAGATGAATTAGGTGCTGATATTGAAGCAGTGAGAATGGGAAATATAATAGTAGGAGGATTTCAAGCTATAGGTAGCATAGTTTCAGTATTAGCTTTAGTTATAATAGGAATAAAATATATGATGGGAAGTGTTGAAGAAAAAGCAGAGTATAAAACTAAAATGATTTACTATATAATTGGTGCCATATTAGTTTTTGCCATAAGTAATATATCAGCCATGCTATATAATTTTGCATCAACATTATAAAGTCAGAAGGTGAGCTTATGAAAAAGGTATTAATAGTTTTAATAATATTTATAGAAATTATTCTCTGTATAAGTGTTACAAATAAAGTTTATGCAGCAGATGGATTAGGAGAGGTAATATCAGGTGGTAAAGATTTTATGAGTAGTTCAAGTAATGAATTTTCTGTATCAGAAGATAGTTTAAAAAATACATCTACTAGTTTATATAATATATTATTAATGTTATCATTTATAGTTGTAGCCTGCATAGGAGTATATTTAGGAATTAAATATATGTGGGCTGGAGTTGATGAAAAAGCAGAAGTAAAAGATGCCTTGGTTGTATTTACAGTAGGATGTATAGTGACTTATGGAGCTTTTGGAATATGGAAAGTTATAGCTGGTTTTTTACAAAGCAATTTTTAATTAATTAAGTTTTTAAAATTTCTTATTATAAAGTAAGAATTATAATATATAAAATATAAAAGGAGGAAAAATTATGAAAAAGATTATTAAATTATTACCAATATTAATAATAATGATTATGTTATTTTCAACAGTTTCAGTAGTTTTTGCAGCAACAAATCCATCTGATTTAAAAGGAACAGCTACAAATTCTTTTGATACTATGGGTAAAAGAATAATTGGTATGGTTCAAGCTATAGGATCAATTGCTTCAGTTCTAGTGTTAGTAATATTAGGTATAAAATATATGATGGGAAGTGCTGAAGAAAAGGCTGAATATAAAAAGACTTTTATACCATATTTAATTGGTGCAATTTTAGTATTTGCAGCTTCAAATCTAGCTTCAATGATTTTTGGATTTGCAGATACATTAACAAATTCATAAGTATAAGAAGAAAAAAGTTATCATTTTTGATAACTTTTTTTATTGTATAGGAAAATTTTTTTGAATTTTTGGCAGACGATAAATACATGTCATGTAAATTGTTTAAAAGGTTTAAAAATTTTAATTATGCCTATTTTTCTGCCTTATTTTTTCAAATATTACAGAAATATTAAAATTTCACTTTTTTCTCTAAATACTATACAACAATTTACAAAATATGATATAATAAAAATGTATAAATATAATTATTACGGAGGAAAAGATATGCAAACTCATGAAATACCAAGAAATTATAAAGGTGAAGGAAGAATATTATATATTTTCTCAACAAAAGGACTAATATATACAGCGGTAGGAACAGGATTTGGACTAATATTTTATTTCATATTTAAAACATTAGGATTTTCTATGATAGGAATAATATCAACACTAATTTGTGGAGCTATAGGATATGCTGTAGGAACATTAAAAGTTCCAGAAAATTCTAGTCTTGAAATAAGTAAAAAAGCAGGAGGAGAAAGTATAGATGATGTAATTAAAAGATGGATAAAATTTAAGAAAAATGGAAATAGGGTTTACATATATAAAATAGAGGAGGATACGAAAGATGAATAATAATCAAATGATAAATACATTAACTACAATATTAATAGCTATGATAGGAATACTTTTTGTATTATGTATTATATTTATTACCATAAAATTAAAAAGTAACAAAACTAAATCAAACTCAAGAAAAGAAATAAAAAACAAAGAAATTAAAAATACTAAATCAAATAGTGTCCAAACTTATAATAAACAATCAATATTTAAATTTATGGAATTCGATAAAATTGATGATAACATGATAGTCCAAAAAGATGGAAAAAGATTTTTAATGGCGATAGAATGTCAAGGAATTAATTATGACTTAATGTCAGGACTAGAAAAAAATAGTGTAGAACAAGGATTTTTACAATTTTTGAATACTCTAAGATATCCTATTCAAATTTATATTCAAACAAGAACAGTAAATTTAGGAAATAGTATACATGTATATAAAGATAGAGTAGAAGAAGTATCAAAACAATTGGTTAATAAACAAATAGAATATAATCAAAAAGTACGTTCAGGACAATTTTCAGAAGAACAACTAAAAAAAGAAGAATATGAAATTGTTAGACAAAAGAACTTATATGAATATGGAGTTGATATTGTAAACAATACAGAAAGAATGAGCTTAAATAAAAGTATTTTAAGTAAGCATTATTATATTATAATTCCATATTATCCAGAGGAAGCAGCTGATCCTAATTATGCACGAGATGAGATTACTAATTTAGCTTTTTCAGAATTATATACAAAGGCACAAACTATTATAAGTTCTTTAGCAGTTTGTGGAATTAATAGTAAAGTATTAAATTCTATTGAATTAGCTGAATTATTATATGTTGCTTATAACAGAGACGAGTCAGAAAAAATGAATTTAAGAAGAACTTTAAATGCTGGATATGAAGATTTATATACTACAGCACCAGATGTATTAGATAAAAGAATGAAAGAACTAGATATAAAGATACAAGAAGAAGCATTTAGAAAAGCTAATGAAACAGTATTTAATGTAATTGAAGAAAATGAAAAACAAAAAGTTGCAAAGCGTAAGGAAGAAGAATTAGATAAGCTTATTGATCAAATGGCAAAAATTTTAATAGAAGAAAATAAAAGATCTATAGGTGAAGATGTTGCACAGAATGCTATTCAGAAAATTGATGAAGAAATGAATAATAAAACAAAAGAAAAAGGAGGAGAAGTAGATGTCAAAGAAACAAAAGCAAAGACTACAAGGAGAAGAACTAAAAAAGCAGTTTAATGAGTATAGAGAAGAAGATGTTAGAATATTGAAAAAGAAAACAATAAAAGAGTTAATTGCTCCATCTGGGATAGATGCTTCAAATATAGACCATCTGGAGATTATATCTGATACTAGTAGATTTGCAAGAAGCTTTTTTGTGTCATCTCTTCCTAGAATGTGTACATTTCCAGAACTATTTAGAGATATGTATATGTTTGGAGATATAAATACATCAATTTTTATAAATCCAGTGAAAGAGGAAAAATCACAAAATGACTTAAATAAAGTTATAAATGAATTAGAGACTGAAAGAATTGTTGCGGCTGACAAAGGAAATATAAATAGGGAAAGTACAATTACTCAGAAAAGATTAGAAGCAGAACAATTAAGAGATGAGATTGCAGCTGGTTTTAATAAATTATTTGAAGCTTCTATTATATCTACTATA
This sequence comes from Clostridia bacterium, assembly GCA_022794055.1. Taxonomy (GTDB): domain Bacteria; phylum Bacillota; class Clostridia; order TANB77; family CAG-508; genus CAG-269. The sequence goes on from JAAWEA010000079.1 coordinate 14,154, forward strand.
TTTGCATATAGTTTAGAAGATTTAGATAAATCAACTAAAATGTTAACCTCTGAAATGGCAAAAACATTAGTTGGAATAAAAACAGCATGGGGATTACAAGAAGAGGCATTTAAATCAAATTTACCATTTATGAATGATAAAATAAGCAGAACTCATACATTTGACAGAAACTCAATGGGAACTGTTTTCCCATTTACAACTTCAGAAGTAGGACACTCAACAGGAGTTCCTTTAGGGTTTAATAAACAAACAGGAACACCAATTTTATTTGATAATTTCCATTCATCACTTACAAATTATAATATGGTTATATTTGCTAAGTCTGGTGCTGGAAAATCAGTTACAATGAAAACATTAATTTCAAGATCTTCAGTTCTTATGGGAATAGAAAGTTTAGCCTTAGATGCTGAAGGGGAATATACAATTGTGGCTGAAAGTTTAGGTGGAATTAATGTTGTTATAAGTCCTAATTCTAAAACAGTTATAAATCTTTTTGATGTAGAAACTGAAATGATAAAAGATGAAATAACAGGAAAAGAAAGAATAACATTAAATATAGAAAATAAGGTAGAAGATGTTACACAAGCTTTGCTTACAATGGCTAGAGGAAGTACACGTTCAGATGAGGTAAATGAGCTTACAAAACAAATTATTGCTGAATCTGTCGCAGAAGAATATGCTGCACTTGGTATTAATAGTAATCCAGATAGTTTATATAAAACTGCTAGTGCAAATTTTAGACAAGGAAATTTGTTTACAAAAGATAAGAAAGATATGCCAACTATAGGATCTTGGTATAGAAGAATTGAGGGAAAAGCCAGAGAAAATACAAATCAAGATTATCAATATCATTATAGTTATTTATTAAAAGTTATGAAACAATACATAAGAGAATATGATGGTCAGATGGCATATTTTGATGGACAATCTACATTTGAATTATTAGAAGGAGCACCTTTTATTAATTTGGATATTTCTCAATTAGAAGAAAGATTTGCAAGACCGCTTGCACAACAAATATTACTTTCATGGATTTGGGAAAAATTTGTTAAGAAAAATAGTGAAGATAAAAAGAAAGCTACACAAAAAAGAGTGTTAGTAGATGAAGCGTGGATGTTGTTGCCATATCCTGAAGCTGTAGACTTTTTAAATAAAATGGCTAGACGTGCTAGAAAAAGAAATGTTTCGCTTGCTATTGTTTCTCAAAGATTTCAAGATTTTTATGAAAGACCAGAAGCACAAGCTGTACTTACATCTTCAGATACAAAATTATTTTTAGCACAAGATAAATCTGAGATACAATACTTAAAAGAAGTATTTAAACTTTCAGAAGGAGAAGCTAACTTTTTAGTAACTTGTCAAAAAGGTGAGGGGTTATTAAAGGTTGGAGCTGATTCAGCTATATTAAAGATAATGCCAACGAGAAAGGAATTTGAATTTGTTGAAACAAACTTAAATCAAATTGCCAAAATGAAAAATGCTTAAAGGAGACAGGGGGTAACCTTAATGAAAAATTTTAAAGATACTAAAACATTTAAAGTAATAATAATGGCAATGATTATTATAACAATTTGTAGTTTTTGTTTTTCTGGAAAAGTAAAAGCAAAAGATGCAGCCTATGGAGGAAAACTATTAAATCCAGTTGTAGATTTAATTGTTTTTTTAGGCGATGGAATTATGAACCAAGTACATAAATATATTTATCATCAAAATACCACTACTATTAGTGTTGACATGGGAAATGATGTACTGGAAGTAATTGCTACTATTGTTATTGGTGTGGTTGCAGCTGTAGTTTTAGCAGGACTTACAGTAGTTACTGCTGGAGCTGCTGCTGCTGCTTTTGCTACTGTGGGAGTGACTCTAGGTGCAGTAAGTGCAGGTACAGTTGTAGCTGTAGCTGTTGGTGGAGGGTTACTGGCAGGAGCATTTTTTGCTAGTAATGTTTTACCAGATAATTTTAAGATTCCAGTTTATCAAATATCACCTGAAGAAATTTTTTCAAATCAAGTAAATTTATTTGATGTTGATTTTTTTAATCCAAATGATGATGATATAGCAAGAGATAAATATGGAAATATTATATATGAAACTGATAGTGAAGGAAATTCAACACCACTAAAAATAAAATCAACAGCTAAGATATTAAGAGGAACTGTTTCTAATTGGTATACTATTTTAAGAGACATTGCAGTAGTAGCATTACTTTCTGTTTTAGTATATACAGGTATAAGAATTTTACTTTCACTAACTTCTAATGATAAAGCTAAATATAAGCAGATGTTAGTAGATTGGCTTGTAGCAATGTGTATATTGTTTTTTATGCAATACATAATGTCATTTTCTAATATACTTGTAGATAAATTAACAGATGTCATTAAAATTGAACAAAATAAGAACAATTTTTATGCTGTTGTAGAAGACGAAAATGGAAAAATAGAAAAAAAGTTAAAGGATGTAGGACTATGGCAAGATGATTTGAAAGAGGATAAGGTCATATATTGGCCAACTAACTTAATGGGAATAATTAGAGTATCAGCTCAAATTGCAAAAGATCAAAATGCTTCTTATGCAGGGTATGCTGTAATGTTTGTTGTATTAGTATTATTTACAATATATTTTACTTTTACATATTTAAAAAGAGTTTTATATATGGCATTTCTTACAATAATAGCACCATTTGTAGCTTTGACATATCCAATAGATAAAATGAATGATGGAAAAGCACAGGCATTTAATATGTGGTTTAAGGAATATCTGTTTAATTTATTAATTCAACCACTACATTTATTAATATATACAATTTTAGTTACATCTGCATTTACATTAGCATCAGAAAATATTATTTATAGTTTAGTTGCATTAGGCTTTATGATGCCAGCAGAAAAATTAATGCGTAAGTTCTTTGGATTTGAAAAGGCACAAACACCAGGACTATTAGCTGGACCAGCAGGAGCAGCAATGGCAATGACAGGAATGAATAAGTTACTTAATTTAGGTCCAAAAGGTAAAGGAAATTCTGGAAGTGGAAGTGGATCTGGAGATTCAACAAATGGTGAGAGACCACCAAGAGTAAGAGATGACTTTAATGAGCAAAATGCATTTTTTGGAGGATCAAATAATCCACCAGGAGGAGGAAATCCACCAGGAGGAGGAAATCCACCAGGAGGAGGAAATCCACCAGGAGGAGGAAATCCACCAGGAGGAGGAAATCCACCAGGAGGAGGAAATCCACCAGGAGGAGGAAATCCACTAGGAGGAGGAAATCCACCAGGAGGGGGAAATCCACTAGGAGGGGGAAATCCACCAGGAGCAACAAGATTAAATGCAGTTAGACCACAAGCAGGATTAAATCTAGGAAGAGTAGGAATAAATAATCCAGGAACAGGAAATCCACCAGGGGCATCAGGCACACCAAATACTTCTACAGGAAGAGCTGGAAATAAAAGAACATTAGCAAAACCTTCTTTTTGGAATGCTACTAAAGCAGCAAGTAGATATTATGCTAGAGGAACAATGAATCAAATTAAGAGAGCAGCAAAACAAAAAATGGTAAATCTTCCACAAAATACAATAAAGACTGCTGGAAGATTGGCAGTAGGAGCAACAGGAGGATCACTTATGGGAATGGCTGGATTAGCAGTTGGAGTTTCATCAGGAGATTTATCTAAAACAGCTCAATATACTGCAGGGGCTGCTTTTGGAGGATATAAATTAGCATCTGGGTATTTTGATGCAAATAGTGATTCTATGCCAATTGAAGGAATGTCAGAAGCTGCAGAAAGAGCTTATTATGGATCAGATGAAGCTTATGAGCAACATAAACAAGAACAATATACAAAAGATTTTCAAAAAAATGAAAAAAATATAATGGAATTAGAAATGAGATATGGAAAAGATGCTAAAAAAATAATGAAAAAAGATATTCCACAGTTATTGAATAATGGTATATATGATATGAAAGATATTACTACGATTGAAGATGCAATTAGAGACCCTAATACTAGTATTAGAGACTTAAATGAAGCAATGACAATTAGGAGTTATAGATCAAGATTACCATCTAGTACATCAAAAATAAAACAGGATGATAAAGATAAATGGCGTAACACATTTAAAACAGAATTTGATAGGAAATATCCAGGACAAGATACAACAAGAATGGCATCAAATTTATGGGATAAAATAGAAGCTTATGATAAAATAAGAGATAGTAAGGATTAATGGAGGACTATAATTATGTATAATTTAATTAGATTTTTCAATCAAAATAGAAAGAAAATTTTTTGGATTATATTAATTATAGTCTCTTTATTATTACTAATGCAATTATTAGATTGGATTGCTCAAAACAAAACAAAACAAGAGATGATTATTGTTAATAATAGTAGCAGTAATGACAAAGCAGATGAATTAGTAACAGATAAGTCATTAGTTTCAGGAGAAACTATATCAAGTTCTTATCTTAATTCAGCTACAGACGTAATTAATGAATTTGTGAATTATTGCAATAAAGAAGAATTACAAAAAGCTTATGATATGCTTACAGATGAATGTAAGGAAGTAATGTTTTCAAATATTAATAGTTTTAAAAAAATATATTATGATGGAAATTTTAAAGGAGAAAAAAAATCTTGTACTATAGAAAATTGGTTAGGAAATACTTATAAAGTAAATTTTACAGGTGATATTCTCTCAACTGGAGATTTAACAAATTCAGGTACAACAGAGGATTATATAACAATTGTTAAAAATGAAGATGGATATAAAATAAATATAAATGAGTTTATTTCAAGAAAAGAGTCTAATAAATTAGCAGAATATAATGGAGTAGAAATAAAAATAGAAACAATTGATACTTATATGGATTATGAAATATATAATTTAGTTATTATAAATAATACTGAGAAGGCTATCTTCTTAGGAGATTGTAATAATTCAAAGTCTATTTATCTATTAGATAGCAATGATATGAAATATTATTTTTATGGAAATGAAATAGCACAAAATCAACTTATTATTAGTAGTAATAATAAAACTAATATAAATATTAAATTTTCAAATTCTTTTAGTTCAAGTAGAAAAATAAAAAGATTAGTATTTTCAGAAGTAATTTTTGATTATAATCACTATTATAGAATGGAAAATAAAGAAGATTATGAAGAAAAATATAAATTAAGTGTAGATTGTTAAATGGGAATAAAGAGGTGGAAAAATAGATGGCAAAACTAGATTTAATATTACTAATGAAGAAAAGTTTAAAGATATTAATAATAACTTCAATTATAAGTTCTTTAGTAATCGGTGTTTTTATTCCTGCTTTTATGCACTTTATTACAATAGGTGATGGATCTTATGAAGAAGGAGATAGTTCTAATGTACCTAATGTAGTAGCAAACGATTATATAAAGAATGTAAAATTTGGGGAAAATGGTATATATTTTGAGAAAGAAGAGACTAAAGAAGATGGAACAGTAGTTAAAACTATTTTAACATCTCAAGATATATGGAATGATTTAATAAAACATAATAGTAATATAAAAAACTATCTTAATACACCAGATGAATTAGCTAAACTAATGAATGCACAAGTAATAACTCAGTTTCCTTTTTTAGCAGGTTTACCAGAAGATAAATTAAATGGAACAGTTACATTTGAACGTCATACAACTAAAGATGATGGAACAGAAGAGACAAAAACTCTTGAATATATTAGTCAAGATAGTTTTAAATCAATGGTTGATGTAAATGACATGACTGTTTTAAGTAAATTTACATTAGATGATAATAATAATCTTTTAATTGCAGTTAAAGATAGGGCAACAGAAACAGTAACTTATAATGATTCAGAAATGAAATTAGATGAATATTCTCAAGATTTAAAAGAAGATAATAAACAAGTAGACAATACATATAGCAAAGTTACAGAACATGTAACATCACGTACTGTTAATTATCAAAATGCTATATCTAAATATGTAATGCCATTTCAATATTTATGGTCTTTTCTTGTAATATCTGATTGTGAAGATTTTGTTTTGGAACTAGCAGATTTAGTAAATGATAGTCAAATTACTATAGCTATTTTTGATAATATTACTACAACAGAAACTACAGAAGTTAATGAATATAAAAAGCAAAGAAGAGCGGATAAGTATGCTTCACTATCAGTTTTTCCTACTGGAGTTATAGATAAAACAACAGAAAGATATTGGGTACAAGCTGATAATCCAAATTATGGTGGATATAGTTCTAATGAAATTATTGATGATACTAATTACCAAATAACTCATACAACTACTTATGAAACCAATACACCAAGTTTTGAGATGCTTTATGCCAATGTATGGCTGATGGAATTAAAAAAAGAATATGAATCAGAAAAACAAGAAAACCCTTCATCTAATTCTAATTCTTTACCTGATACAGATTATAAAGAAGATGAAGGTAGTCCACAAGATTCAAGTAGTAATTCAGGACTGTTAAATGATAGTGATGCAGTGAGTTTTAAGAATGAATATCAACAAGAACTTCAATCAACTATAAATTTAAATGAGAAAAAACAAAATAATAAGTTAGAAGCATCAGCTAAAGCCAATAATACAACACCATCAACAGTAACACATACAGAAGCATCTGTTTCAGTTTCTTATGTAAAAATAAACAGTTATACAAGAGAAATAGAAAGAACTAAAACAACTAATACTAATACTACAACATATAAATATACTACAAAAACAACTAATAAACCACGAGAAAAAACAGACAAAAATGGAAGTGAAAATAATTTTGTTAAAATTATGTGTAAACCAGAATATGAAAATGCTAGAGAACAAATTTTAAATAATGTAGATTGGCTATTTGAAATTTTAGAAAATAATCCAGATACTATAAATATGGTAGATTTAACTAAATATTTATTTAATAAAGTTTTAGGAAAAGAAAAATTTGATACAAATTTTAGCTTTGATGAATATGGGAATAACAGTTTTGTTTCTGTTGGAGCTGTAGGAGGAAGTTTATCATTAGTATCTCCAAATTTAGAGAAGGATAAATTTGTAGAAGCGTTGAATGCATATTCGGGTAAAAATGCCAATTTTGATACTAATTTTTTACCTTATGCTGCTGATATATATGATTGGTCTGTAGCTGCAGGAGTTAATCCAGAATTAGTAATAATTACAGCTAAAACAGAAGGAAACTTTGGACAAGCTGGAGGAGCATATAATTATTGGGGATTAGGAACACCAAATGGAGCATCATCTGGAAGTTCATATTCTTCACTAAAAGAAGGTGTTGAAGCGTATGCAAGATCAATATTAGCATTTAACACAGGATGGAGAGCACAAAGAATAAACCAATTGGCAGCTGAAAGACAAGCAGCAGGTGTAGATCCTTTAGGATATGGAGCACCAGATACATTTTCAGGTATGCAATCTCTTTATTCAGATTTAGGAAAACATATAGAAGGAAGTTCAGGAGCAGGTGGATATTATTATATGGATCCTGCTAGGGCAGGGGTTACTAAGATATATTCTACACATGAGGAGTTTTTATCTAAATGTAAAAATTCAGGATTATCTGAGCATGCTTATGAAACTGTTGTTACAACATGGGAGAATGGACAATATACAGCTTGGCAAGTTGAGAAAAAATTGCAATTTTGGAATACAATATTTGGATCTTATGGAAGTATATCAACAGAAGGAAATTCAAATATAGTAGAAATGGCAAAATCAAAAATTGGATCTCCATATGTATTACGGAGCTAAGGGACCAAATTCTTTTGATTGTTCAGGATTTGTTTATTGGGTTTATCAACAACAAGGCATAACAGTTCCAGGAACAACAGATGATTATAAATCATATGCAGGTAGTAATTATGAAATAGATTGGAGTCAAGCACAACCAGGAGATATTTTAGTAGTATTTAATACAGAAAGAGGAACAAAATATGGACACGCTGGTATATATTTAGGAAATGATGAATATATTCATGCACCTTCAACAGGGGATTCTGTAAAGATATCCCAAGGAGCTCAAGGAAAATTTAAGCATGTATTTAGATTTAATTAAGGATGGATTATATTATGGAAAAAATAAAAAAATTAATAATTTTGTTCATAATAATTATTATTATAATTATTTTAACATTACTTTTATTATTAAAAAATGTAAATAATAAAAATGAAATAAATAATGAAGAATATTCCGAAAATAGTGAAGAATATATACCAGAGCAAGATGATAATGGCTATGTTGATGTTTCAGATTCAAATTTATTTTATTCAGTATTTAATTCAGTAAATAAATATATAGATATTATGAAATATAATTTTAATACTGAAATTAATGAAGAAGATTTGTATAAATATTATGATATCGACCAAGAATATTTATTTAATATAAAAAGCGAAAAACAAAGAA
>JAAWEA010000080.1 GCA_022794055.1 Clostridia bacterium
AACTTTAATGGAAACAAGTATGTATTCTCATGCAGAATTAGAAGCAATAGAAAGTGCTTCAAAAAATAAAAATCTATATGGAGATTTAAAAGATGCAACAATATATGTATCTTGTGAACCTTGTATGATGTGTATGGGAGCAATTCTTTATGAACAATTTTCAAAAATAGTTTATGCAGCAACATTACAAGATAGCAATGATAATTATTGCCCAGAAATGATTACTAATATAGATGATTTAGCAAAGTATGGAAATAGTAAACTTGAAATTATAAAAGGATTACATAGAGAAAAGGCAGTGGAAATTTTAAAGAAAAGAGGAGAAAAACTTATATGAATATAGATAAAAGAGAAAATATATTTATTTTACATTCATTAAATGGAGATACAATAAATATGTGGGGACAAGATATTAAAGAAAATTTTAATAAACAAAATAAAGAAGTAATATTACCACAGTTTCCTATTAGATCGGATTCAACTTATGAAAAATTTGAAGAGATTTTAAAAGTATATTTAGATAATAAAACTTTAAATGAAAATAGCATTGTTATATGTCATTCAATAGGAAATGCATATTTTATAAGATTTTGTAAAGAAATGAACTATATACCAAAAGCATATATTGCAGTAGCACCAGGTGCTGTATATAATATTCCTAGCAATAGAAACGATTATATTGTTAAAGTTAAAGCACAAGCATATTGTAAACAAGAACAATTAGATTTTATAAAGGAAAATTTAGATATTAAGTATTGCTTATATTCAGATGAAGATGAGCCAAAAGAGGAAATGTTTAAGAAAAATTTATAGAAGATACAAATTCAATTGGTATGTACTTAAAATATTATAATCACTTTGATGGATATCATAGAATCTATAAAATTCCAGAGTTAACTGAATTAATAAATAGAATATTACATCAAAAAAACAATAGTATAGATAAATCAAAATATGAAAAATGGATTAAAGAATTTATGGAGTCATGGAAAGAGTTAGATTGGAAAAGAACTTTGGAAACTTTAAGTAAAGATGTTGAATACTATGAAAATCCAATTGATAAACCATGTTCAAATTTTGAAGAAGTAACAAATTTATGGAATGTTGTTGCTGATAATCAAAAAGATATAGAATACAAATTTGAGATAATATCTTTTAATGAGGATACTTGCATAATAAATTGGCAAATGACTAGAGTAATGACAAAAACAAATGAAAAACAAGAAATTGATGGTATATTTCAAATTTCAATAGATAATGATGGAAAATGTATATATTTTAAACAATGGAGATTTACAAAATAATATTTAGGAGATAATTAAGCAATGGAAAATAAAAAAGTTACATTTTTAAATGGAGATATTAGTAAAGAAGATGATTGTGAAAAAGTCTATAATGAAATAGATAATAAATATGGAAAACTAGATGGATTAGTAAATTCAGCAGGAATCATCAAATTAGGTGGAATAGAAGAACAAACTTTGGAAGAATGGAATAATTCAATAAATATAAATCTAACAGGAATTTTTTTATTAACAAAAACACTATTACCTTTACTAAAAAAAGGAACAAATACATCAGTTGTAAATATTTCTTCAATGTCATCAGAAAGAGCAGGAGGATCAATAGCTTATTGTGCAAGTAAAGCAGGAGTAGATATGCTAACAAAATATATGGGGCAAGAACTTGGAAAGTATAATATAAGAGTAAATAGTGTAAACCCAGCAGCAGTATATACAAATATATATGTAGCAAGTGGAGACTATACACAAGAAGGCTATGATAAATGGTCAGAAGATAAAAAGAAACTATATCCATTAGGAAGAATTGGAGATGCAAAAAAAGATATAGCACCTACAATAGAATTTTTATTGTCAGATAAATCTTTATGGACAACAGGAGCAATATATTTAGTTGATGGTGGAAAAAGTGTTTAATTTAAAAGGGGGGAAAAATATGTTTAAAGAAAGTATTGTACCAGAAAATTCAGCAGAAATTATGGGGGCTTATTCTCATGGGATAAAGGTAGATATAGGCACAGCAGAAATGATATTCGTTACAGGACAAATTGCTCAAGATTCAAAAGGGAATGTTGTATGTGAAGATATTGAAGGTCAAACTGAATATGTCTTTAATTGTATTCAAAAAATATTAAAAGAAGCAAATTCAAGTTTAGATGATGTAGTAAAAACTCAAATTTTTTTAACAGATATAAATGACTTTTCTAAAGTATCACCTATTAGAAATAAATATTTTGCAAATAGTAAGCCTGTAAGTACATTAGTTGAAGTAAATAGTTTAGTAAAAAAAGGATGTAAAATAGAGATAGAAGTAATTGCAATTAAGGAGAAATAAATGATTGAATCTTTAAAAAGAGAAATTGAATTTTTAGATAAATGTTCAAAAATAGAATTGATAAATAAAGGATTATCTTATGCTAAAGTATTCAAATTATATCAAGATGATAAAAAATATATACTAAAGGTATATAAAGATAATAATGTAGATAGAAAAGGTGTTACAGATAAATATATTGAAACAAACCAACCTATTCCAAAGGTTCTAGAATATGGTAAAACAGAAAGTTTAGGTTATTATATTATAATGGATTATATGGGTAATGGTACTTTAGAAGAAGTATATAATACTCTTTTAGAAGAGGACATATTTAATAAGGCAAGAACATTAGGTAATAAGCAAAAAATATTAATTGAAAATTATACAAATATTAATGATAATTTTTTTTCAGAATTTAAGCAAACAGAATTAAAAAAATATAATCAAACAGTAGACTTAATAGAAAAATACAAAGAAGTTCTTCCAGATATAGATACAGTAAAAATAAAGAACGATATAGAAAGACTAATAGAATATTTTAAAGATGATGAACCTCTTTATATGCACTGGGATTTGAAAGCAGATAATGTAATGGTAAGTGATGAATTTTTAATGATAGACTATGAAAATAGTGCTTTAATCTATCTACCAATTGCTTTAAGGTGTGAAATATATCATATTATGAATAATGATGAAAAAGCAAATAAAAGTAAACAATTCATAAAAGGCATTATTTCTGGAATAGATAAAAAACAGTTAGAAGATAAAAATTTAAATAAGAAATTAGCCTATGCTTATTTGAAGAGTTCTTTTGTATATATAGTTGGATATTTGCTAACTAATAATAGAATAGAAGAGGCGAAAGAGCAAATTGATAAAATAAATAAGGTGTATACCAAAAGTGAAAAATTAGAAAAGCTATTGCAATAACTAATACTATATAAAAATTATTAATAGGATAATGTTAAAACAAATTTTAGTAAGGAGTATGATATGTCTTTTGAAGGTAGAGCTAAAGATTGGGATAATGATTAAGAATTAAAAGATCAAAAATTGTAGCCGAAAAAATAAATGAAATTATAGGAAATGAAAAATATAATTCAATAATGGAGTATGGATGTGCTACTGGACTTATTAGTTTGAATTTATGTGATAAATTTAAAAAAGTAACACTTATGGATTCAGAAAAAGAAATGATTAAAATAGTAAAAGAAAAACTAGATAAATGTAAGAAAAGTAATATATTTCCTATTCAAATTGATTTAGTGAATGAAGCATATAAAGGAGATAAATTTGATTTAATATATACTTCTTTAGCAATTCATCACATACAAAATACAGAAAAGATAATTAAAATATTTTATAATTTACTTAATGAAAATGGTATGTTGTGTATAATTGATTTAGATAAAGAAGATGGTAGTTTTCATATAAATCAAAAAGATTTTAATGGACACAATGGATTTGAACATAGATATATGGAAAATATATTTGAAAGTGTAGGATTTTCAAACATAAAGTCAGAAACTTTCTATAATGGAGAAAAGATATATAAAGAAAAAACTATACCATACTCATTATTTTATACTGTTGGATATAAAAAATAAAGATGAAAGATATTCAAAGGAGTAATGCTAAATATGAACAAAATAGAGATATTAGATAAAATTGAAAAGGTGGTATATGTAACTCAAGCCTCACCAGTTATATTAGTATCTACAATAAGTAAAGATAATATAGAAAATGTAGCACCTTTTGCAATGTTTATGAATTGTTCTACTAAACCAGATAATATGGTAGCAATAGCTATTTCACCAAAAACAGATACTTATGCAAATATAAAAGAAACAAAGCAATTTATAATAGGCATTCCAAAAGAGAATATGTTAGACAAATTATATAAAGCAGGAGAAAAAGTAGATAAGAATATAAGTGAATTTGAAGTTACTAATTTAACATCTTATAATTCTAAAGAGCTAAAATGCAAAAGGATAGAAGAATGTATTGTGAATATAGATTGCATTTTTGAAAATGAGATAGAAACAGGAAACCATCATATTATAGTTGGAAAAGTAGTTGCTTGTGATATTGATGAAGATAAATATTCAGAGGACAAAGTTACATTAAGAAATAATATACCTAGTATTTATCATATTACAGGAAATAAATTTATGATAGATGGAAAGATAAAAGAGGTGTAAAGATATGAAAATAATTTCTACAAATCCAAGTAATAATAAAATATTGGGAGAAATCGAAGAAACTACAAAGGAAGAAGTTATAGAAAAAATAAATTTAGCAAAGTCTGTGCAAAGCAAATGGGCTAATTTAGAAATACACAAAAGAATTGAAGTGTTGAAAGAAATATATGATAAGTTTGAAGAAAACTTAGATAAAATTGCAAATTTAATATCAATGGAAATGGGAAAACCAATTGTTCAATCAGAAAACGAAATAAAGTCTACATTAAAAAATATAAAATGGGATTTAGAGAATGCAAAAAATTGTATTGCTTCAGAAATAACATTTGAAAGTGATAAAGAAATACAAAAAGTTTTTTATGAGCCAAAAGGTACAGTTGTAGCAATTTCACCATTTAATTATCCATTTTCATTATGTTGTGCAATAGCCTTTCAAAATTTAATTGTTGGTAATGTTGTAATTAGTAAACCAGATCCTAATTTACCACTTCTTTATAAACTTTTAGAAGAATTATTAAATAACTCTGGATTACCAAAGGGAGTATGGCAATTTGTATTTGCTGGAAAAGAAATAGGAAGTTTTTTAGTAGAACAAGATATTGATATGATTTGTTTTACAGGAAATACAAAGACAGGAGAATACCTATATAAAGTAGCAGCAAATAAAATGATTCCAATTCTTATGGAACTAGGAGGATCTGCACCAGGAATTGTATGTGAAGATGCAGATATTGATAATGTTATTCAAGGGATATTTAAAAAGAAATTTTCAAATAGTGGGCAATTATGTCATGCCTTAAAAAGATTAATTGTTCACGAAAGTGTATTTGATGAAGTTGTTACTAAAATTAAAAATATTGCTGAATCACAAATCATAGGAGATGGGCTTGATAGAAATACTACAATAGGACCTCTTGTAAATGAAAAGCAACTTAATACTTTGTTAGAGCAATTTGAAGATGCAGTAAATAACGGTTCAAATGTTATTTGTGGTGGAAAACGACCAGAAGAAAAAGGAAATTATTTTGAGCCAACAATTCTAACAAATATTACAAAAAATATGAAAGTATGGAAAGAAGAAGTATTTGGACCTATATTACCTATTATTAGTTTTAAAACAATAGAAGAAGCAATTGACCTTGCAAATGATACTATATATGGTTTGGGTGGATATGTATTTACTACAGATAAAAAGGTTTTTGAGAAAATAAGTAAAGAATTAAAAACTGGCATGGTAGCTTGTAATAATTTAGCATATTCTGCACCTTATAATCCATTTGGAGGAGTTAAAAAATCAGGTTTAGGAAGAACTCGTGGAAAATGGGGATTAAGAGGACTATGCAATATAAAAATAGTTACATTTGAAAAATAATACAATGGAGGAAAATATATGAGTTTAGAAATAAAAATGGCAATAGCAGATGATGTAAATGAAATTGCAAAAATTTATAAATCTTTAATTGGTTATCCAGGTTGTACTTGGAGTGAGGAGTATCCTACTATAGAAGATGTAGAAAACGATATTAATAAAAAATCATTATATGTTATGCAAGATAAAGGAAAAATTATAGCAGTAGCTGCTGCTGGAAAAGATGATGAGTTAGAAAACCTAGAATGTTGGAACAAAGAGATAAAATTTCCTTGTGATTTGGCAAGAATTGGAGTAATAAAAGAATATCAAAATAAAGGTATTGCAAAAGAGTTGGTAAGATATATAGAAAAGGATGTTATAAATCGTGGCTTTGATGGTATTCATTTTCTAGTAAGTAAAACGAATCCTAGAGCGTTAGCATTATATAATAATTTAGAATATTGTTGCTGTGGTGAAACTATTATGTATGATATAGATTGGTTTTGCTATGAAAAGAAGTTGAAAAAATAGGAGAAACTTTTATATGAATATTGATTTCAAAGATAAAATAGTTTTAGTGACAGGTTCAACATATGGAATAGGTAGGCAAATTGCAAAACAATCATAACGATACTTAACATAATTTTTGAAAACGGATTGACAAAAGCAGAGCAATATGTTAAAATAAAAACTATAATTTAAGAGTTTATCTAGGTTTATAAAGAACTGAGCGATAAAGAGTAACTAGAAAAGATAGTTACTTACACTTGAAAGATGAGATTAACAAGTCTTGCAAAGGAGTCTTAAAAGATTCTTTTGTGAGACTTTTTTTGATAGGAGGAGAAAAATATGGAAATTAAAATAGAAAATAATTTAAGTGCAAATGAATATAACAATTTGAGAAGCACAATTGGTTGGGATACAAAAGATTTAGAGGTAGTACAAAATGCAATAAAAAACAGTATAATTGTAAAAAAAGCAACTTTTGAAAATAGAACTATTGGAATGGCAAGAGCAATAGGTGATGGAATATATTATTTAATAGTTGATGTATTGGTTGATCCAGAATATCAAAAAAATGGTATAGGAAAAAAATTAATTGATGAGATAGTTAAAGAAGTTGAAAATAAAACTAAAGAAGGACAAAAATGCAGTATAAATTTAGTATCTATGAGTGGTAAAGAAGAATTTTATGAAAAATGTGGATTTAAGAAAATACCATTTGACTATACAGGATATGGTATGATAAAAAGAATTGAAAAATAGGAAGTGATAAATATGAGTATAAAAGGAAATGAAAGTATTTTAGAATTGTTAAATCCAACTATGGAATATAAAGAACAAGTAATGAATTATAGAAAAATATTTTTAGAAAATAATGAGTCTTTTGATGGTTGTTCAGGATTAGAAGAATGTGAAACTTATGAAGAATGGATAGATTTTGATAATAGATTATCTAAAAAATATGGAAAGGGATATACTCCATCAACAGTATATTTGGCTATTAGAAAATCCGATAATAAATTAGTTGGTATAATTGATTTTAGACATAAATTATCAGAATTTCTTCTAAACTATGGTGGAAATATTGGATATAGTGTTTTACCAGAAGAAAGAAAAAAAGGATATGCAAAAGAAATGTTAAGGTTAGTATTAGAATATTGCAAACAGTATGGATTACATAGAGTTTTAGTAACTTGCGATAAGGATAATATAGGTTCATATAAAACAATTCAGGCTAATGGTGGTATATTAGAAAATGAAGTTATAGATGAAGTTAATCTTTCAGAATCTGGTGTTATACAGAGATATTGGATAGATTTATAGTAAGAGGAGATGATTGAAATGCCAAAATTCGTATTAATAATTGGACCTCAAGCAGTTGGAAAAATGACAGTAGGTCAAGAATTAGCGAAATTAACAGGATATAAATTATTTTACAATCATATGACAATAGAAATGGTTAGATTAATATTTGATTATGATAAAAAAGCATATCAAAGAATGAACCAACTTATAAGGTATGAAGTATTTAAAGAATTTGCAAAAAGTAATGAAAAAGGAATAATATTTACTGGATGTTTTGATTTTGGAAAAGACTTAGAAGAAGAAAAAGCAGAAACTGATAAATGGATGAGTTTATTTGAAGAATCTTATGTAATAGAATTAGAAACATCTTTGGAAGAAAGACTAAAAAGAAACAAAACAGCTAATAGATTAGAATATAAAGCTTCTAAAAGAGATATAGAGTGGAGCGAAAATGAGTTATTAAAATCAATGGAAAAACATAAATTAAATTCAAATCCAGGAGAAGGTGAAAATATTTTTAAAAATTATTTAAAAATTGTAAATACAGACATATCAGCTATTGATGTAGCAAAAATGATAAAAGAAAAATTTGATTTATAAGGAGAGAGAAAACAATGTCAATAACAATAGAAATTCCAAAAATGAAGGATTTTAATAGAGTAAATAAATTAGCAAAACAAGTTCATGAACTACATGTAAATTGGAGACCTGATTTATTTTTAAGTGTAGATGAAGTAATTAGTAAAGAATGTTTTGAAAAAATGATACAAAATAAAGAAATATTTGTAGCAAAGATACAAGATGAAATTATAGGTTATATCACTTTTAATATTAAAGAAAAAAATAATCCTAGTATGAGATATAGAAAACAACTACAAATTGAAGCAATATGTGTAGATGAGAAAAATAGAGGAAAAGGAATAGGTACAGCATTGTTAAACTATACAAAAGAACATGGGAAAGCAAATAATTGCACAGATATATATTTAACAGTAAACGAAGAAAATAAAAAGGCAATAAAAGTTTATGAGGAATTTGGATTTAAAGTAAAAAGTATAGCATATTCAATGCTAATATAAGAATTATCTCATAAACATAGAATATGCTGAAAAATAACTTGAATAATATAACAAATTATGTTAAAATATTAATAATTTAATAAGAATAAACCGTTGATTTAGAGTAGTAGGTATTATTGAAGAAAATAGAGAGTAATTGTTGGTGGAAATATTACATTGGAGATTTTACTGAATGGACTAATGAGGGCAATCCGAAATTTTTAAAGTAGGCGTTGACGAGATTCTAACTCGTAAAAAGTAGACATATATGTTGGTATATGAATAAATGAGTGGGCTTTTAGCCAATTAAGGTGGCACCGCAGGAAATATACTCCTGTCCTTAAATATTAGATTTTTAAGGATGGGAGTTTTTGGTATGTATAAAAAATATTATATGAAGAAAACGGAGAAATATTGGTGTATCAAGCATTATTAATTTTAATAATAAAAAATGGAGGTATAAATAAAATGATAAACCAATATGAATTAACTAAAAAAGAACAAGGCAGAATAAATAGTGCCTTAAATCAATCAAGATTAAATTTATTTGATACAAAAGATAATATGAAATCAGATACAATAAGTAAGTTAGCTTGTCAATCTATGATGAGATGTACTACAGATATAAAAAAATCATTAGATGTATTTTTATGTGGTACTACAACAAATGCAGAATTTAGAAAGTTATTTAGTACAATTGATTCAAAAGGAGTAGCAAATCTTTCTCAAATATGTAGTGAATTAGACAATAATCCAAATGCTCTGAATAAAGCTGTTATAAGGACTGTTTTTGGAGGGACAGAGAATATGCCTTTTCGAGCATTAATATATTTATTACCAGCACTTAATATTTGCGAGGAATTATTAGAAAATACAAGTAGTAATTCTATTCCCAATATAGAATATTACTTTATGAATGGAGCAGGAATTATAACAAATGCTATTGATCCAGATAGAGTAAATTATGCTACAAGCGAATTTATCAAGATTGCTCAAAAATATATAGAAGAATATCATCCACAATTAAAAGATAAGGTTGATTTTTATGTTGATATGACTTTTTCAAGTAATATAATCAACACACCAGAATATCAAGGAATGCATAAAGTATTAGAAAGAAAATTAGGGCTAGAAACAGATTTAAAAACAGATTTATTAGAAATGGGAGAACGAAGAAAAAAATCAGATAATTCCATAAAATATGCAACATTACATAGTTTTGTTCACGATGGATATGTAAATTATAATATAGCAAGAATGACTAACTTTTTTGGAACAAATGAACCAAGAGAATATGACACAATAATATCTATTGGAGCAAAGCCAGAAGAAAAATTTTATAAAGCTAGAAAGCTATTAGCTGAAGAAATTGCTAATATTCCTTATTTTACACCTAAAAAAACAGTTCAATATATTGCAAATATAAATGTACCACCATACTCTCCACTTTCAACAGGAGAATTATATCTAAGTGATGTCCTTAAAAATCCAAATTTAATAATGGATGCGAGAAGGACTAAAGGAGAATATAGTGTATATCAAACTCCAGTTCAAAAAGCAGTAGAGAGCCTAATAACTGATATAGATCGTTCAGATAGTAATAAAGATATTATTGATTTCATGGAAGAATGCAGACAAATACAGCTTGATAAGCAAATATAAAAGTTGGAGGTATAATGTAAATGATAGATGAATATTATAAAAATTTTAAAGTAAGAGATTATATGAATGAAGAATCTCTAAAAAGCTGTTTATCTAGCAATATAATAGATTGTTCATTGGGAACAAATCCATTTATAGAAGAAAGTATGATAAAAAAATATGTGTCAGACTGTAGTTCAGAAATTAATAAGTATCCTTCTTTAGAATATGAATTATTAAAAGAAGAATTACTTAAGTTTTGGAAAAAATATCTTTATGATAATATGAATAAGAATAACATAGCTTTTGGTGCTGGAACAATGGGAATATTGAGAAATATCAGTGAATTTTTAATTCAAGAAGGAACAAAAGTATTAGGTATAGCACCACAGTTTCCAAGATTTATATCAGAGGTAGAATTGAAAAAAGGAATATATGAATATTATAGCCTAGAAAAGAAGAATAACTATAAATTCATAGCTACAGATTTTATGGAGAAAATTGACAGTACTTATAGTTTAATATCAATAGAAAATCCTAATAATCCTACTGGACAAATAATAGATGTTAACGATATTGAAAAAATAGTAAGAAAAGCAAAACAATATAATATTATGGTTATAGTAGATGAAGCATATGGAGATTATATGCCATTAAATAATTCATCTATAAAACTTGTGGGAAAATATGATAATATAATGGTATTAAGAAGTGCATCCAAATTCTATGGATTACCTAATCATAGAATAGGCTATATGTTTTCAAGCAAAGAAGTAGTAAAGATATATAATGAAATTGCAATACCATTTTCATTTCCAGATTTATCAGCTAGTATATTTAGAAATGTTTTAAAAGATTATGAAAAATTAGAATATACAAAATTAAAAACAATAGAAGTAAACAAGAAGATATATGAAACACTAAAGAAAGAAAACTACATACACACAAGTTTAGAAACACCAATATTCACAGTAAAAACAAATAAATATGAGAATTTAACAAAAAAATTAATGAAAGAAGGTATTATTACCGAGAACTGTAGTTATTTTATAAATTTAGACAGCACCTATGCAAGAATAAGAATTAACAAAGACTATGAACGATTAATTAAAATACTTTCTAAAATACTATAAAGGGGGAAAAATGAGATGGAAAATGAAGTTTATAAATTATTGGATAAATTAAATATTGAATATACAAAAATAAAACATCCACCATTATTTACTTGTGATGATAATGAAAAATATAACATAAAATTTGATGCAGTAGTTTGTAAAAATCTTTTTATAAGAAATAGTAACAAAAGTCAATATTATTTAGTTGCATTGCCTTTAGAAAAGAAAATAGATTTAAAATCTTTACAAATTAGATTAGAAGAAACGAGATTAAGTTTTGGAGATGAAAATATACTTGAAGAAAAACTTGGAGTAAAAACTGGTTCTGTTTCTATATTTAATATTATCAATTTAAAAGAAAAAGATATTATTTTTATATTAGATGAAGATATACTAGACTATGAAAAAGTAGGTTTCCATCCGAATATAAATACAGCAACAGTAATATTTAATCCAAAAGAATTACACAAAATATTTGAATATTACAATGTAAAATATAAATTTATTAAAATGTAACAAAATGAATATTAGAAAATGATTAAAGTATTGAAATAGAATAAAATACAAGAGAGCTACATAGTGTAGCTCAATTTTAAAGTTTGCCCTTTTTATAATCTCTAATATTATAAATCATAAAGGAAACACATATAAAAACAATAATTGCACTTAACCCATATAAATTAGGGATAAATTTAGCAATTTTTCCTGTAAAATAATTATACACTAAAAGAAAAATCGTAATAGCAATAAGAATGACAGGAACAGATATAATAGATAAATAATCTTTTAATTTACTCTTTTTCATTTGTTCCTCCTAAAAAATATTTCTTGTAACTGGAAAAGTCTCATATCCCATCAATTTCATAATCCATTTTCTAATAGTATTAGGAGCTTTAGGACTAGAGTTAATATATTTTCCAGAATTTCTAAAATAAATAGCCAATCCGTTCAATAGAATTGTTTAGGTATATTGGAAAAATTATTTGAGCAGAATAATTTTCAATGTCATTATCAATAAGTTTAATAGTAGAGTCATTTTCCATAAACAATAAATCTTCTGATATAGGTAGTTTTTTCCATTCTTCTAATAAAGAGAGTAAATCATTATTTAAAGGCTTAGAGATATAATAATCATCTTCATAAGTAGCAGTATAAATTATTTTTTCTAAGTCTGAAATTAAGAAATCAGAATTAATAGTTTTAGGAATATTAACTGTTTTTATATAACCAATTACTTCTTCAGATAAGTGCATACTAATCCTCCTTTTTAATATTTTGTCTAATTATAGAAAAAGTATTACACATACGAAGTGTATGTCTTTTGAACTAAAAAAATAATATTTGCTATATAATTACTCATACTAGGATTAAGGTGATGATATGAAAATTGTAGCAAATGATTATAATCCACAAGAGATAATTCGTATTATAAGAGAGTGGACAGAATTATCTCAAAAAGATTTTGGAAAAACAATACATCGTAGTGAAAGAGGTATTCAAGCATTTGAATTAGGAAAAAGAAATTATAATATGCAAACACTAATACAAATAGCGAATACTCATGGAATAACTATAACCATTGAAAAGAAAGGGAAATAGTAGCAATATTTCAGCTTTCTTTTTATTTTCTATAATATACAATTATATAATATTATAGCATAATCAAAATAAATTGCAAGTTTCTTGCAATTTTGTGAAAAATACCTCCTTTTTTGAAATAATAGAGAAGGAGGAATAGAGATGAGAGAGGTTTCAATAGGTAATATTTTAAAAAATATGAGAAATACAAATACTAATTATACACAAAAAGAAATGGGAGAAAAGATGTCTATTGCAGACAACACAATTTCTAGTTATGAAAGAGAAAACAGTCAACCAGATTTTCAAACAATAGTAAATTATGCTGATATTTGTGATTTTGAAATAAAAATGTATAATAAAAAAACAAATGAAGAAGTAACTTTAGAAGAATTATCTAAAGAATTATAAATATTATATAAAAGAAAAATTAAAACAAAGTTCATTCTATTTTAATATTAGAATGGACTTTGTTTTATGTAGTTAGTAAATTCCATATTTCATTATTATCAGATAAATCAAAGATTTCCTTTTTAAAATTAACCCTTTTTAAAGCAACTTTGCTAATAGAGTAAACATTAGGCTCATTAGCAAATAAAAAAACACTAATAAAAGGTAAGGAAAATAGTGTTGAAAAGATATTTTTATTTGTTTCATTAATATCAAAATTAGATCTATAAATTTTATTATTAGAAAGTTTTAACAAAAATACTTCTGAAGAATCAGGTATTGAATAATGAATAACATTAATATTATCTAAATTTCTTGTATTATAATCTTTTAAAACAAAACAGGGAATATCATTTGTATCCCTTAAAATAGCCAATGTATTATTGGGTAATTCGTTTATTTTATCACAAGTAGTTAATATTTCTGACATAAAAGCCACCTCTTAAAACAAAATTGTATTATGATTATAACATTTTATATAAAAAAATCAACTAAATATGGAGAAGTGGATATAAAAAAACTCTAAAAAGTAGGGGAGAGTAAGAAGAAAAAAATTTAAGTGTATATATTTTTTTTATAAAATAAATGTGCTAAAATATAAATGTATTCAAAATTAGTCAC
The DNA here is from genome assembly GCA_022794055.1 of Clostridia bacterium. Classification (GTDB taxonomy): domain Bacteria; phylum Bacillota; class Clostridia; order TANB77; family CAG-508; genus CAG-269. The sequence goes on from JAAWEA010000080.1 coordinate 14,162, forward strand.
TATAAGGTAAAATCTTATTAGTGATACCTGGAAACAGGGTAAGCTGATTTATTCAGTATGACTTTGCTTTTTAGCAAAGGTAAAGTAAGTAGCACTTTAAATAATGCCACTTATAGTTAAAACACAGCTATAGGGGGAATTGTGCTTAAAATTAAATAAAACAAAATTAACAGGTAAGATTATAAAATCAAACTTGTTATTTTTTTGTTTAAAAAAGTGAAAGGAGGATAGATTAATAGTTTTTGAATACAAAAATAAAAAGAATTTATAAAAAGGAGGGAAAAGATTTGAAAACTTTTAACTATGAATCAAATTGTGTAAAATACAGAGATTGTTTTTTTGATATGGGAGAATATCGCAAAGGTAGAATTAGCTTATCTATATATGGCTATGTAGGAGATGACAAAGAGGTATCTCATATATCTAATGTAACAGTTGATGTAGAAGATGATTTATTAGAAAATCAAATTGTAATTGACAATTATGGAAATAGCAATTTAATAAGTTTTCTAATGGATTTAGGAATTGTAAAAAGCATTGTAGGAAGAATAGGTGTTAAACTTATTGCATTGCCAGTAGTAGAGATTGATTTAGAAAAACTAAAAGAATATAGTTACGATAAGGAGGTCTTGCGATATGCTAGTTAGTCATTCTTGGTGTGAAGAAACAGCAAACGACATATTATATGAAGTCGAACAATTACTATGTGATAATGACATAAAAATTAATAACAAAGATCCAAAGCAAAACAAATTTGAAAGAGAAGATTCGTACATAAATATAAAAGATTATAATGAATTAAAAGAAAAAATAACAAAGCAGTTAATAGAACTTGTAGAATATACAGAATATCAAATAGAAGAAGCTGCTTAAAATGGAAGGAGAAAAAAATAGTATGGATATACAAAATCTAGTAAGAGAAAGAGTAATTGGAAATATAAAAACAGGAATGAAAGGAGAAAATGGATTGCCTAAAAAATTATCTTATTTTCATGTAGAAGAAGATAAAGGAACGACTTATGAAATGGTAGATATTTTTAAGCAATTATATCCAGGAAAACCAACATCTTTAAAAATAAGGTTTACATCTGAAAATCCATTTAATTTTAAATTTAAAAGATATGTAAATGGAAAAGCAGTATGTATTGGAAATGATACAAAAGCAATAACAGTTGGAAAAGATGATAGAGGGAATAATGCACAAGTAGAAATAGACTGTGGGGAACAATGTCAACATAGACAAAATGGTAAATGTAAATTAAAAGGTAGTTTAAAGTTTGTATTAGATGGAATTGAAGCAGGTGGTGTATGGAATTTAAGTACATCTGGAGGTATTTCTTTATCTAATATTGCATCAGAAATTATAAAATATAAAAAGGCTGGAATGAGTATAGTAGATGTTCCATTTGAACTAACTCTAACAGAACAAGAAAGTCTTGCCTATGGAAAATATTACAGTATTGATTTACACCGTTTAGATATAAAGCCACAATTAACAGGAGAAATACCTCAAAATGAAGAAAAGTTAATAACTAATAAACAAGAAAGTAAGCAATTAACAGAAGGGAAAAAAGAAGCTAAAAAGGAAACTAAAAAAGAAAAAGTAGAAGAAAAAGCAAAAGAACCTGAAGTAATTGATAAGCCTAAACTAGAAGAGAAAAAAGAAGAACAACCAAAAGAGGATTTTTCAAATTATCTAACTGTTAAAAAATTTATGCCTACAATAATTAATAATGCAAAATTCGACAAAATTATTTTTGAAGATATTAACTCTCAAGATGTTG
>JAAWEA010000081.1 GCA_022794055.1 Clostridia bacterium
GATAGAAAAGACATCGAAAGAGGTCAAGTACTATGTAAACCAGGAACAATAAATCCACATACAAAATTCACATCAGAAGTTTATGTATTAACTAAAGATGAAGGTGGAAGACATACACCATTCTTTAATGGATACAGACCACAATTCTACTTCAGAACAACAGATGTTACAGGTGTTATTGAATTAGCAGCTGGAACAGAGATGGTTATGCCAGGAGATAATATTTCAATGACAATTGAATTAATTACACCTATCGCTATCGAAAAAGGATTAAGATTCGCTATTCGTGAAGGTGGTAGAACAGTAGGATCAGGTGTTGTTGCTGAAATTATACAATAAAAATAAGAAAAAAGAGGGAAAAAAGGTCCAGGACAAAAAATCCCTCTTTTTTTGTATGCTTTTTGTGAAATGAAATAAAATTTTAAAGAGGGATTTTTTGTCCTGGACCTTTTTTCCCTCTCTCTTTTTTTATTTTTATAAAAAAGTATTGCAATTTTTAAAAAACAATAATAAAATGTAAATACTGAAAATAAAATATATAAAAAGACTTTGGAGGAGAAAACATGAAAATTATATTAGATGCAATGGGTGGTGATAATGCACCAGATGCTAATATAAAAGGTGCAGTAAATGCAATTAATAAAATAAAAGCTGAAGTAGTCTTAGTAGGAAAAGAAGAAATAATAAGAAGTAAAATAAAAGAATTTTATGGAAAAGGAATGGAAGAAATTTCAGAAAGATTAAAGATATATAATAGTACAGAAATAATTGAGATGGAAGATCAGCCAACAGTAGCAATAAAACAAAAAAAAGATTCATCTATGGTAGTAGGATTTAATTTATTAAAGCAAAATAAAGGGGATGTATTTATATCAGCTGGAAATTCGGGAGCATTACTTGCAGGAGCAACATTACTTGTAGGCAGAATAAAAGGTATAGATAGACCAGCTTTAGCTGGAATATTGCCTGCATATAAGAAACAATTGATTTTAATGGACTGTGGTTCTAACACGAATTGCAAACCAATCAATTTATTACAATTTGCACAAATGTCAACAATTTATATACGTAACACATTTGGAATAGACAAACCTGCAATAGGACTTTTGAACATTGGAACAGAAGAAACAAAAGGAAATGAGTTAGTAAAAGAAAGTTATAGACTATTGAAAGAAAACGCTGAAGAATTAGATATTAATTTTATAGGAAATGTAGAAGGAAGAGATGCTTTTTCAGGAAAGATTGATGCTATTATTGCAGATGGATTTACTGGAAATGTATTTTTAAAAACTACAGAAGGTTTAGGAAAATTAGTAAAGAAATCTTTAAAAGAAAGCTTGCTTAAAAATATTATATCTAAAATTGCATCAGTTCCAGCACTACCAGCAATTAATCGTTTTTCAAAAACTATGGACTATAAACGTTATGGTGGAGCATTATTTTTAGGGGTAAAAAAACCTATTGTAAAAGCACATGGAAGTAGTGATGAAAAATTATTTGAATATACAATATTGCAAGCAGAAAAATTTGTAGAAAATAAAGCAGTAGACAAGATGATACAAGCATTTGATAAAAATAGAAACTGAATGAGTAGTACAAAATAAAAATAATTATTCAATATACTTGACAAAAATAATAACATATAATATAAAAGTATTATAAAAAAGATACATACAAAAGGAAACTTGAGAGGAGGTGAACTCGAAGTTATGAGTTCAGAAGAAATTTTAGAAAAGGTAAAAGCTATAATTGTTGAACAATTAGGTGTAACAGATACATCTGTAACAATGGAAGCATCTTTTATAGATGATTTAGGAGCTGATTCATTAGATATTGTTGAATTAGTAATGGCTCTTGAAGAAGAATTTGATATTGAAATTCCAGATAGTGATGCAGAAAAAGTAGTAACAGTTGGAGATGTAGTTGACTATATCAAAGAAAATGTTTAGAAAATGAAGTAATTGGGACATTGTAGATGTCTCAATTTTTTTATAAGAAAGAGGGAAAAAGGGTCCGGGACAAAAAATCCCTCTTTTAGTTTTTTGTTTTTTAAATATATATATATTATACAAAAAAAGAGGGATTTTTTGTCCTGGACCCTTTTTCCCTTTTATGTTATATAAGAAATGACTCAAAAAGAAATATTCCTTTTGAGTCAAAATGATAAACTATTTTGAAGAATTGAAGTCAAGTCTTTTAGAAAGAAGCTACAATAAGAAAAAACAGATTTTTTATTAATAGTATTATTGGTTATAATAGAAGTACTTAAAATTATATTATCATCAATTTGGATTTTTACTGAACCAATTTCTAAGTTACTATTAACAGGAGCCTCAAAATTTTTCTCGCAATCGATATAAACTTCCATATTATCACAAAGGTCTTTTCTTATTGGGAGGGAAGTATATTCTAAATCGTTTATTGCTAATTCTATATTCTGAGTGATTCCTTTATTAATAATAAACTGATTTATATTTGCTTTTTTCCAATTTTCAAATTCATTAATTATTATTTCTTCAAGATTTATATTCTTATAATTATTGAATATGAAATTAATCAATTTAATACTATCTTCTGTTCTAAACTTTTTTGTATCAGCACCTAAAACTACACAAATAATATCTATATTATCTCTTTTACAGGCTGTAACTAAACATCTATTAGCACCATTAGTAAAACCAGTTTTTATCCCATATACACCATTTAATTCTCCTAATAATTCATTTGTATTTGTTAATTGTTTTGGATTTCCATTAATTATGATTGTGTAATTTTTACTTCCTACAATTTGTGCAAAAACTTTGTTTTTTAAGGCATAATTGGACAAAAGAGCAAGTTCATAAGCTGTTGTATAATGATTTTCTGAATCTAAGCCATGAGGAGTTTCAAAATTAGTGTTTTTTAGATTTAAACTTTTAGCTTTTTCATTCATTAAATTTGCAAAACCTTCTAAACTACCACCTACATATTCTGCTATGCAAACAGCACAATCATTTCCAGAACGAAGCATTAGACCATATAAAAGATCTCTGATAGTAATTTTATCACCTGTTTTTAAACCTAATCTTGATCCACCAGTTCCAGCAGCTTTTTTAGAAACTTCTATGCTTGTATCCAAATTACAGTTTTCAATAGTTACTATTGCTGTCATTATTTTAGTAGTAGATGCCATTTTGCGCTTTTCATATTCTTTTTTTCCATATAAAATTGTATTTGTATTGCGATCTATAACAACACAAGCGCGTGAATTTGTTTCTGGAATTTTTATTATTTTTTCTTCAGAAGTAGATGAAGAGATAATCTCAGCATTTACATTAACTGTTTCTTCATCATCTATGTCATCACAAAATGAGAAAGTATGGAAAGTTGTAATTATAATAAAAAATATAATAAAGAATTTATAAAAAAATTTTTTCATAAAGCACCTCTTATTTAATCATATAAAAAAAAATATTTTTTATGAATAAAAAATCATAATAAAAAATATATTACGGAGACATGGGATTTGATAAATAATTAACATAAAACCTTGATTTTATTGCAAAAATGTAATATAATTGTAAAGTAAGAGATAAAAAATTTACAAGTTATTAAAAAGGCGTGCCGTAGGTATAAAAAAATTAGAAATTTTGAGTAAAATAAAAGTGCTAAAAACCTACTTGACGTTAGTATTTTTATGAAATACAATATAGTTAATGTTATTAAATAAGAAGGAGAAGATTTTATCATGAGTAAAAAGAAAATCACTTTATCAATTATAAGTATTATACTAGTTACTATTGTTTGTATGCTAATACCAAATCAAACAAAAGCAGCTACTACAAATCTTACAACTCCAATTTGGTTTGGTCCAAAAGAGTTTTGGGGGAATAGTACAGACTCTATGGCTTATGCAATTAGAAATCCTTATGGTTCTACATCAGCTACAGATACTATTTCAGGAGCTATTATATGGCAAATTGTAAAATATCAAGGTCAGACCAATAATTATGATACAGGAAATTTTTACTGTGCAAAATCAGGAATTGGTTTTACTGATATAGGTAATACAACAGTAAAACAGGAATATAATCGTTCATATAATTTGAAAAATGATAAAAATGCTATTTCATCTTCAGGAAATAAAGTATTAAAAAGTATCGTAGATAATGGACACTATGATAATTTAATGGCATTATTAGATAGAATTTACTTAAAAGGTATTTCAACAGATGCAGAAAAGCAAGAACTATTAAAAGCAGCAGGAATTAATGCTAATTGGTATGATTATGCTTTAACAGATACAGATATTCAAGCTGTACAACAAGCTGCTATATGGTATTATGTGAATCATGATACAATCTTAGATGAATATAAAGGTTACACAGGAAGTGAAACACTATGGGATAAAATTTATAATCAATTTGGAGAAAATAAAACTTCGTGGTTAAATTATAGTACATCAAAGAGGCAATCAGAATTTGCAAGAAATAATTGGTATACAAACTTAAGTGATTTACCACCTAAAAATTTTGATGAAGATGAAGGTTGGTATGGTCAAGGAATAGATAGGGAAGAACAAGCAGTTCTTTTATATAATTATTTAATAAAGTATGCAAATACACATACAATGCCAAGTGATTCAAGAACAAATGTAACATTATATGCTTCAACTACTAACCAATATGCACAACCAATTATTGAAATTACAAAAACACCAGAAGTTAAAAAGGAATTTGACTTAAGTATTAGAAAATATGTAACAAAATTAGATGGTGTAGCACTTGCACAATCAAGAGTACCAAATATAACAGTTGGAACTATTGAGACAGAAGGAACTGCGACTTATAAACATAGAAAAGACCCTGTTACAGTAACAAGTGGGATGAAAGTAACATACAATTTAACAGTTTATAATGAAGGAGAGAAGGCTGGTAGAGCAACTAAAATAACAGATCAATTAGCAGATGGATTAGAATTTAGTAAAATTATAACATCAGGATTTTCAGTAGAAAATTATGATAGAACAAATAATATTGTAACAATAAAAAGAGATTCTAATAATACAACAAATTTAGCAGCATTTGATGGTACAAATTTAAAAAGTGAAACAATTGAAATTGAGTGTATAGTAAAAGCAACACCTGATACAATAAATCAAAAGATTTTAACAAATGTTGCATGGATTTCAGAGGAATATGATGCAGTAGATAAAGTAACAATTACAAATCAAGAAAATCTTGATAGAGATTCAGAGCCTAGTACAAAACCATCAGTAAATAAAAGTAATATGGAGAATTATATTGGTGATGATAATAATAAAACTGACTTGTCAGATCCAAATTATCATTATAAAGGAAAACAAGATGATGATGATTTTGAAAAATTAGTGATTTTACCAGTAGAAGAAGGAAAATATAATATTACTTTAATAAAAGAAGATAAAAATGGAAATCAACTTAATAAAGAAACAAAATTTAATGTAAATAATCAAGAAGTAACTGTACAAGGACAATTAGCAATAGCAACAAATGTAGCTATTACAGAGGCTAATATAAATGTAGCAGATGTTTATACAATTACAGAAACAAAAGCACCAGACAAGTATTGTAAATTTAATGGAACAATAAAAGTTACAGTTACAAAAAAGAAATCAGATGGAAAATATGAAATTGATGAAGTAAAATCTGAAGTTACAGAAAATGGAGAAATTGTTACAAATAGCAATATAGTAAGTGTTGATTTTGATGGTACTGCAAACATAACAATAAAAGTTAAAAATTATCAATTTGACTTAGCATTAATAAAGAAAATTGATGAAGTAAATGGTACAAAAGTTCCAGAGAGAATTGAAAATGTAGATATTACTAAATTAGTAGCAGGAACAGCAACAACAGCAGATTATCAACTTAATGAAAATCCAGTACCAGTAAAAAAAGGTGATATTGTAAAATATACATTAAGAGTATATAACGAAGGAGATATTGATGGATATGCTTCAGAAATTACAGAAGATATTCCAGAGGGTCTTGAATTTATGTGGTCTGATAAAACAGGCAACGAACTAACAAATGATACATCTTTGACTCAACAAGAAAAAGATGCTATAAAATATAATCAGTTAATATGGGATATTAATATTGATAACAATAAAGTTAGAACAATTTCAACAAATTACTTAGCAAAAGGAGAAGGAGAAGAAGCAACTAAAGAAGGAGCTAATTTAATAAAAGCTTTTGATTCTACAAAGGGATATATAAATACAATAAATAACAAAAATCCAGATTATAAAGAAGTTTCTGTTTACATGAGAGTTATTTCAGAAGATAAAACAAACACAGTAATTAGAAATGAAGCTGCAATTACAGAAGATACTGATAGTAATGGAAATGATGTAGAAGATAGAGATTCAAGTACAGGAGAGTGGAAGGAACATCCTAATCATGAAGATGATGAAGATCATGACTATATAATTTTACAATCAGCAGATTTAGCATTAAGAAAATTTATTATAGCTGTAAGTGATGATACAACAATATCAGAAGATGAATATTTAAAAAATGGAGATGGAACTTATTCAAGAGCTCCAGAAGTGGATACATCAAAATTAAATACAGTAGGAGAAAATAATGAAATTATTACTACTGCAACTTACAATCATAGTAAAGAGCCAGTAACTGTTGAATTAGGAGATACAGTTGTTTATATGCTAAGAGTATATAATGAAGGAAGTATTAAAGCGTATGCTTCAGAAATTACAGATTATTTACCACCATATTTAGAATATATAGATAATGAATTTAACAAAAATTACGGTTGGAGTGTATCTGATAATGGTAGAATTGTAAAAACTAATTATTTGGAAAATCATATTATTGATAAAACTACTATAAATGATAAAGGTGAAATAGTATTATCTTATAAAGAAGTACCAATTATGTGTAAAATTAAAGATAATGCAAGAGGAAAAGTAACAAATATTGCTGAAATAACTGAATGTAGAGATGAAAGTAAAAATATTATAAGTGATAGGGACTCAGAAGTGGATAATGTAAATCTTCCTTCAGATGGTGATTTGCCAAATTATAAAGATAATATACAAGGAAATTATATACCAGGACAACAAGATGATGACGATTTTGAAAAAGTAGTAGTAGAAGTAAAAATATTTGATTTAGCATTAAGAAAATTTATTACAGGAGTTAATGATAATACAGTTACAAATAGAGTTCCAGAAGTAAAATATGAAAATGGAAAAATTAATTATGAACATACAAAAAATCCAGTTCAAGTAGCTACAGGAAATACTGTAATTTATACAATTAGAGTATATAATGAAGGTGAAGTAAATGGATATGCTTCAAAAGTATCAGATGATATACCTAATGGATTAGAATTTTTACCAGAAAATGACTTAAACAAAGAATATAGATGGGTAATGTATGATAGTGAAGGTAAAGAAACAAAAGATGTTTCAAAGGCAGTAAAAATAACAACAGACTATTTATCAAAAGAACAAGGTGAAACAAGAAAAACACAAGATTCAGAAGAGAATCCAGCATTGTTACACGCATTTGATAGTACAAAAGAGATATCAGAAACAAATCCAGATTATGCAGATGTAAAAGTGGCATTTAAAGTTAAAGAACCAAATACATCAGATATGGTTATAATAAACTCAGCACAAATAACAGATGATACAGATGAAAATGGAAATCCAATTGAAGATGATGATTCTACACCAGATGAATGGATTGAAGGAGAAGATGATCAAGATAAAGAATATATTAAACTAACAAGTTTTGATTTAGCATTAAGAAAGTTCATAACACAAGTAGAAAATGAAAAAGTAACAAATAGAATACCAGAAGTAAAATATGAAAATGGAAAAATTGCTTATGAACATTCAAAAAATCCTATTGATGTAGTAACAGGAAATACAGTAATTTATACAATAAGAGTGTATAATGAAGGTGATATAAATGGATATGCTTCAAAAGTATCAGATGATATACCAGATGGATTAGAATTTTTACCAGAAAATGACTTAAATAAAGAATATAGATGGATAATGTATGATAGTGAAGGAAATGAGACAGAAGATGTTTCAAAGGCAGTAAAAATAACAACAGATTATTTATCAAAAGAACAAGGAGAAAAAAGAAAAACAGAAGATTCAGAAGAGAATCCAGCATTGTTACACGCATTTGATAGTACGAAGGAAATATCAGAAACAAATCCAGATTATGCAGATGTAAAAGTAGCCTTTAAAGTTAAAGAAGCAAATACATCAGATAGAATTATAATAAATTCAGCACAAATAACAGATGATACAGATGAAGAAGGGAATCCAATTGAAGATAATGATTCTACACCAGATGAATGGATTGAAGGAGAAGATGATCAAGATAAAGAATATATTAAATTAACATATTTTGATTTAGCATTAAGAAAATGGGTAACTCATGCAATTGTGATTGAAAATGGAAAAGAAACAGTTACACCAACTGGGCATAACCCAGAAGATGATCCAGAAGATGTTGTAAAAGTAGAACTGGATAGAAAAAAGATTAATGAAGTAACTGTTAAATTTAAATATTCAATACGTGTAAAAAATGAAGGTGATATTGCAGGTTATGCAAAAGAAATAACAGATTATGTGCCACAAGGTTTGAAATTTATTGCAGCAGATAATCCTGATTGGATAGATGAAGGAAATAATGTTATTTCTACTAGAAAACTAGAAAATACATTATTGCAACCTGGTGAAAGTGCAGATGTACAAGTAACTTTAACTTGGATTAATGGAAATAATAATTTAGGAACTAAGGTTAATATTGCAGAGATTTCAGAAGATTATAACGATAAACATGTACCAGATATAGATTCAACACCAGATAATAAAAAGGATGGTGAAGATGATATAGATGATGCTCCAGTATTGTTATCAGTTGCAACAGGTCGTGCAAAAATTTATCTTGGATTAGGAGTTGTAATTTTAATTATATTAGCAGGTGGAGTTGTACTAATAAAGAAATATGTAATATAAAATAACTTAAAGAGAGAGGGAAAAAGGGTCCAGGACAAAAAATCCCTCTTTTTTTGTGATTTTCTATATAAATACATTATGTTTATTTTTTAAAAGAGGGATTTTTTGTCCTGGACCCTTTTTCCCTCTCCCTCTCTCTCTTTCTTTCTCTTTTCCTGTTTTTTCAAGTTCTTCTTTTATATGAAAATAGTTTACTTTTAAAATGTAATATGATATAATTTTATTAGTTATTATGAGAAAATAGAGGTGTAATAAATGAATCAAATTCTTTCAACAAGTATGCCAACTAATAATAAAAAAAATAAAGCTCCAAAACAAATTAATATGAATGCAATTTTAAGATTTTTTGTGTTATCTTTAATGATATTTGGAACACTATGTTTAGGAACAGGGGCTTATTCATTTTATAAAAATCATAAAGAAATAAAAGATAGAAATGTTCAGCCGACTATATCAACTGAAAATAAATCAGAAAATATTATTTTATTAAAAATTACACACCCAAAAGTTATTAAAAAAGTTGAATATGGATGGAATGATGAAGAAAAAACAGTAGTTAATGGAACTGGAGGACAATATGTTGAAAAAGAAATAACAATTCCTTCAGGAAATAATATATTACATGTTATAATATATGATGAGTTAGGAAATGAAATACCTTTTGAAAAACAGTATGAATTAAAAAGCAATATTAATATAGAAAAGTCTGGAAATAATATAAAAATTGTATATTCTGGTGATAAATCAATATCTTATATGACATATCGTTGGGATGATGGAGAAGAAACAACAATAGAAATAAATGATTCAAAATTTGAACAAGAAATTGAAGCACAAAAAGGATTACACACATTAACAGTTGTAGTAGTTGATGAAGATAATAATACAGAAACAAAAGAACAAAAGATTAATGGTGTATCAAAACCAAAAGTTGAAGTGGATATTGATGAGGCAAGAGAACATTTTGTAATTTATGCATCTGATGAAGTTCAATTAGAAAGAATGGAGATTAGACTAAATGAGAATGATGAACAAAAATATGTATTAAACTTAAAAGATAAAAATATAAAAGAATTACAATATAAATTACCAATAGAATTACAAATAGGAGAGAATTTAATAGAAGTAACAATTTATAACATAAATGATGTTGCAACAGAAACAGCTGCAAGATTTTTAAGAAATGATTAGTATTAGTTGAACAAAGGAGAAAATATGATACAAGAGATTTATATTATAGATGATGATGAATCTTCAATTATAGTATTTAGAGAATTATTTAAAAACGATCCAGAATATAAATTTATTAGTGTAACATCAAATCAAATTGAACTTGCATTAAAAAATATTCCATCTATTATTATTATTAATGAAGATGCAATTGAAGTAGATGTACTTAATCTATGTCAAAGAATAAGAAGAGATGAAGATAATAGTATTACGCCAATTATTGTAGTTTCTTCTAATTCAGAAAAAGAACACAGAGTAAAAATTTTAAGAGAATCAGTTGAATATTATATAAAAAAGCCAGTTAATGCACAGTATTTATATTTTACAATTAAAAATTTGACACGTTTATTAACTATTAATAGGAGAATTAGTCCTTTAACAGGACTTCCAGGAAATGTTCAAATTCATGCAGAATTGAAAAAGAGAATATCAAATAAAGAATGCTTCTCTGTTTTATATTTAGATTTAGATAATTTCAAAGCATATAATGATGTTTATGGCTTCCTTAAAGGAGATGAAATAATAAAATTCACATCAGATACAATTATTAGATGTGTCCATTCATTAATTCCTAATGGTGCTTTTGTAGGGCATATAGGAGGAGATGATTTTATTGCAATTATTCCAATTTTGCATAGTGAGGAGCTTTGTAAAAATATTATTTCTAATTTTGATGCTAGTGTTACAAATTTTTTTACAGAAGACGATACAGATAAAGGATATATTGAAGTCCTTAATAGAAAAGGTATAGTCGAACAATTTCCACTTACATCTATTTCAATAGGCGTAGTAGAAGCTGATAAGGGACGTTTTTCAAATGTGCTTGAAATAGGAGAAATAGGAGCACAAGTAAAACATTTGGCAAAGTCAGTTATGGGTAGCAGTTATTCTATTGATAGAAGAAAAAATGTTTAAAATAAGAATAAATTAAAAAACTCTTAATATTTTATATTAAGAGTTTTTTATGTTAGGAGAAATTTAATTATGTATGTTATTCATCGTAAAAGAATTTGTTTAATTTTAATATGCTTACTACTTGGGATATTTGCATATTCTTATGAAGGAACTAGAATGCAAAATATAGAACAAAGTAAGCCTACAACATCTACACCTGTTTCTGGTAAAGTTATTGTAATAGATGCAGGGCATCGGAATTCCAGATGAAGGAGCAGAGAGTTCATCAGGTACAACAGAGGCAGAAACAAACTTAAAGATATCTTTAAAATTACAAAATTTGTTAGAACAAAGTGGATGTACTGTTATATTAACTCGTTCTGATGAAAATGCTATTTATGACTTAGATAAGAATACATTAAAGCAGAAAAAAGTATCAGATATCAAAAATAGAGTTAAAATAGGAAATGAATCAACAGCTGATATATTTGTTAGTATTCATTTAAATAAAATACCTCAGCAACAATATTGGGGGTGGCAATGTTTTTATAATTCAAGTAATGAAAAAAGTAATATACTTGCAAAAAAGATTCAAAGTAATTTAAATAGTAGTATTCAAAAAGAAAATAAAAGAGTTGCTATGAAATTAGATACAGTGTACATTATGAAACATGTAGAAATTCCTATTTCCATTGTTGAATGTGGATTTTTGTCTAATCCAGATGAAGAAAAGCAATTATTAAATGATGAGTATCAAGATAGGTTGGCTTTTGGAATTTTTAATGGAATATTGGACTATTTTAATGAAACATAATTTATTTTTAGAAGATTGCTATATAATTAGTAGTCTTTTTTTAATTGTGATTACAAGAAAACTTGTTGTAAAATGTTTACCTTTATGGTATTATATTTTGAAATACAAAATGAAAAAAGGAGATAAGGATAGAATAGAATGAAATGTAAATATATATTTTTTGATTGGGGATATACTTTAATTAATAGATTCGAAAATGTCGATGATAAAATAAATAAAATATTAGAAAAATATAATTTACAGTGGGATGATATTTTTAGAAAGTGGAAGAACTATCAAATTTTGAATTCACTAGGAAAAATTACAGAAAGAGAAATATATGAGGATTTGTCAGTAATTCTAAATATAAGTAAACAAGACCTAGAAAAAATAGATATGTTACTACTAGAATCCCATATTTTAGATGAGGAAACTAAAAATACAATTATAAAGCTATATGAGAAAGGATATTATTTGGGAATTATAAGTAATAATTCAATTAGAAATGTAGAATATATTATAGAACGTGAAAATATAAAGAAATATTTTAAAAAAGTGATTATTTCAGAAGAGGTTAAAGAGAGAAAACCTAATTTGAAAGTATATATGAAAGCTTTTGAGGATATTCCAAAACAAGAGTATAACAAAATAGCTTTTGTTAGTGATGAGTTATTGGAAGACTTGTTGGGGGTAAAAGTTTTAGGAGTAAAAACTATTTGGTATAAACAAGAAATAAATAATAAATGGAAGAAAAAAGAAGAGATTTTAATAGAACCAGATTATAAAATAAAGTCAATTAAAGAAATATTAGATATAGTATAAGGAAATATGAATCTTTAAGTGGTACAGCTGTTTTGTGTATGTTAATCTCGACCTTAAAAGGAAAATATTCTGAATAGAGTTAAGCTCATCTTTGAAAAGAGATGGGCTTTTATTATATAAGTTTTAAGAATAAAAGATTATTAATTGAATATATTTTATTGGGTGGTTATATGTTCTTAATTTTTAGCAAAGAAAAAATAGCTACATATACAGTATCAATATTTACTGTAATTGTATTATTTTTTGCTGCAAGTAATTTTGCATTTTCTCTAGGAGAGACTGTTGAAGTTTCAAGTACTGAGAAATTATTACCAATATATAAGGTAAAAACTGAGGAAAAAAATGTGGCACTTACTATGAATTGTGCATGGAATGCAGATGATATAGATAAAATTTTAGAAGTACTAGACAAAAATGAAGTAAAAATCACATTTTTTATGGTAGGAGATTGGATTGAAAAATTTCCTGAATATGTCAAAAAGATAAATGAAGCAGGTCATGAAATTGGTAGTCATAGTAATACACATCCACATGTAAACAATTTGACTTATGAAAAGAATATAGAAGAGATTGAAGCAAGTAATGATAAAATTGAAAAAATAGTTGGAAAAAGAACAAAGCTATATCGAGCACCTTATGGTGAATATAATAATACAGTAATAAAAGCAGCAGAGGATAAGGAGTATTATGTAATACAATGGAGCTTAGACACATTAGACTATACAGGACTTACAGGAGATGAAATGTGGAAAAGACTAAATGGAAAGATTACAGGAGGAGATATAATTTTGACTCATAATGGAACAAAGTATACAGCTGATTCACTAGATATGCTATTAAAAAACATAAAAGAGAAAGGGTTTAATATTGTTCCTATATCAAATTTAGTATATAAGGATAATTATCATATTGACTCAACAGGAATGCAAATTCCAGAATAGATTGTATAAAAATTTCCATAAAGTGTATAATTATCTTATGAAATAATTCAGATATTATTGGAATAAACTAGAAAATTTGAATAAATTTAACTTTTTATGTAGACAAAACCAAAAAAAAGGTGTATAATAAATATTGTAATTATAGAGAAAGCAATAAGATAAAAATACAATAAAGACAAAATAAAGGAGGAAAAAATTTGGATACAAATTATTTAGAAAACAACTATTTAACTTTAGTTGGAAAGGTTACAGGAGATAAAAAGTTTAGTCATGAAATATATGGAGAAAGTTTTTATGTATTTAATTTAGAAGTTCCTAGATTAAGTGGAAATTCAGATACTATACCAATTACTGTTTCAGAAAGATTAATAACAGACGAAATGTTAGCTCAAGGAAATAATTTATTGGTAAAAGGACAATTTAGGTCATATAATAGCTATGAAAATGAAAAGAATAAATTAATATTAACTGTATTTGCTAAGGACGTTATGGAAGTAGAGGAACAAGTTAATGAAGAAGAAAACGAAATGGTAAAAAAAGATATGATTACTAATGAAGTAGTTTTAGTAGGATTTATTTGTAAACAACCAATATATAGGCAAACACCTTTTGGAAGAGAGATAGCAGATATTTTACTAGCAGTTAATAGGGCATATAATAAATCTGACTATATTCCTACAATTGCTTGGGGAAGAACAGCAAGATTTTGCCAAAATCTAGAAGTTGGAACAAAAGTAAAAGTAGTAGGAAGAGTTCAATCTAGAATGTATGAGAAAAAACATGAAGATGGAACAGTAGAAAGTAGAATAGCTTATGAAGTTTCAATTGGAAGTTTGGAAATAGTTGAAGAAAATGATACAGCTGAATCAAAAGAAGAAGAGAATCAAGAAGCTGTATAGAAAATAAAATAAAACAGAAAAAAGTTATATTGTATTCAGTTTGAATATAATATAATTTTTTTATTGTATTGAAAATGTTTTAATACTTTTGTTTCTATTTAAATAAATTAAAAAGGAATGTTCCTATTGACCGATTTTATTTTTGTTTGATATAATCTTGAAAGATAAAAGAAGGGAATTACTAAGATGGAACAAAAAGAAAAGAAAAGAATAAAAATAGATATTAATATAAATTTTACAATTATAGCAATTATATTATTAATTATTTTTGGAATAAGTTTAACACCAGTAACATTCCAAAATGACACATTCTATACAATAAAAATAGGAGAATATATTAAAAATTTTGGAATTGATATGATGGATCCTTTTTCATGGCATGAAAATTTAAATTATACATATCCACATTGGTTATATGATTTATTAACATATTTAATTTATTCGACAGGTGGATTTAAAGGAATTTATTTAGTAACTTGTATTTTGTCAGCTATATTAAGTGCTTCTATTTTTATAGTAAATGCAAAATTAACAAAAAGTAAATCAATGTCATTTATTGTTACAATTGGAGCATTATATATGCTTCAAGATTATATAACAGCAAGAGCCCAATTAGTAACATTTATATTATTTATATGGGAAATGTTTTTTATAGAAAAATTTTTAGAAAAAAGAAAGATTATATATGGAATTCCATTAATATTGATTTCACTTTTCATTGCTAACTTGCATGCAGCAACATGGCCATTTTTCTTTATTTTGTTTTTACCTTATGTGGCAGAATATTTAATATGTGTGCTTGCAGATATTGTTTTATATAATAAAATTAAAATTTTAATATTAAAATATAGAATTAAATTACTAGAAAAAAGAAACAAAAAAATTGAGAAGATTGAGAAATTAAAAGAAAAACTATCAAATAAACAAACAATAGCATCAAAAATAAAGATTAAAAGAGAACAAGAAAATATAAATTCATATAAAATTGTTATGAAAAAAAATAAAAATGTAAGATGGCTAATAGTAATTATGATTATAAGTGCTTTAATGGGCTTATTAACTCCAATTGGAGATACACCATATACATATCTATATAAGACAATGCAAGGGAATACAACACAAAATATTAATGAACATTTACCAATGACCTTGGCAAATGATACTAATACTATGAGCATGTTAATTATCTTTTTAGCAATTTTAATATTTACAAAAACAAAAATAAAATTATCAGATTTTTTTATGATAGCGGGACTATGTTATTTAATGTTATCTACAAAAAGGCAAGTTTCTATGTTTGCTTTAATTGGATCAATAATTCTTACAAGATTATTAATAGATTTAATTACAAGATATAGTAAAGATGGAATAAGACAAGCAGAAAAAGCAGCTAGCCATATTGCAATTATTATTGCTTTAAGTGTATTGATGATTTTACTAAGTTATGATACTATAAAACCAAAATTAGATGATGAATATATTGATACAAATTCATATCCAGTATACGCATGTGATTATATACTAGAAAATATAGATTTGAAAAATGCTAGGTTTTATAATGAGTACAATTATGGAAGCTATATGTTATTTAGAGGAATACCAGTATTTATAGATTCAAGAGCTGATTTATATTCACCAGAATTTAGTGGGAATTCTGATGAAGATATTTTTTCAGATTTTATAAATACTTCAGGAATTGGAAAATTTTATGAAGATACTTTTGAGAAATATGATATTACTCATGTAATATGTTTCAAAAAAGCAAAAATGAATATGATTATTACAAGAACAAATGATAAACACTATAAAGAGTTATATTCAGATGATAGGTTTGTTGTATATGAAAGGATAAATGTTAATGAATATAAAACAAAATAGAAATCATAGATTTTTTATTACTATTTTTATATTAGTTTTAATGGATCAAATATTAAAGTTGATTTTTAATGCAGAATATTATGAAACACAAAGTAATTCAAATCTTATGAGTATAGTAACAAATTTAATTGTTATAATTATTGGTATACAATTTATTAATAGTAATAATCAGTTTGTTGAAAAGAAGACAAGAACAGCTATTTCTTTTCTAATATCAGGAGGAATTGCGAATATAATTGATTTGATTTTTAGAAAGCAAGTAGTAAAAAATATACTAATTGGTAATAAGACTATTATTAATTTTGCTAATATTTATGTTTTAGTCGGATGGATATTTATGGCTGCAATATTTTCAGCTTTTACAGTAAAACAGTATAGAGAAAAAAGAAAAAGGAAATGATAGAAATTGAAAAAGATAATAGTAAATCAAAATGATATAGGGAAAAGGATAGATTCTTATATAGCAACTAATACAGAACTTTCAAGAACTAATATTCAAAGATTGATAGAAGAAAGAAAAATACTAGTAAATTTAAAAAATACAAAAGTTTCTTATAAAGTACAAGAAAATGATGAAATAACAATAGAAGAAGAAAAACCAAAAGAAACATCTTTAAAAGCTCAGAATATTCCTATACAAGTTTTATATGAAGATAATGATATAATTGTAGTAAATAAGCCAAAGGGAATGGTAGTTCACCCAGCAAATGGAAATCCAGATGGAACTTTAGTAAATGCAATTATGGCTATATGTAAAGACTCTTTATCTGGAATTGGGGGAGAAATTAGACCTGGGATAGTTCACAGAATAGATAAAGATACATCTGGTGTATTAATAATTGCAAAAAATGATAAGGCACATATAAACTTAAGTGAACAGATTAAAAATCATGAAGTAGAAAAAACGTATATTGCATTAGTTAGAGGATTAGTAAAAGAGAATGAGGCAACAATTAATATGCCAATTGGTAGAAGCACTAAAGACAGAAAAAAAATGGCAGTTAGAAAAGATGGTAAAAATGCTATTACTCATTTTAAGGTATTAAAGAGATTTGACAATTATACTATTTTAGAAATAAAAATAGAAACAGGAAGAACACATCAAATAAGAGTACACTTATCTGAAATAGGATATCCAATTATTGGAGATGAAGTGTATTCAAATGGTAAAAATGAATGGGGAATAAAAGGACAATGTCTTCATGCTAAATCGCTAAGATTTAAGCATCCAACTACAGGAAAAGAAATGTATGTGGAAGCCGAATTACCAGAGTGGTCAATAGAGATGTCTCTTTTTGACCAGAAATAAAAAAATATATGATTTGGTCAAAAGGTATATTCCTATTGACTACTTTTGAAAGGAAATATAGTGGAACGATTACAAAAATATTTAGCAAATTCTGGAGTTGCTTCTAGAAGGAAATGCGAAGAATTAATTTTGCAAGGTAAAGTTACTGTCAATGGAGAAGTAGTACAAGAACTTGGAAGGAAGATTTCTCCAGATGTTGATGAAGTAAAATTTTTGGGAAAGCTTGTACAAAATAATGAAAATATGATATATATATTATTAAATAAGCCTATTGGATATGTAACAACTGCAAAAGATCAATTTAAGAGAGAAACAGTTTTAGATTTGATTAAGGTAAACGAAAGAATAGTTCCTGTTGGAAGGCTTGATATGTATACTTCAGGTGCTTTAATATTAACAAATGATGGAGATTTTATTTATAAAGTAACTCATCCTAAACATGAGATAACTAAAACTTATACTGTAACTTTAAAAGGGAAAATTGAGAATGAAGCAGTAGAAAAACTAAGGCAAGGGATTGAAATAGAGGATTATATTACAAGACCAGCAAAAGTTAAAATATTAAAAATTGATAAAGAAAAGAATTTATCAAGGCTGGAAATAACAATTCATGAAGGTAAAAATAGACAGATTAGGAAGATGTGTGAGGCAGTAGGAAGTAGAGTTTTAGCATTACACAGAAGTAAAATTGGACAAATAGGGGTAAAAGACTTAAAAGTTGGCAATTGGAGATATTTGAAAGATTATGAAGTTAAAGATTTATTAAAATAACATAAGAATAATATAGGAGATACAGATGAACAATTTTAAATTTTTTCCAGAAGGCTGGAAAGAAAATAATGAATTATTACAAACAGAAGAAATTTTACAAGGTTTTGTAAATGAATGTGATGATAATTATAATTTGCATATAACATTAAAGAATGGTGTACAGGGTGTTATTCCAAGAGATGAAATAGAAGAAATAAATTTACAAGAAGATGGGCTTCCAAAAATAAATTTGTGTGTAGGAAAAGTTCATAAATTTGTACAATTTAAGAAAATAGGAAATGATGGAGACAAAGTATTGCTTTCAAGAAGACAAGTACAAAAAGAAGTATTGCAAACGGTAAAAACACAGTTGAAAGTTGGACAAACTTTAAAAGCTATTGTAAAAAATATTACTGATTATGGTGCTTTTTTAGACATTGGTGGAGGTATTATTGGACTTGTTTATATTGAAGATTTATCAGTTGCTAGAATAAAATCACCATTCGAAAGAATAAAAATTGGACAAAAAGTAAATGTTATGGTAAAATATATAGACAAGCAGACAGGAAGAGTAAATTTATCATATAAGGATACTTTAGGGACTTGGGAAGATAATGCTAAAGAATTTGAAGTAGGAATGAAATCAAAGGGTATTATAAGAGAAACAGAAAAAAATCAAAATGGAATTTTTATAGAATTAAAACCTAATTTAGTAGGAATGGCAGAATATCAAGATGGCTTGCAGTATGGTCAAAATGTTGATGTAGTTATTAAAAAAATTGATTATGATAAAAAGAAAGTTAAATTAATTATTTTATAATTGTAAAAAAGGAGGAATAAAAATGGTTGAAGATAATGAAATTAAAGCGCAAGTATCACCATTTTCAATAAGAGAAGGTGAAATAAAAACATTTGACGGTAAAGATGGATATGTATCAATGAATCAAATTGTTCATAAAATAAATATTGGACATATTACAGATATTCATTTTGCTATTTTAGACTTAGTAAATGAATTTGAATTTATTACATCTAGACAAATTTATCAAATGCTAGAAATAAAAGGAATTGACCCTAAATCACAAGATAAATTAAATAACAAGTTAGATGCTTTAGTAAAATCTAAAATTTTAACAAGATATTATTTTACTTCTGATGAAGGTAAAGGAATTTATAGGATTTATTGTTTGGAAAAGATGGGGAAATATTTATTAACTTCTAAAGAAATAGAATGTAAATGGCAACCATCAGATAATACAAAAACAGTTCCAATGATTAAAAAGAGATTAGCAGGTAATCAAGTGCTTATTGCATATTTAAGAAAAGTAAAAGCATTTGATAGTTATGTTGTAAAACCAGCTATTACTGCAAAAACATTAGGAAAAGTTTTTAAAGCAACAGGTGGTTCAGTTAAACTTACTAAAAATACAAAATCAATTCAGTTTTTATTTGAAGTGTTTAGAAGAGAAATTGATTGGCAAAAGAAATTAGTAGAAAAGATGAATTTATATAAAGATTTTTATGAAAATTTTGTGCCAGGAGATTCAGGTTTTTCTGGAATTCCTCAATTGATTTTTGTTTGTGAAGATGAAAAAAATATGGCAGAATGTTTTAAGGAAATTGTAACAAATAAATTGGAAATACCACAAATTAAATTATTATTTACCACAGATTTAAGACAAAATAAAGAAACATTATCAGATACTTTAGTTGAATTTAAACTAGTAGATGGTAAGTATAAAATGGAAAATGTTGGACTTAAATTATTAGATATGTAGAATATAAAAAGTAGACCAAGTGCTAAAATATAATAGTACAAGGTCTTTTTTATTAAAGTATAAGCAATAAAATAGAAGATTTTAGGTTATTCCCAAAATCTTCTTTGCCTTTTTAATATCCTCATCATTTGCAGGTCTAGTATTTTCTAATTCATATTTTAGACTAAGATTTTTCCATTTATATTTCCCCATATCATGATATGGAAGAAGTTCAATCTTTTGAACTGTTTTCAAGCTATTTATAAAATTTTTCAACTCTAATAAATCATTTTCATTATCAGTGTATCCAGGTATTAGTACTTGTCTTATCCAAATTGGAATTTTGTTATCACTTAAATATTTAGCAAATTCCAATTCTAGTTTATTAGTAAAACCAACTAAATCTTTACATTTTTGTGGATTAATGTGTTTTATATCAAGTAAAACTAAATCTGTTAAAGTTAATAAGTGTTTTATATCATTATTTAATGCAATTATGCCAGAAGTATCAATGCAAGTATGAATATTTTCTTTTTTTAATTTTGTAAAAAGTTCTATTAAAAATTTTGCTTGTAATAAAGGTTCTCCACCAGTTACAGTTACACCACCATTTGGATGAATATAATTTTTATAATTCATAATTTTTCTAAAAATATCATCCAAAGATTTATATTCACCTGCATTTATATCCCAAGTATCACGATTATGGCAATATTTACAGTTTAAATGACAACCTTGCAAAAATAATACAAATCTAATTCCAGGACCATCAACTGTTCCAAAAGATTCAATAGAGTGTACTTTAGCATAATATTTTAAATCTAAATTTTCTGTATTCATTTAATCTCCTAAAAAAAGAGGTGGAAGGGAAAAAGGGTCCAGGACAAAAAATCCCTCTTTTTTATATATTTTAGTTTTTTGAAATTTGTAAGTACTTATATAAAGAAAGAGGGATTTTTTGTCCTGGACCCTTTTTCCCTTCCACCTCTTCCTTTTTAAATTCTTTCGTGTATAGTTCTGTTAATAACATCTAATTGTTGTTCTCTTGTTAGTTTTGTAAAGTTAACAGCATATCCAGAAACACGAATTGTAAGTTGTGGATATTTTTCAGGATGTTCCATTGCATCTTCTAATAAACTTCTGTCAAATACATTAACATTAATATGATGTCCTGTTTGTTTAAAATATCCATCTAACATATTAACTAAGTTAGTAATTCTTTCATCTTCTGATTTTCCTAGAGTTCCTGGTGTAATTGAGAATGTATATGAGATTCCATCTTCAGAGTATTCAAAAGGTAATTTAGCAATTGAATTCATAACAGCTAATGCACCATTAGTATCTCTACCATGTAAAGGATTTGCACCTGGACCAAATGGAGTACCAGCTTCTCTTCCATCAGGAGTACTACCAGTATTTTTACCATAAACTACATTTGATGTTATTGTTAATATTGATAGTGTGTGTTTTGAATTTCTATAAGTTTGATGTTTTTGTAATTTATTTAAAAATCTTCTTACTATACAAACAGCTAATTCATCAACTCTTTCATCATCATTTCCGAATTTTGGATAATCTCCTTCAACTTTGTAATCAATAGCTAAGCCTGTTTCATCTCTAATAACTTTTACTTTTGCATATCTAATAGCTGATAGTGAATCTGCTACGACAGAAAGTCCAGCAATTCCACAAGCCATAGTTCTTAAAATATCATTATCATGTAATGCCATTTCTATTGCTTCATAAGAATATTTATCGTGCATATAGTGGATTGCATTTAAAGCTTTTATATAAACTTTTGCAACATAATCCATCATTTGGTCAAATTTATCTAATACTTCATCAAAATCTAGATATTCTGATGTTATTGGTGCATATTTAGGTGTAATTTGTTTACCAGAAATTTCATCTCTACCACCATTTATTGCATATAATAATGTTTTGGCTAAATTTGCTCTTGCACCAAAAAATTGCATTTGTTTTCCAATTTTCATTGGTGATACACAGCAAGCAATACCATAGTCATCACCTAAAGTAATTCTCATAATATCATCACTTTCATATTGTATAGATGATGTTTTTATTGATAAATCAGTTGTATATCTTTTAAAACCTTCTGGTAAATTAACAGACCATAATACTGTTAAATTTGGTTCTGGTGCAGGTCCTAAAGTTTCTAAAGTATGAAGAATTCTAAATGAATTTTTAGTAACTAATGTTCTACCATCTATTCCCATACCACCAATACTTTCTGTTACCCAAACTGGATCACCACTAAATAATTCATTATATTCAGGAGTTCTTAAGAAACGTACTAATCTTAATTTCATTACAAAATGATCCATTATTTCTTGAGCTTCTTCTTCTGTTAATATTCCATTTTGTATATCTCTTTCAAAATAAATATCTAAAAATGTTGATGTACGTCCAAGACTCATTGCAGCTCCATTTTGATCTTTTATAGCTCCTAGATATCCAAAGTATAACCATTGAACAGCTTCTTTTGCATTTGAAGCAGGCATAGAAATGTCAAATCCATATTTTGCAGCCATTACTTTTAATTGTTCTAAAGCATCTATTTGTTCTTTTATTTCTTCTCTCTTTCGTATAGTTGATTCTGTAAATTCATCAATATCTAAAACTTCCAAATCTTCTTTTTTTAGACCTATTAAAAGATCTACACCATAAAGTGGAACTCTTCTATAATCTCCAATAATTCTTCCACGTCCATAACCATCTGGTAAACCAGTAATTAAGTGACTATTTCTAGCAGCTCTTATATCTGGAGTATAAACACTAAATACACCATCATTGTGAGTTTTTCTTATAGTATGAAAAATTTTTGATACTTCAGGGTCAACTTTTCTTCCATAAGCTTCACAAGATTTTTCCACAATACGAATTCCACCAAAAGGCATGATAGCTCTTTTTAGTGGAGCATCTGTTTGAAGTCCTACAATTTCTTCTAATTCTTTATTGATGTATCCTGCATTATGAGCAGAAACTGTTGAAATAGTTTTTGTGTCAATGTCTAATACATTACCTTCAGAAGCTTTTTCTTTTTTATAGAGTTCTAAAACTTCATTCCATAATTTTTTTGTTTTTTCTGTTGATGAGGCTAGAAAACTTGCGTCTCCTTCATAAGGTGTGTAATTATTTTGGATAAAGTCTCTTATATTAATTTCATGTTGCCAATCTCCTGATTTAAAGTTATTCCATTGCTTAAATTTCATAAATTTTACCTCCTATTGTTAATACTATTAGTATTTACATTTTATTGTATATTATAATATCATAATGCAAAAATAATATCAATATAGAAAAATAAGTAAAAGAGAAAAACAATAGTTAGTTTTTCTCTTTCAAAGTAGTAGTTTTAAAATCTTCTTCTATTTGTAGTTTTAGCAAATCACTTGTTAAACGATTAATTACTTTTTTATTATAAGAATTTAATTGATAATAATTTTCTAAAAATTTGTTATCTATTAAATCTATAAATTCAGAAGAATTAGATTGAATTAAATCATTAAATAAGAAATCAGAAGAAATATTTAATGCCTTACATACATTTACAATAGTACTTGCACTACCAAAAGCAATTCCACGTTCTAATTGACTAATATATCTAGGGGATAATGATGTTTTTTCAGCTAAAGCTTCTTGAGTAAAATTTGTTTTTGACCTAGCTAATTTAATCTTTTTTCCAATGTTTTTTCTTAATATTTTTTCATTTTCTGTCATAATAACCTCCTCAAATCTTATTTTTTAGAGTATAACAATGTAGATAAAAAAATAACATGTATTGACAATGTGATAAAAAATATTAAGTAAAACTAATAGTAGTACAAAAAATATAAAAAAAATTTAAAAAAACTATTGCAAAAACTAAAAAGTTATATTACAATTTACATGAAGTGGAGAGAAGTGGTACAAAGTGGTGAAAAAGTGGAAAAGAGGTGAAGACCATTGTTAATGGGCGAATACGAGCATTCTCTAGATGTAAAAGGCAGATTAATTATGCCAGCTAAATTAAGACAAGATATTGGAGAGAAATTTGTTGTAACAAAAGGGCTAGATGGATGTTTATTTGCTTTTTCACAAGAAGAATGGTTAAACTTTGAATCTAAATTAAAATCATTACCACTATCAGATAAAAACGCAAGAAATTTTGTAAGATTTTTCTTGTCTGGAGCCACTGAATGCGAAATAGACAAACAAGGGAGATTCTTAATACCAAATAATTTAAGAGAGGCAGCAAAACTAGAAAAAGAAGCAGTTATTATTGGCGTTGGGACTAGATTAGAAATTTGGAATAAAGAGAATTGGAAAAAATGTGATGAAGAAATATCAGTAGATGAAATTGCAGAAAATATGACAATGCTTGGTATATAACTTGCAAAAGTTTATATAAATTTCCAAAGATAAGAGTACAAAGGTAAAATTTACAAAAGAAGTTAATACAAAAGATAAGACTACAAAAGATATTTCTACAAAAGATAAATTTACTTAAGATAATAATACAAAAGAAATAATCACAAGTGATAAAAATGCAAAAGATACCAATTGGGTAAGCAAAAGAAAAAAATACCAATAGATAAATTCAAAAAGGAACACATCTGGTACTGCATACCAGATGTGTTTCATTATAGAAACTGTAAATAAGTAAATAGAGGTGAAACTTTGGAATTTAAACATAAACCAATTATGCTTTATGAATGTATAAATGGATTAAATATAAAACCAGATGGTATTTATGTAGATGGTACAATTGGAGGAGCAGGACATAGTATAGAAATTGTAAAAAAATTATCAACTAATGGTTTATTAGTAGGAATTGATCGTGATGATGAGGCATTATTTGCAACTACACAAAGACTAAAACAATTTTCAAATATAAAACTAATTAAAGGAAATCATGATGACATACAAGAAATTTTACAAGATATAAAAATTGAAAAAGTCGATGGGATACTGCTAGATTTAGGTGTATCTTCTTATCAACTAGATGAGAGAAATAGGGGGTTTAGTTATTTAGGAGAAAATGAACTAGATATGAGAATGGATCAGACACAATTTCTCACTGCAAAAGATGTAGTTAATACATATACAGAAGAACAATTAGCAAATATAATTTATGAATATGGAGAAGAAAGATTTTCAAAACAAATTGCTAAAAATTTATGTAAGTATCGAAAACAAAAAGAAATAAAAACAACGAAACAATTGGTAGAAATTATAGAAAGTTCAATACCAAAATCAAAACAAAATGATGGACATCCTGCTAAAAGAACATTTCAAGCAATCAGAATTGAAGTAAATAATGAAATAAAACCATTATATACAACAGTTAAAAAATGTATTGAATGCTTAAAACCACAAGGAAGACTATGTATTATAACATTTCATTCTTTAGAAGATAGAGCTGTAAAAAAGGCAATGTTGGATGCTAAGGGAAAATGTACATGTCCTCCTGATTTACCATATTGTGTATGTGGAGCAAAATCACAAGGAAATATTATTACCAAAAAACCTATTGTAGCAAGTAATGAAGAAATAAATGAAAACTCTAGAAGTAAAAGTGCAAAACTTAGAATTTTTGAAAAGATATAAATTATTAAAAGAAAGAGAGGTGAAAAACTTATGGCAAAATCGAAATATCAATATGGAACAAGTCCTAGAAAAATAGAGCCGGATTATCAAAGAAGAGATAAGAGAGAAACAAAGCAGAAGCCTTTGAGAGTTGTAAAAGAAATACCAAAACAACAAGTTAAGATTTCCAATGAACAAAGAAAAAGACAAGTAAAAACAACTTTTCTTATTATAGGATTATTCCTATTATTATTAACCATAAGTTGTAGAAACTCTCAAATAGACAAGAGCTTTAATCAAATTCAAGAAAAGAAAAAACAATTATCAATATTACAAAAAGAGAATGAACAATTAAAAGTGGGCATTGAAAATAGTTTGAATCCTAGTGTTATAGAAAAAATTGCAAGAGAAGAATTAGGAATGCAAAAATTAAGTACTAAACAAACAGTATATATTACATTGCCAAAGAAAGACTATGTTGAATCAGCTTCTGAAAAAATTATATTGGAAGAAGAAAAAAGCTGGTGGGAAGAATTGCTAGATAAAATTTTTAATTTCTAAAAAATTTAAAAGAATAAAATAACACACTTCTAATAATATTTATTAGAGGTGTTTTTATGCTGGAAATAAATTTATCAACTAAAAAAAGATTAAGATTAATCTTATTTATAACTTTTTTAATTATAGTCCTTTTAATTGTAAGATTAAGTTATATTCAATTAATTGAGGGAAGAAAGTTAGCCAATATGGCTTATGAACAACAAACTTTAGACAGAACAATTAATCCCAAAAGGGGAACTATTTATGATGCAACTGGTCAAGTATTAGCCAAAAGTAGTACTGTAGAAACAGTAAGTGTAAATCCAGGAAATATTGCAAAAGAAGATAAAGAAAAGGTAGCAAAAAAACTTTGTGAAATTTTTGAATTAGATTATGAAAAAGTATTGAAAAAGGTATCTAAGAGGAGTTCTATTGAAACTATTGCTAAAAAAGTAGAAAAGGAAAAAACAGATGAACTTAGAAAATGGATAGAAGCAGAAAATATTATGACTGGAATAAATATTGATGAAGACACAAAAAGATATTATCCAAATAATAATTTAGCTTCTCAAATTATAGGATTTTGTGGTAGTGATAATCAAGGCTTAGATGGAATTGAAGCAAAATATGACAGTACGCTTTCTGGCACAAAAGGTGCAATTAAAAGACATACTGATGCAAAAGGTGGAGAGATTGGAGTAGAAGGAGAAACTTACATTGCAGCGAAAAATGGAAATGATTTAATACTTACTATTGATATGAACATACAATCAATAGTTGAAAAATATCTAGAAGAGGCTTGTATAGATAATAAGTGTACAGATGGTGGAAATATTGTTGTAATGAATCCGCAAAATGGTGATATTTTAGCAATGGCAACATATCCTGATTATAATTTAAACGAACCTTATGCGGCTTATACAGATGAATTAAAAGGAATATGGGATACTACAGACCAAGCAGAGAAAACAAAAAGTTTGCAAGCTGTATGGAGAAATAGGGCAATAACAGATACTTATGAGCCAGGGTCTACTTTTAAAACAATTACAGCTTCAGCAGCTTTAGAAGAAGGGTTAGTTTCTGATATTGATAAAGAAGGAGAATTTTGTTGCACAGGTAGTATAGAAGTTGCTGGTGTTAGAATAAAGTGTTGGAGACATTATAGACCACATGGTTCAGAAAGTTTGAGATTAGGTTTGATGAATTCATGTAACCCAGTTTTTATTGGGCTTGGTCAAAAAATAGGTGTAAATAAGTATTATGATTATCTTAAAAAATTCGGATTACTACAAATAACTGGAGTTGATTTGCCTGGAGAAGCAGGAAGTATTTTTTTAGCAGAAAATAAGGCAGGACCTGTTGAACTTGCAACTATAAGTTTTGGGCAAAGATTTGAAATTACGCCAATTCAATTGGTAACAGCAGTATCAGCTATTGCAAATGGTGGACATTTAATTCAGCCAAGAGTTGTAAAGGCAACTATTGATAGTGAAACAGGAGAAAAAACAGATGTAGAGACAAAAATAAAATCGGAAGTTATTTCAAAAGAAACATCTGAAAAAGTTTTGAGTATGATGGAATCTGTAGTTAGTGAAGGAACAGGAAAAAATGCAAAAGTTTTAGGATATAGAATTGGTGGAAAAACAGGTACTTCTGAAGATGGTGTTAATACTAATAAATACGTTACTTCTTTTTTAGGTGTTGCACCAATTGAAAATCCTCAAGTTGTTGTATTAGTTACTTTATACAATCCAACAGGAGAAGGGGGACACCATGTAGGTGCCAGCTTATGGAAGTATTAAGAATTTTAAGATTTGCTGGTATAATTTATTCTAATTTACTATTTATGATTAAATAAAAAATTGACTTGTAAAATAAATACAAGTCAATTTTTCATTGTATAGAAAGAATCAATTGTTCTTATACAACAAAAACACATTCCAGAGAAAAGTCTTACAGAATTTTTGAGGGTAAATAAAGACAAAAGATGTAAACAATCTAAAAGATTAAAGAACTTCAATTATGACCTTTTTTTCCTAATAATAATTCGTACCCTTAGGGAAGTTTATGCTTTTTATTTTGAAAGTTATTTTGTTAAATATTTGTAAACAAAAGTTAATAAATTTGTAAAAAAGGCAATAAAAAGGTCAAGAATCAAGAATATATAAGAAATAATAGGAAATATAGAAAATAAGAACTTTAATTTTCTTGAATTTTTAGACAAAAAATGCTATAATAACAGTATTATAAACAAAATAAGAAGTAATAGAAACTTTAAAAACACATTTAAACTAAATTAAAAATGGGAGGATATATAATGAAAGAAAAGACAAAGAAAATAATAATAATTAGTATTTGTTCTACATTATTCATAATGATATCTTTAGGAGTTATTTATGCTACTGATATAATTTCTTCTAAAGGAGAATTAAATGATGATGGAATAATAGACTATAATGATGTTAGTTTGTTAGAAGAACATTTAATACATAAAAAAGATTTACCAGAAGATAAAATTTCTAATGCAGATATGAATAGTGATGGAAAAATCACAGTAACTGATTTATCACTTTTAGTTAAAAAAATAGAAGATAAAAGAGAGTATACTGTAGAACTAATAGACTTAGACACACCAAATTATTATCCAGAAAAAGGTGAAGAAATAGAAATAACATTTGGAGCTATTATTAATTATGATGATGTAAGTTTAGAAAAAGTTATAATTAATAATCAAGAATATACAGTACAAAATGAAAATGGAATTTATAAAATAAAAGTAAATGTAGGAGAACAAGCTGGAAAACAAGAATATAAAATAAGCAAAGTTATTCTAAATACAGATGCAGAAGTGGAAATGAATAATACATTATCTGTAAGTGTTTTAAAAGAACAACCTCTTATAGAAGAGAACAGCTATAAACTAGAAGAAACATTTGAAGGAAAAGCATATATAAACTTTAATTTAGTGGATGAAGAAGAAAGTATTACATTTGCACAATTTAGTGTTTATGAAATTTCAAATATATCAGCACAAGTTCAAGAACCACAAACAGAAGGTTCAGAAGTAGAAATTGTACAAACAAATATAACAGCAGGAGAAAATAGACAAGAAGTACCAGTAGAAGAAGGAAAAACTTATAGAGTTGTTATAAGTGTAGGATATAATCTTGCTAAAGACCAAATTGAAGGAAAAGAATATAATGCTGAATCTTTCATATATAGTAAAGAGTTTACCATGGCATTAGATTATAAGTTCAGTATAAGCAATATTAAAACTTTAAAAAATGGTCAAGAAAGTAACAAATTTGCTAAAAAGGAACAAATTACAATTAAATTTGATAGTACAAACATTGCTTATGAAAATACTAATAGTTCTAACTTTGAACCAGGTACTATTACTGTAAATAACAAAGAGTATGAAGTAACAAAACAAGAAGATAAGTATACAGTAACTATTGATGGACTAGAACAAGTTGGAGAAAATACTATTACTATTGAAAAAGTAAAATTAAAAAATGGAAAAGAAATTGTATTAGAAACTGGAAATACAGTAATTGTAACAATCGATGCTCAAAAACCAATAGTATCTAATATACAAACAGAGGAAAATGTACAAGAAAAAAATATTAAAGTAACTTTTGAAATTGAAGATGATGCAAAATCTATTCAATCAGCTAAAATAGTTCTTTATGATAGTGGTGAAAATATAATTGCAAGTCAAGATATAACTATTCAAGAAATAGAAAATGGAACTATAGAAAAAATATTTAATACCCAAACAACAGATAGTTACATTATTAAAATTATTGCAACTTATCAAGAAACAGAAGATCATATAGTAACAGATAGTGTTTTATTAGAAAAAGAAATCGTGGCACATTGTTTTGCAACAATAAAAAATGCAGAAGTGGAAACAGACATTTTAGAGAAAAATGGAACAGTTAAAATTATATATGAAATTGAAACTAACAGCGAAAGTGAAATTGCAAAAATTCGTGTAAATAATTTAGACTGTATTGCAACTAAAAAATCAGATGGAGTGTATGAAATAACTACAGAAGTAGGAGAAGAAGCAAAAGTATTAGAACTTATTGCTAGTAAAATCTTATTTGCTAATGAAACTGAGGCAACTGTAGAGAATACAGTAGAGGTAACAGTTTTAAAAGACATACCAAAAATTGAAGAAATTAAACAAGAAGATAATTTACCAGAAAATAAAGTTACTGTAACATTTACATTAGTAGATTCTGATAATAGCTATGTTACAGGAAAAGTACAATTAGTAAAACCAGCAACAGATGGAATGCCAGAACAAGTAGTGCAAGAACCAACTATTGAAAGAGATGGTGAGCATGGAAAAGTAGTTTTTGAAAATGTAGAAGTTGATAAAGAATATATGGCAAGATTTATTGCAAACTATAATCGTTATCCAGAAGGTGACGAAAATATAGAAGAAAATCAAGTTATCAGAGAAGCAAAAATCATGCTAGTTGGTGACTACAACTTACAAGTAAGTGACTTAAAAACATCAAATAAAGAAAAAGACACAAAATATTTTAATAAAAAAGAAGAAATAATTTTAAGCTTTAATTGTACTAATGCAACAAGCTTTTTACCAGAAAAAGCAATTATAGATGGTAATGAATATGTTTTAACACATACAGAAGGAACAAATAATTATACTACTAAATTACCAGCATTAGAAGAAAGTGGTGTAAAAGAATACAACTTAGAAACAATTATATTAAACAACAAGAGATTTTTGGATGTAGAACCAGAACAAAAAATAAAAATCGAAGTATTAAAAGAAAAACCAACTATTACTAGTTTTGGATACAAAGAAGATGATACTGACAAAAATAAGGTAGTGGCAAGCTTTAACCTAAATGATGTAGAAACAACTATCTCTAATGGAACCATTGTAATTTTTGATGACCATAAAAATGAAATCAAAACACAAAATTTGGTAGTAGGCAATAATCAAATTACATTTGATAAAATAGATAGTGAGTACTATAACATTAAGGTAATGGCTAATTATGACCTAGATACCAATGCTTTAGGTGCTGGCGAA